>MVRP01000165.1 GCA_002067405.1 Syntrophorhabdaceae bacterium PtaU1.Bin034 | reverse complement strand
GGATCCGCTTCTCGGGGACCGTGGATGAGCTTGAGGCGAATGAGGAGGTGAAGAAGAAGTATTTGATGGTGTAGACGTGAGTTGGTATGGAGTCGGCCGCTTAGTCAATAAATGATCCTGCTGCAAGAACAGGGTATCCAAGACAACGAAGCGGAGCGAGTCTTTGAGGGGAAGGCCGGGCACCGGCTTGCCGGTCGCGGCTTCGCCGGTGGAGGGGGCGACGCGAGCCCCTATAATTGCCAGCGGAGCGAAGCGAAAAAATTTCTCCCTGCAGCTTGCTGCAGGGAATCCACAAGTTGAATTCCCGCCTTTTATCGTGTATTTTATGGTTTGTTCGGAGCAAATCATATGAAAAATATCCTCTACAAGAGCACGAATAACCCCGAACCAAGGGTCAATTTTGAGACGGCACTCCTGAGAGGCATGGCGCCCGACTACGGGTTGTACATGATTGCGAGGGAGGACATCCCCACGCTTGGTCCTGAGACGATCAGGGCGATGCGCAATATGTCTTATGCCCAGATCGCTTTTCAGGTGCTTTACCCGTATCTGGGGGCAGAAGTGCCCGAGAAAGACCTTTCAGGGCTGCTTGAGGATGCCTATCGGGAAGACAAAATTCCGACGGACATCCAGCAGGTGACGGACGACACCTACATCATGTGGCTCACCAGGGGCCCTACTTATTCTTTCAAGGATTACGCTGCCCGCTTTTTCGGCCGCATGCTCAACTATTTCCTCGAAAAACACGGCCTACGAAGGGTGGTCGTCGTGGCAACGAGCGGAGATACGGGCGGAGCCGTTGCGGATGCGCTCTGGGGATTGGGCAACGTGGACAACATCGTCTTTTTCCCGAAAGGGTCCATCAGCGAAGGCCAGCGAAGGCAGATGACGACCCTCGGCCGGAACGTGTATGCCTTTGAGGTAAACGGGGATTTCGATGTATGCCAGGCCCTGGCGAAGAACCTTTTGGGAGACAAGGGGTTCGCCGGGGAGGTCTTCGGTGATGCCGGTTGTCTTACCTCTGCCAATTCTATCAGCATCGGGAGACTGCTGCCCCAGGCCGTTTACCCCTTCTTTGCCTATTCGAGGATCATAACGGATGGGGGATCGCTTGTCGCGAGCATCCCGTCAGGAAATTTCGGCGACATGATGGGCACGGTCCTTGCGAAGGGCATGGGCCTTCCCATTTCGAAAATCCTCTGCGGCGTCAATGAAAACAGGGAGTTCACGGATTTCTTGTACAGCGGTATTTACAACATAACCGCATCGAAGACTTCCCCTTCTTCTGCCATGATCGTTTCTCATCCGAGCAACCTTGCCCGGCTCATCGACTTCTATGCCGGACATATGTTCGACGAGCGGGATCAGGCAACAGGGAACGTGCTCAAGGCGGGCGTGATTGCCGGGATGCCGGACATGGCAGAGATGAGAAAGGATCTTTATTCGGTCAGCATCGACAATCCGCAGCACTACAGGACCATGAAGGAAGTCTACGAGAAATACCGGGTCATCCTCGATCCCCATGGCGCTGTCGGCTGGAGGACGCTTGAGCTCTACCGGGCGGAAGGCGGAGAGCACCATGGCCCGGCCGTGATCTACGAGACAGCCGACCCCGGGAAATTCCCCTTCGATGTTCAACAAGCGATAGGTCTTACTCCCGATCTCCCGCCAGGGATGAAAAAACAGGCATCCTTACCGGAACGGATCTACACGATTGCCGAAGAGCCTGATCGCACCACTGGGGCAAAAATCCTGAGCGCTGCCCAGATCAGGGAGGCAAAAGAGAAAATCAGGAAGATCTTTGCAGGGTAAAGCAAGGTAAAGGTAGTCAAGCAGAGGCTATCTGAAACTCTGGCGAAGAACCGGGAAGCAAATAGCAGAATTACCGGGACAACGGTCCTATATTAGTTATTGGTATCAGTCGGTTTTTTAGTTTTTAGGGCGGGCATTTCGCGCAGATCGATCTGAACTGCATCACGCTCAGGTAGCGGTCCCCGCGATCGGGCAGTATCACCACAATGATGCCCTCCTTCATTTCAGCGGCCACCCTTAAAGCGCCTGCCACGGCCGCCCCGCTCGACATACCCACAAATACACCTTCCCGGACTGCAAGAGTCCTTGCCATTTCGAAGGCCTCCATGTCTTCTACGACAAGCTTCTCATCCAGCTTCTCCACGTTGTAGATCTTCGGAACAATGGATTCGTGCATGTTCTTCAGACCCTGTATGGCATGCCCCAGCGTCGGCTCCACACCCACTATCCGGCAGCGCGGCTTTTGCTCTTTCAGATATTTGCCCGTGCCCATGAGCGTACCGCCCGTGCCCATTCCCGCGACAAAGACGTCCACTTCTCCGCCTGTCTGCCGGTATATCTCCGGACCGGTGGTTTCGTAATGTGCCTGGACATTACTCGGATTGTCGTACTGGTTGGGCATGTAATATTTGCCGCATTCGGCATCGTAAAGCTCGTGCGCCCGTCGTATTGCCCCATCGGTTCCTTCTTTTGCGGGTGTCAGTAAAACCTCTGCCCCCAGCGCCTCGAGGATGATCCGTCTTTCGGTGCTCACGCACTCCGGCATGAACAGTCTGATCCGGTAACCTTTTGCAGCGGCGATCATAGCAAGGGCGATGCCGGTGTTTCCCGACGTCGGCTCCAGTATGACCTTATCACGGGTCAACTCCCCGGATTCCTCGGCATTCTTGATCATATAGTAGGCCGGGCGATCCTTGACCGATCCTCCGGGGTTGCATCCTTCCAGTTTTGCAAAGATCCTCACCTTCGACTGGCCATTAAGGTGCATCAATTGTATGAGGGGAGTGTTCCCAATGGCAGAGAGTATGGACATTTGCATTACCTCCGAAAAACTCCTTGGAATTTCTCCTATTAAAATAGCAGAACGGGCCGGGCAAGACAATAGGGCCCTTGCAGTTATTGGGGCTCAGCGCCCCCTCTGCCGGCAAAGCCACGACCCACTTCGTGGGTACCCCGGCCTTCCCCCTCATCTCGCTTCGCTCGTCTTCCTGCCGGCTTTACCACCCCTCTGCCGGAGAGATGCCGTTTGATATCGGCCATCCGATATGATACAAATAGCAATGCCGGATCTTGTCTTGCTCCACGCACCGAGTGTTTATGACTTCCGAAAGGTATCCGTGCTCCATGGACCCATAAGCGATGTCATACCCTCCACCCCTATCTTTGAGATGTATCCCATCGGCTTTGCGAGCCTTTCCGAGTATCTTGAAAGATTCGGGTTCAAGGTAAGGATCATAAACCTTGCCTACAAGATGCTGAGGAACAGGGCATACGACCCGGAAAAAGAGATCAGGAACATAAAAACAAAGGCTTTCGGCATAGACCTTCACTGGATGCCTCACGTTCAGGGAGCGATCGCCGTTTCTGAATTGGTGAAGAAACATCATCCCCACACGCCGGTGATCTTCGGCGGCTTGTCCTCGACCTATTTCCATAAAGAACTGCTCGAACGGTACGAGAGCATCGATTATGTCGTCCGGGGAGATTCGACCGAGGAGCCGCTCAAGCTCCTCATGAATGCTATCCGGGTCGGCGCGTTGCCTCATGATGTGCCGAATGTCACGTTCAGGGATGAGCGCGGTACGGTTGTCGCGAATCCCATCACGTTCGTCCCCGGTGATCTCAACTACACGAATGTCGATTACCGGCACATCATAAAGAAAGTCATGAGATACAGAGACTTCTGGGGCTACGTTCCCTTCGTCAACTGGCCCAAATATCCCATAACCGCCATTTTCACCTGTCGAGGGTGTACCTACAACTGCAAGACCTGCGGCGGGTCCAGGTTCGCTTTCAAGAACATGTTCGGGAGGGAAAAGGCGGCTTTCAAATCACCCCAACTCCTCATGAACGAGATCAGGGAGGTGGCGTCTCATCTCAAAGGACCTATCTTTATCATAGGCGACCTTTTCCAGAGCGGCGCGCACTACGGCGAGGAGCTTTTGTTCCTGCTGAAAAAAGAGCGGATAAAGAACAGCTTTGTCTTCGAATTTTTCAACCCGCCGAGCAAGGAACACGTCAGGATGATCAGCCGGGCGGTGGAGAGCTTCAATGTTGAATTGTCTCCCGAGTCCCATGAGGAGAAGGTCAGGCATGCCTTTGGACGGCCGTACACAAACCAGAGCATGGAGAGGCTCATCGATAACCTGGTTGAATATGGATGCAAGCGCATCGATCTTTTTTTCATGGTCGGATTACCCGAACAAGACTATAATTCCGTTATGGAGACGGCGAACTATTGCGATCATCTCCTGCAGAACCTGGGAAAATCGAAGGTGACCACGCCTTTCATCTCACCCCTTGCGCCTTTCGTCGATCCCGGCAGCATGGTCTTCGAGACGCCCGAGGCGCATGGCTACAAGCTCCTGTTCAGGGATGTAGAGTCACACAGACAGGCAATGCTTCAACCGGGATGGAAGTATTTCCTCAACTACGAAACGAAATGGATGAATCGGGACGAGATCGTCGACAGCACCTACCGTTCCGCGCTGGCCCTCAACAAGGTGAAGATGCAGCACGGCCTGATCACGAAGAAGACCTATGAAGAGGTTGAAAAAAGGATAATCTTCTCGCTTGATACCGTCCACGAGATCGACCACGCGATGGGTATGGATGATGCGGGCAGAGAAAAAAAGATCTCCGAACTCCGGATCAACGTCGAAAAAAATATCAGCACTATCGGCGAAAAAAAGGAGCTCGAATGGCCCACAGGCATGCTCCGGATGAACTTCCTCAACATTCTCAAGACGATAATGGGACGATGAAAGATCTACTGCGACAGATACCGAAAGTCGATGACATCCTGAAGGATGAAAAATGGGGTGACCTGAGCGTCTATCCCGAGGCAACGGCAAAGGATAATCTTCGGGATATCCTTAACGAGCTCCGTGCCGCAATAAAGGAAGGCAGGGCTGATTCAGTGCCGGCTGTCCCGGCCATCATCGAGGAGACGAAGAGACGGACAGCACGATCCCTGTCGCCTCACCTCAGGAAGGTCGTCAACGGCACGGGCGTCGTCATTCACACGAATCTCGGCCGGTCCCCTCTACCCCGTTTCGCATTTGAGCGCCTTCTTGCCGTCGCATCCGGCTATTCGAACCTTGAATATAACCTTGAGGAAGGCAGGAGGGGCGACCGCCACGACCATTGCCTCTCTCTCATGACAAGGCTCACCGGGGCCGAAGGTGCGCTCATCGTCAACAACAATGCAGCCGCTGTCCTTCTCACGCTCAATACGTTTGCAGACGGGAAGGAAGTGATCATAGGACGGGGGGAACTGATCGAAATCGGCGGCTCTTTCCGTATCCCTGAAGTAATGGAAAAGAGCGGCGCGGTCCTGCGGGAAGTGGGCACCACGAACAGGACCTTCAGGGAGGACTACGAGCGGGCCGTCAATGAAAGAACAGGGCTGATCATGAAGGCCCATACCAGCAACTACAGGATCAGGGGGTTCGTCCATGAAACGACGAGCGAGGAACTGACATCGCTCGCTGCCAGCCGCGACATCCCCTTCTACTTTGACACGGGCAGCGGTCTTTTTTCTCCCCTCGGCAACCACTTGGGCTTCTCGGAACCGACCATCAGGGAAGAGGTGAAGAAAAACATCGACCTCATTTCTTTCAGCGGCGACAAGTTGCTCGGAGGCCCCCAGGCAGGGATTGTGGTCGGCAAAAAAGGCCTTATTGACGCCCTCAAGAAAAACCCTCTCACAAGGGCACTGAGACCCGACAAATTTACCCTGTCGGCACTGGAAGCAACACTCCTCCTCTACCTTGACCTCGATAAAGCCAGGCTGGAGATCCCGGTCCTGCGCATGCTTTACCAGGATGAGACGACACTGAAGACGAGAGCCGGCCGTCTTCGCCGCCTTCTTCAGAGGCGCGCTGTGAAAGCAACGATTGAGGTAGCGAGGATGTATTCCGAAGTCGGCGGCGGCAGCCTGCCCGATGTTTCCATACCTTCCTGCGGCCTGTCCCTGCAACCTAATGATATCAGCGTCGAGAGGTTCGAGCAGAACATGCGCGGCCTTCCCGTTCCGGTGATCGGAAGGATAGAAAAAGGCCGTTTCCTGATCGATATGAGGACCGTGCAGGAAGCAGATGAGCCTCACCTGCTTTCCGGCATAGAAACAGCCCTCCGAGATGGACGATAGTTTTCGCATCATCGCCGACACGGACAATGTGAGAATTGATGTCTACCTTTCCGAAAGGCTCTCTCTGCCCCGGTCAAGGGTCAAAAACCTTATCGAGGGCGGCCATGTCCGCGTGCAGGACAGGATACCCAAGCCCTCTTTCAAGGTAAAGCGGAACATTGAGATCGAGGGCGAGATAACCAGCGAGGAACCGGTCCTTCTTGTGGCGGAGGACATACCGGTCAAGATCCTCTATGAGGACGACTATCTGCTTGTGATCGACAAGCCGAAGGACATGGTCGTCCATCCTTCTCTCGGCCACCGTCAGGGCACTCTCGTCAATGCCATTCTCAACTACGTGAGGGAGACGGACAGGGACCGCAATGACAGGCCCGGCATCGTTCACCGTCTGGACAAGGGCACGACCGGGGTCATTATTGTGGCGAAGGACAGGAAGACCCAGGAGACGCTTTCCAGCCAGTTCCACGAGCGAAGCGTGGAAAAGGTTTACCGGGCGGTGGTGGAGGGCGAGACGAAGGTTGAAGAGGGTGTGGTGGAGGGCGAGATAGGCAGGCATCCCAGAGACAGGAAGCGGATGGCTATGGTCGCGAAGGGCGGAAAGGGAGGCCGATCATCGTTCTCGCGCTTCAAAGTGATCAGGAGACTGAAAGGGTTTACTTACGTCGAGGTCTATCCCAAGACAGGAAGGACGCACCAGATCAGGGTCCACATGAGCCATATAGGCCATCCTGTCGTAGGAGACGAGCTTTACGGCAAACGGGCGCGCAGGCTGACGGACCGGCCGCTCCTGCATGCATACAGGATCACCTTCGACCATCCCGAAAAAGGCGATAAGGTGTTTGTGGAAGCCCCGGTGCCGGCCGACATGCAGGAATTTGTGGACACGCACGGTTGACCGGACCCGGGGAGAATCATGGAGAAAAAGTGGCGAAGAATAAAAAGGCGCAGGGAAGGCCATGCAGTTTGAGCTGATCGAAGTCGGTCCCTGGTCGTACTACCACTTTCCCTCCCTCACACGAGCGGGCGTTGTTCACGGTTTTATGACGAAATCGTCAGACCTGATCATAAACGACCCGCAGCAAAGGCAGGAGTTCATCCGGGTCATTGGCGGCACGGCCATCATCATTATGCAGCAGGAGCACGGTGATTCCGTACATCTGATAGAAAAGGGCGAGCGGCCCGGCGCCGGGGACGGCCTCGTCCTGCTTGAAAAAGGCGTGGCCGGGGTAATAAAGACCGCAGACTGCCTTCCTGTGATTCTCTACGACGTTGACTATCCGGTCGCGGCCGTCGTTCATGCGGGATGGCGCGGGACAGTGCAGAAGATCGCGCGGAAAGCTGCCGGAATGATGATCGGAATGGGCGTGCCTCCTGCGCGGATCAACGCTCTTATCGGCCCCGGCATCGGGCCTTGCTGCTACAACGTGGGTGAAGACGTGGTTTCGGCCTTTCAGCAGGAAGGGTTCAGCGCCCGCATCTTCGAGAAAAGGGGTTCATCCACGTTCCTCGACCTCAGGAGGGCGAATCGGAAGCTGCTCGAAAATGAAGGCATAGGAACTATCTACAATATGAACCTCTGCACGTCATGCCGGCAGGACCTCTTTTTCTCTGCGAGGCGCGACAGCCATAAAGGCAGGCAGATAAGCTTTGTCCTGTTGAAAGGATAAGTTATACTCTAGACCGGCAGGAAACAGAATGGCGCCTTCCGAAAAGAAACAAGAAGAAAAAACGAACGCCGCACAGCCGGACGAAGCCGGATTCATGAGCAAGCACAAAAAAGAGCTTCTTTACATCCTGGCGATTTCAGTCATCGTCGGATTTCTCGTCTATCTGGAGACGAATCTCCCCTTTTTTCGAAAGTTCATGCCCGTTCTCGACAACAAGCTCCTCATCGCCATACTCAACCTCAATTTTCTCTTGATCCTGCTCCTGATCTTTCTTGCAACCCGCATCATCTTGAAAACCTATATAGAAAAGAAACGGGGTATCTGGGGATCGGGGCTAAAGACAAAACTTACGGTTACCATTTTTTCCGTTTCCATCATCTCTTCCACCGTCCTGTTCATTCTCACCACGTGGTTTTTTTATATCAGCATGGACAAATGGTTCAGTCAGAAGGTTGAGGACGCTGTTGAAAGTGCCCGGGAACTCTCGGATTTCTACTACGAGAATCTGTTCAGCCGGTACGAGAAGATGGGCAATCAACTGGCCGCAACGATCCGCGACAGGGGCATGCTGGAGAAGGACAAGGAACTGGCGGCTTTCATCAAGAAAGAGGGGAAGTCGAATTTTCTCGGATATCTCGCGGTTCTCGACGTGGCAGGAAAGCCTGTCAAGGCATCAGGCGCCCTTACCGAGCAGATGAACGAAATCCTGGCGGAAAAGTCGAAGTCATTCCTCAAAAACAGGCAGGCAAGGCAATTCGCCCCCCTGAAGGATGGGGAACTTCTCGTGTTCCTTACGCCGCTGACCGATGAGACAGGGCAGCTGAAAGGCCTCCTTTTCCTCGGAGAAAAGATCAGGGTAAAGGGCACCCAGAGCATGAAACAAATCACGAAGATCCACACGGAATTCAAGGAGGCAAGGCCGCTCAAGAAGATCTTGAAGTACAGTTTTATTATCCCTCTCTTTCTTATCACCATCCTGAGCATATTCTTCTCCATATGGATCGGGATCAAGATGGCGACCGAGATAGCAGTGCCGCTGGAAAGGGTGAAAGAAGGGGCGGCCATCATCGCAAAGGGAAGATTTGATATCAGCCTGGAGGACAGGGGCAAGGACGAGATCGGGACCCTGGTAAGCGCCTTCAACAGAATGGCCAGGGAGCTAAAGATCGCGAAGGACGAGATCGAAGAGAAGAGAAAGTACATGGAGGTCATTCTCGAGAACGTGGCCACGGGAATTATTACGACCGACGTGAAAGGCAATCTTCTCCTCATGAACCGTGCGGCAAAGGACATCCTTAAAGTGGAAACCGGGGACTGGTTCGGTATTCCCCTGAGGAATATTGTCGGGGAGGATTTTAAGAGGATCATCAGGTCCTTCCTGAAGGGGATCAAAGAGGGGGCAAACGAGAGCATGTCGAAGGAAGTAAGGCTCACGCTCCGGAATCAGACGATTTTCCTGCGCGTCTCCCTCACGGTCCTGAGGGATGAATCGAGC
>MVRP01000164.1 GCA_002067405.1 Syntrophorhabdaceae bacterium PtaU1.Bin034 | reverse complement strand
TTCACTGTATCTATGGTCTCCTCACTGGTCATGATCGTCTTGACGAGCTCGAGCAACTGCATAACCGGGGCGGGGTTGTGGAAATGCATCCCCATGAGCTTCTCGCCCCTTTTGGTCGCAACCGCCATATCGGTGATGGACAAGCCTGACGTGTTGGAGCCGAAAATCGTTTCCGGCTTGCAGATCCTGTCCAGTTCCGCAAAAGTCTTCTTCTTGAGTTCCAAATCCTCTGGAATTGCTTCTTCGATGAGGTCGCAGTCCGCGAGGTCCTCCAGCTTGGTGCTCGTCCTGATCTTGCCGATGATCGCGTTCTTGTCGGCGTCGGACAGCTTTCCCTTCTCGACCCTGCCCTGCAGCCGCTTGTCAATGCCTTTGATGCCTTTCGCAAGCATTGCCTCGCTTGCATCGACCGCTACCACTTCATAGCCTGCCTGAGCGAAGACCTGACCGATCCCTGCGCCCATCTGACCGAATCCTATAATGCCCAGCTTTTTGATGTCCATGACTTCTCCTCTTTTCCTTAAAGTTTTTCAGCACCATGGCTGTGGTGTACCTGATTTACGCCTTCCTCACCGAGCACAGAAGTGATTTTACTTCCGGGTATCCCATGATCGGTTCCCGCACCTGGGTATCGGTGAGGAGGTTTGCGTTTGCCTCGCCCGGCCATCCGTGAGGAACGAACACGACGCCCTCAGCTATCCGGCTGTCCACAAGGGCCTTCATCCGCACAGCCCCGCGATTCGTTTCAACAATGACCTGGTCGTCTTCCTTTATTCCATGTTTCTGTGCGGTTTCAGGCCCCAGCTCTACCCGGGGTTCGGGATTCTTCTCCCGTAAGGGAGCCACCCCTCTGAACTGTCCGTGCGTATAATAGAGGTTCCTGTTTCCTGTTGACAGGATGAGAGGGTATTTGTCCAGCAGGTCGGGTGAGCTCGCCGGGCTTCTCTCCGGTTCGAGATATGTGGGGAGGGCATCAAATCCCAAACGTTCCAAAGCTTCGCTGTATATTTCGATCTTCCTTGTGGGCGTTGAAAAAGCGCCCGGGTTTATTTCGTAGGTCTTCTGCTGGTAGTAAGCCCCTTCGGGCTTTTCCGTCAGCAATTCGTCAAAGGTGAGACCGGTCGGCTCAAGCTCGAATGCCACCAATTCTTCCTCCGAAGTCCACGGGAACATCTCGCCGATGCCGAGCCTCTTCGCCAGTTCCGTGTAGAGCTTCCACTCTGACCAGCTTTCGAAGTACGGTTCAATTGCCCTCTTTCTAAGCATAAGGTACGGGAGGCAATGGCATACATTGTAAGTATAGGCCACGCCCCACTTTTCGAGGTGTGAGCACGCGGGCAGCACATAGTGCGCGAATTTCGCTGTTTCCGTCATGAAGAGGTCGTGGACCACGAGAAGATCGAGTTTCCGGAAGGCTTCCCGGAACGCGTTCGAATCAGCCATGGAGACGAGGGGATTACCGCCCACAACGAGAAAGGCCTTAAGCTTGTCGGGGATGCTCTCCGGTACAAGTGTCACTACCCCGTACGGGCTCTTTCTGCCCCACACTTCATAGAAAAGGCGGTACTGATCAGCGCCCAGGGGTTCGCCTTCCACCCCCATCCCGACGTTGCCGAGAGGAAGTCTCGGGCTTATCACCCATCCTCCCGGAATGTTTATGTTGCCCGTGATGATCTGAAGGATCGCAAAAGCACGGCTATTCTGCGTGCCGTTCGCGGTCTGATCCTGCGTGCACGTTCCCTGATAGATCCCGGCGCCCTTCGTTGTCGCAAAGAGCCGGGCCAGCTTTCGGATATCCCCGGCACGCACCCAGGTGATCTTCTCAGCCCATTCGGGCGTGTAGGGCTGAACGTGAGGAACAAGCTTGTCGAACCCCAGGGTGTATTTCTCGATGAATTCCTTGTCGTACAGCCCTTCAGTAATGATTACGTTGATCATGGCGAGGGCCATGGCGCCGTCAGTACCCGGGCGGATCCGGAGGTACATATCCGCCCGGTCTGCAAGGGGGATTTTTTTGGGGTCAACGATTACAAGTTTTGCGCCTTTCTTCAAATTCTCTTCGAGTGCGAGGTGAAGAGGGAAATCGGAATGCTCCGGGTTATGTCCCCAGAGGATGTAGAGGTTTGAATCGAGCTCCTCCGTGGGGTATTTACCGAAAGTGATCTGCCTTGTGCGGATTCTCATTCGGTAGCATATGCTCTCGACGGAGAAGAAATTGGGCGAGCCGAACGCTGCCTTGAGACGCTGGGTCAACCCTGCCATTTCGAGGTTTTCGACGCCGATGGACCCGCTGAAGACGCCGAGCACCGAGGGGCCGAACTCCTTCTTGAGCGACAGGAGCTTGTCCGCGATCTCTGTGAGGGCCTGATCCCAACCGATCCTCTTCCAGCCGTGGTTTGATCTTTTGAGAGGATATTTGAGCCTTTCGGGGCTGTAAATATTGTCAAACATTGCCTCACCTTTGGGGCAAAGCCGTCCTTTGTTGATGGGGTGCGATTTAAGTCCTTCAACCTTGACCGCCTTGCCGTCCTCAACCGTCACCACTGTTCCACAACTGTGATAGCAGAGTGTGCAGTCGGTTATGACCTGCTTTGTCTCATGTTCCATTCGTCTCCAACCTCCTTAAAAGGCGCGGGCCTGTCCAAAAGGGGGAAGGCAGGCCCGCGCCGCCTGTGATTGTCTAAGCTATTCCCAGTATCTGTTTAATGTCTTTTCTTAATGCTTTCTTGTCATGTTTGCCTGCTTCAGTAAAGGGCAGGACATCCCTGACTTCGAACCTTTCCGGTATGAGGAGCTTTGAAGCCCCCTTGCTTTCCATGAGGTTCTTGATCGCTTCGGCATCGAAGGTCGCACCCGGCACAAGGCGCACGTAAGCGCATACTTTTTCACCCAGTTCCTTGTCGGGCATGCCGATCACCGCCGCATCCGCTATTCCTTCACAAGAGCAGAGAAGCTCTTCTACCTGCCCCGGTGAAATGTTCTCACCACCGCGGATGATCAGGTCCTTGATCCTTCCCGTGATGGTCAGATAACCCCGGCCGTCCATCCGCGCCTGGTCTCCGGTCCTGAAATAGCCGTCTTTGGTAAAGCTCTTCGCGGTTTCTTCAGGGTTGTTGAGGTATCCCTCGAATATGCCCGGACCCTTTGCCACGAGTTCACCGTCAATGCCGACAGGCACCTCATTTCCGTTTTCGTCCACGATCTTCGCCACATCGTAAGGACAGCAGATCTTCCCGACGGTGGTGCAAATCGTGTCTACATCGTCTGTCAGGCTCGTCCGGCACAGGACACCTTCGGTCATGCCGAACTCGTTGATGTACACGCACTTCAGCTTGGCGTACACTTCCCGAATAAGATCGGGGGTGCTCGGTTCGCCTCCGGCGGATATCTTCTTCAGCGAGGCAAGATCGTATTGTCCGAGCTCGGGCATCTGCACGATTCTCCTCATAAGGCTCGGAACGGTGGGCATGAACGTTACTTTCTCTTTTTGAATTGAGGCGCATATGTCGGCAGGTCTCGTCGAATCGAGAAGCACCAGCTTGAAGCCGAAAAGCATTGCGCCCACCACATTGAGGACGGCCAGGTTGTGGCCGACAGGAACGATAACGAGAGCGGCATCTCCGATACCCATCTCCCATCCCTGGTGGAGGTACTGTACATTGCAGATATAATCATTGTGGGTGCGGGGAATGCCTTTCGGCATGCCGGTGGTGCCTCCGGACGGTACGACATGCGCTATGTCCGTCGGTTCCGGCCGCGCGGCCTCCAACCTCGCCAGATCCGCCGCATTGAGCGATCTGTCCATCAGTCCCTCGATACTTGCGGTAAACGGCTCCTTTACCGCCTTGGCACGCACGGATATGACGTGCTCCAGGTTGCCGTTTTCCTCCCGCACTTTGCCGATAAACGTTGTGTAGTCCGTCTTGCGGTATATTTCCGGGACGATCCACGCCTTTGCCCCGGTGAGTTTGCAAAGGTGGCTGACTTCCAGAGACCCGTAGCCTGAAATGAGCACTACGGGTATTGCTCCGATCTTTTGAAGGGCGAAGTACGAGTAAACATACTCGCCCCAGTTGGGGAGCTGGAGAAGGATATAGTCCCCTTTTGCGATTCCCAGGTCCAGAAGGCCGATTGCCAGCCGGTTCACCCTGTCGCGCAGTTCGCCGAAAGTCAGCCTTACCTTATCGTCAACGAGCCCCTCTTTTTGCGGAAAAACATCTGCGGTACGGTCGAGAACGTCGCCCAGGGTGAGGCCCATCCACCACCGGTACTTTTCGTATTTGGCGGCATCGTCTCTTCTTCGTTGTATTGTTTGATCATTCATGATCGGATCTCCTTCGTTCTCCTGAGTATGACCCGCGGTCGCTACAGGCTGGCTTCGTCGAAATGAGCGGCCCTGGCCATGCTCGGGGTAAAAGGATCGGGCGCGGCGAGATTACCCTCCGGCCATCTGGTACAGTTCACCTTTTCATAACGTGAGTCAGCTTCGAGGCACCAGTTGCACGCAGCGCACTTCACGATGTCCTTGTCCCTGCCTTCTTTCGCCTTTGCAGGCCAATCCGGGTCGGCGAGCAGCGCACGGCAGAGGCCGATGATGTCCGCTTGTCCTTCGGCAAGGATCTGTTCCGCATGCTCGGGATTTCTGATCTTGCCGGCGATAATGATCGGTGTCTGGTATCCTGCGTCTCTCACGGTCTTTCTGATGCCTGCGGAAAGATACGTATGGGTTCCATCGGGCCACCAGAACCACGGGCTCATGCGATGTCCGCTGTAACCGGACATCGGGTCGGGCGGGTTGCCTTCCGCCGGGGTCAGGGCGTCTTCGAACCTGCTTCCCGCCGACACGCTGATGTAGTCTGCGCCGAGCTCGGCGAACTTTCTCGCGATCCTGCTGCTCTGAACCAGAGTATTGCCCGTCACATGGAAGTCCTCGCCGTTGATCCTGATGCCAAGAGGATAATTCTCACCAACGGCAGCGCGGACCGCCTGATACACCTCGATGGGCAGTTTCATCCGCTTTTCGAAGCTGCCGCCGTAACCGTCGGTCCTGTGGTTTACCCTGGACAGGAATGAAGAGAGGACGTATGCATGAGCCATGTGGATTTCGATGAAGTCGAATCCCGCCTCGAGTGCACGTTTGGCCGCTGCCACATGGTCGTTCACGATTTTCGAAAGCTCTTCGGTCTTGAAGTCTTCCACTTTCTGTCTCCAGCCCGTCCTTGCAAGTTTCAGGTGCTGCATGATCTGAATGCCGGCCTTCACTTCCTTGTTTACATCGCGAATGCTTTTTACGACTTCCTTAAGCCCCGGAATATAGTCGTCGCTGCTGATCCGCAGATTGTAAGGGCTTTTGGAAGAGATGATCACGGCCGCTTCCACCACGATGGCGCCTACGCCGCCCTTTGCTTCCCTGGCATATCTTTTCTTCAGGTCGTCGGTGACGGCCCCGTCCTCGGTAGTCAGGCCGGATACCATGGAGGTCCTGTGTATTCTGTTGGGGAATGTTACGCCACGCATCGTTATTGGTTCGAACAGTTTCGGGTACTTCATCTTTTTTCTCCTTTCTTTAGTGGGGTTTTGTCTGATTATTTTCCTCTGTACACCGGTTTCCGCTTCTCGAGGAACGCGGAGAGCCCTTCCTCCGCATCCCCGGCATTGGCAACCTTGTCGTACAGTTCAAGCTCGAATTTCAGCGCCTCTCCGAGGGGAAGCTCGATCCCCCCATCAATGGCCCGTTTGGTGCCCTTGATCGAAAGGGGGCCGAAGGAGGCGATTTTCTTCGCAAGATTGTCGACTTCGTCCATCAGCGTTTCTTTCGCGCAGACCTTTTCCACCAGTCCGAATCGGAAGGCCTCTTCAGCGTTCAGCATCATCCCGGAGAACATCATGTATTTGGCCCTGCCCGGTCCGATCAGCCTTGCCAGCAACTGTGTTCCTCCGTAGCCCGCCATTACCGCCAAAGACGCTTCCGGCAAGCCGAATTTTGCATTTTCCGACGCTATCCTGATGTCGCAGGCAAGGGCGAGCTCACATCCTCCGCCCAGCGCGTAACCGTTCACTGCAGCGATCACGACCTTGCTCGATGTCCGCACCCGGGAGAGCACATGCTGGCCCTCGGTGATCATGGCCGTCCGGCCCTTTCCCGCTTCCTTGATCTCTCTCACGTCAGCGCCGGCAACAAAGGACTTCTCACCCGCTCCGGTGATCACCGCCACAATAATTTCATTATCTTCCTCGAGCTCCGTAAAGATCCGGTCGATGGTCCCGAGAACGCTTCTGTTCAGGGCGTTGAGGGCCTCCGGTCTGTCGAGGGTGATGTATGCAATGGAACCTTTCTTCTCGAATCGCACTTCGCTGTTCACTTTGCCTCCAATCCGGCCGTTTTTGCGGCAGTCTCCCTTTGCGCGAGCGAAAGGCCGAGTCTCTCGGATATTTCTCCGGCCGCGCCGACAACTTCCTTTATGATTGTCTGTTTGCCATTTTCATCGATTGAGGAGGAGACAAAACTCACGCCCACCGCGGCAATCACTTTTCCACCGAAATTCAGAATGGGAGCTGAAACACCCGATATGCCGTCGATTGCCTCTCCTTCCTCGAGAAAAAACCCGTTCTTCCGTATCGAGGCAAACCTTTCCTTGAAAAGGTCCTCGTCCGTGATCGATTTCTTTGTCGCTGCCGTCAGAGGCTTTCTCTGGAGTATCCTGTTTACCTCTATGCGGGGAAGAAACGCCAAAAGCAACTGAAACATCCCAAAATAGGGCGGCCGGCGATCACCCACGTTCGATGCGAAGATTATGGGATTCCTCGGATTTTCCTTCTTGTCTATGTAAACGATCTCGTCGTCCTGAAGAATGCCGAGAAAGACGGTCTTGCCGAGCTTCACCTGGAGCCTGCTCAAGCAGGGAGACGCAACGTTCCTGAGAGAAAAGGTTGAGTAGACAAGTCCGCCGAGCTCAAACAGCTTCAGCCCCGGCGAGTACTGACTTGTCATCTCGTCGTAACGGAGAAAACCGAATTCGACCAGGGTGGTGCAAAGCCTTGCGAGGGTCGATCTCGACAGGTTCAAGGATTCGGAAAGCTGAGTGAGAGTGAGTGCCGGTGTGAAACTGTCAAAGACACACAATATTCCGAGCGCACGTTCTAAGGACCTGTTGTAGAACCGCTTTTTTTTCGTATCCTGCGTTACTGTCATCCCCTGCCAACCTGTTTCATTCTACGGCTCTCACAGGCCAACTTAATACCATTGTATGGTATATATGTTCCGTAGAGTGAAAGACTATCACTTCTGTGCTCCTTGTCAAGTAATTTCTTTAAATAGGCTAATTTCATTATAATTTTTAATCTTAAATATTTTTGTGTTGACAAGCTTAACGGCACTTTGTATAGTCAGTGCATGAAAAATTAAGCCACTGTATGGCACACCTATCCGTTCTTTACGGGAGGGGAAAGGTTGGGGCGGAGCGGGTCAGAGCCGGTTGGGAATGCTTTTAAGGTTTTATGTTAATGTTATCATTCGTTTTTTCAGGTTCCTGATCAGAGGGCCCTTGTGGCATTTCCGGCGAGACAGCCTCGCCGGCCGTAGCGCAGAATTCACTACCTTCGAGGATGAGGCAAGGAGGTTCTATGAGGGCATTTTTTAATGGTGTGCTAAAGATCAACAAGGTCATGCAGGCAATAGCGGGTGTTTTTCTCACGTTCATCATTTTGCTGACAACAGTTGATGTCATTACGAGACTGGCAGGTTATCCGGTACCCGGTGCCGTGGAGATCATTGCAATGTGCGGCGGCATCGTTATCGGTTTCACCGTTCCCATCACCTCCTGGATGAAAGGTCATATTGCGGTCGACTTCGTGCTCAATACGCTTTCTGAAAAGGTGAGGAATACCGTGGACATTGTTACGAGGTGCGTCGGGATCGCAATGTTTCTCCTGATCAGCTGGAATTCTTTCAAGATAGGGACGGGGTTCCTGGAAGGGAAGGAGGTTTCCGGGACGCTTGAGATCCCACTCTATCCTGTAGCCTATGCACTGGGCGCATGTTTCTTTATGTTGTCGGTTGTGCTTCTTTGCGACATTTTCAAAATTGTTGGAGGTAATCATGAATGAGTTAATCACCGGATGTGTCGCATTGATTGCGCTCTTATGCCTGTTCTTTACCGGGCTTGAGCTCCCTTTCTGCATGGTCGCGGTGGGTTTTGTCGGATTCGGCTATCTCGTCAATTTCAAGGCGGCAACACACATGGTGGCAAAGGATTTCTATGACGTATTCGCCTCTTACGGATACACGGTCTTCCCCCTGTTCATCTTCATGGGTCAGATTGCATTCGCGTCGGGGATGGCAAAAAGACTCTATGATTGCGCCTACCGGTTTGTCGGTCATATCCCGGGAGGACTGGCTGTCGCTACCGTAGGAGGCGCAACGGCGTTCAAGGCATTGTGCGGGTCAGCGGTAGCGACTGCTGCCACTTTCAGCAACCTGGCAATTCCGGAGATGAACCGTTACGGCTACAACAGGACGCTCTCGACAGGGCTTGTCGCAATCGTCGGAACCCTCGGCTGTCTCATGCCCCCCACCATCTTCCTTATTATTTACGGTCTCATCACCGAGCAATCGATAGGCGCCCTGTTCCTGGCAGGGATCATACCGGGTCTCGGCATTGCCTTGATGTTCATCCTGACCATATACGGGTGGGCAAAGATCAACCCGAACGTCGCACCTGCTGCGGGGAGATCGACCTGGAAGCAGCGATTTACCTCGCTTCCGGAGGTGTCCGTGGTGCTCGCAGTCTTTTTTCTCATGATCCTCGGGCTTCTTAAGGGGTTCTTTACCCCTACCGAAGCCGGCGCTGTCGGCACCATGGTGGTGCTCCTCATGGTGGTCATCAGGCGACAGTTGAACTTCAAGGCGTATGTGAAGGCCATTGGAGAGGCCATGCGAACCGCGTGCATGCTCCTCATGCTGATCGCCGGATCTTCTGTCCTGGGTCATTTCATCACGGTCACGAATATACCTCAGCTCATATCGGACTGGGTGGTACAATTGCCTGTCCACAAGAACGTCATTATGGCCATCATTTGCTTTGTCTACCTTGTCGGCGGGTCGTTCATCGATGACCTCGCCTTTATGATTCTTGCGACACCGGTCTTTTATCCCGCTGTTCAGAAGCTGGGCTTCGACCCCATATGGTTCGGTATCATAATAGCGGTCACGGTAATGGTGGGCATCGTTGTCCCTCCTGTAGCTTCAAATGTCTTCATCGTGCACAAACTGACGAACACGCCGATGTCGACAGTATATAAAGGGGTAATGCCTTTCCTGGCAGGCATCGTGGTTTTTGGCATCCTCCTGTTCGTGTTTCCGCAAATCGCCCTTTTTCTTCCGAACTACTTGATGAAATAAGACAATGAAAAAGCCGGGAAGGCTTCATAAAAACAGTAAGGAGGAGCAGTAATGAAAAGAAGAGTCGTAGTCATATTAATGATTGCGGTCTTGTTGGGT
>MVRP01000163.1 GCA_002067405.1 Syntrophorhabdaceae bacterium PtaU1.Bin034 | reverse complement strand
CTCCTCCAGGGGAAGCAGTTCGTTCTTGCCGCGGATGCCTTTCCGACGCGCATAATGGATCATGCGGACATGTCGGTGCCCACCGGTGTGTTTACTGAAAAGGACGGAACCTTCTTCGCAGAAGACGGCTACCTGAGGAAACTCACAAAAATGACGGCCGGCCCTTCCAGTGGGTTCGAATTCCTTCGGGAACTGCTTGTAAGGCTCGGCGGGCCTGATTACGCGGAGCCGTCCCGGGTAACCGAGCGCCTGCGGCAGGATGGGATCATTACGACAGGGAACGGCGATTCGAGGGAAAAGCTTGGCATGAAGGAGGAAAAAGCCAGGTTCGACGCTCAGCCAATTCCCCAGGGCCTGCCTCCGGTAAGCGAGTATGTCCTGATCATGAGAGAACTCCGTATCAACCACCATATCGTCAATAAAGAGGTGTATTCCAGGGGCATATCCATGATCTATCAACGGCCCGACTATCCGGTTTCCGAAGACAAGCTGTTCATGTCGGGACAGGATGCGGTGAAATTGGGTCTGGCCGAAGGGGATATTGTAGAGATCGAATCCAAGACGGGCTCGCTGTCCAAGCCGGTCTATATAAAGGATGGTCTGAGACAGGGAGTGCTGGAATATATTGTCTTCAAAGATAGGTCCCAGGTATTCAAGCTTTCAACAACACCGACCAAATGGATCGAAGTAAAGGTACGAAAAGGGTGAAATGATGGACATAATCTTCTTTCTCATTGAGACCCTTGTAAAGAATATAGTGGTAATCGCCTGTCTCATGGGGTTCGTCGCCTACCTGACGCTTGCCGAGAGAAAAATACTTGGGCGGCTCCAGATAAGATTCGGGCCGAACAGGGTGGGGCCATTCGGTTTGTTACAGCCCATAGCCGACGGCATAAAGTCGTTTACCAAGGAAGACATAATACCGGCGAATGCGGATAAGCCTCTGTTCGTGATGGCGCCCATGATCTGCCTTTTTGCAGCCCTGTCCATGTTTGCCGTCATTCCCTTCGGCGGCACTATCCATCTCCTGGGACGGGAAATCAAGCTGGTGATAGCGGATATCGATATCGGTTTACTCTATGTTTTTGCCTTTGCCACGCTCGGAGAGTACGGCATTGTGCTCGGCGGCTGGTCTTCCGGTAACAAGTACGGCGTGCTCGGGTCACTCAGGGCCGCTGCACAGATGATAAGTTATGAGGTCGCTCTGGGGCTTATCGTGATAGGAGTGGTAATCCTGGCAGGTTCCTTGCGGCTGACCGACATTGTGGAGGCGCAGAGCCGGATGGGCTGGTTCATCCTGTATCAGCCGTTTGCATTCTTCCTATATATTATTGCGGGCCTGGCGGAGATCAACAGGACGCCCTTCGATATGCCGGAAGCGGAAAGCGAGCTTGCCTGCGGCTTCAACATCGAATATAGCAGTATGAAATTCGCCCTGTTTTTTATGGCCGAATATGCACACATGGTAGCGGTCGCCGGCCTTGCCACCACCCTTTTCCTGGGCGGCTGGGGTGGCCCGTTCCTGCCCGGACCGATATGGTTCGTCATAAAGGTCTGTGTAATAGTCTTCTTCTTTATCTGGGAGAGGGGGACATTTCCAAGGCTCAGATATGACCAGATCATGCAGTTCGGGTGGAAGGTGCTTTTTCCGCTCGCCCTGGCTAATGTGGTCGTAACGGCTTTCATCATGGCTTTGAGGTAGATGACGGTATGATAATACCTTTGCTGAAGGGTCTCCGGCTGACACTGGCCCGGTTCTTTTCGAGGCCGATCACGATCCAGTATCCGGAGGAAAAGAAGACGCCTCCGCCGAGGTGGAGAGGTATCCACTATTTCGACAAGGACGAGAAAGGTGATACCACGTGTGTTGCCTGCGGGCTTTGCGTCGCTATCTGCCCGTCGCGGTGCATCTACCTTGAGATCGGGGAGCGTGAGGACGGGCAGAGATACCCGGCCCGTTACGAAATAGACGAACTGCGGTGCATCTTCTGTGGCTATTGTCAGGAGGCCTGTCCGGTCAACGCCATAAGGCTCGGCAAGGGCTTTGAATACGTGAAGTACGAACGGTCCGACTTCATTCTGACGAAGGAGAAGCTGCTTTCAATGTACGAGGGGAAGGAATAATGGATCTCGTCTTCATCAATCCTCTTTTCAAGTGGGCTGTTTTTCTCGTAGCCTCCATCCTTTCGCTCTTTTGCGCGATTATGATGGTGACGAGGAGAAACCCCATCCATTCAGCCTTGTGGCTTATTGTCGCCTTCTTCTCCGTGGCGGTTATTTATCTGACCTTGGGCGCCCAGTTCATCGCAGTCGCCCAGTTGATCGTTTACGCCGGTGCGATCATGATGCTCATCGTGTTCGTGATAATGCTCATTCATTTGGAAAGCGAAATGATTGAAAAGGGGCGGTTTTCAGGAGGAAAGATTATCGGCTCCTTTATTACCGTGATTTTGTTCCTTGAGATAGCGGCTGCCCTTCTCTCGTTCAAAGCCAGCGGAGTCAAGGCGGTTTCAGCGGCCGGCAGCGAACAGATTGGCAGTGTGGCCTCGGTCGGGACGTTCCTGTACGGCAAATACCTTTTTCCTTTTGAAATTGCATCCATCCTGCTCTTGATCGGAATAATAGGGGCCGTGGTTCTTGCACGGCGGAGGAAGGATTAGGAGAGCATATGCTGCACGAGATACCACTTAACTACTATTTTGCGCTGAGCGCTGCGCTTTTTACGATAGGCGCCATCGGGGTGATCACGAGGCGAAATGCGATCATCGTGTTCATGTGTATCGAACTGATGTTGAATGGCGTCAACATGGCTTTTATTACCGCCGGGAACATGCTGAACTCCGTCGACGGCATGATCTTCGTATTTTTCGTTATGACCGTGGCCGCTGCAGAGGCGGCGATAGGACTCGCCATTTTCGTGCTCATTTTCAGGCTGAAGGGCACGATTAACGTGGACGAGATCAACTTGCTTAAGGGTTAGGGGACGCTGATGGCGAATTATATCTGGCTTATTCCTGCATTTCCGGCTGTCGGTTTTCTCATTAATGCGTTTTTTGGTCGCCGGATACCGAAGGCCCTTGTGTCATGGGTAGCCTGCCTTGCGCTTTTTGCGTCCTTTACTGTGTCGGCCTTGGTGTTCATCGAGTTTCTCGGGCTTCCGGGCGAGGCGCGCGTCTTCGAGAAAGACATATTTGACTGGATTGTATCGGGCGAGTTTGCGGCCAAGGTAGGCTTCAGGATAGATTCGCTGTCGATTATCATGTGCCTCGTGGTAACAGGGGTCGGTTTTCTCATCCATGTTTACTCTGCGGGCTACATGCATGACGATGAAGGGTTTGCCCGGTATTTCACCTACCTGAACCTCTTTGTCTTCATGATGCTTATCCTCGTCACGGCAAACAATATACTGCTCATGTTTGTCGGGTGGGAAGGCGTCGGTCTCTGTTCCTATCTCCTTATCGGGTTCTGGTATAAAAAAGACAGCGCATCAAATGCGGGCAAAAAGGCCTTCATCGTCAATAGAATCGGCGATTTCGGATTTCTGCTCGGCATTTTTCTGCTCGTGACAGCGCTCGGCAGTCAGGGTGTGTGGACGCTGAACTATGCAGAGCTGCAGAAGAACGCACATTTGCTCGGCGGAACGACTGTTTTTCTGATTACCCTGTTTTTCTTCGTAGGCGCGACCGGAAAATCCGCGCAGCTTCCTCTGTACGTGTGGCTTCCTGATGCAATGGAAGGTCCGACGCCGGTCAGCTCGCTGATTCATGCCGCGACCATGGTTACGGCCGGTGTGTATATGATCGCTAGGCTCAACTTCTTCTTTATCATGGCGCCTACCACCATGTTCATCGTGATGCTGGTCGGGCTGCTCACGGCTCTCTTCGCCGCGACTATCGGATGTGCACAATACGATATCAAACGGGTACTCGCTTATTCCACAGTGAGTCAGCTTGGCTATATGTTTGTCGGGGTGGGTGCGGGCGCTTATGCAGCCGGTATTTTTCACCTCATGACCCATGCTTTCTTCAAGGGACTTCTCTTCCTTGGGGCCGGCAGCGTGATGCATGCGATGAGCGGCGAGCTGGACATGAGGAAGATGGGCGGGCTCCGCAAGAAAATACCAGTTACCTACTGGACGTTCTTCATTGCCTGTCTTGCCATTGCCGGTGTTCCCGGGCTGTCAGGGTTCTTCAGCAAGGACGAGATTCTCTGGAAGGCCTTTGCTAATAGCGGGGGAAACCTTATTTACTGGGTTCTCGGCGCCATCACTGCCGGTCTGACGGCCTTCTATATGTTCAGGTTGCTTTTTCAAACATTTCACGGTGAGTGCCGTGCGTCTGAGGAAGTGAAGCACCACATCCATGAGTCTCCGAAGGTCATGACAATACCGCTTATGATCCTGGCGGTTCTGTCTGTGGTGGGTGGGTATGTGGGCATCCCTCATATTCTGGGCGGCCACAATCAAATCGAAAGATGGCTGGAGCCCGTGTTCGGAGCGCAGCGGGAAGCGGCAGGCCATGCAATCAATCTGGTAGGCAGTGCTCATGCGTCAGCGACAGGGGCGGAAGTGCACGCGTCCTCGGCGGAAGGCATACTCATGGTCGCTGCGATCATCATCGCGCTTATTGGCATATCCGTCGCGTATTACCTCTATATAAAGCGCCCGGATCTTCCGAGAATCTTTGTGGCTTACTATCCGGAAATCTTCCGAACCCTTTATAACAAGTACTATGTGGACGAGCTGTACCACGCGATTTTCGTCCGCGGGCTGTTCTCCCTCGGTCGTTTCTGCAAAGGAATCGTCGACGAGGTCTTTATCGACGGAACAATAAACGGTGTCGCCTATCTGATTGGAGGCATCGGTGGAGTCATCAGGCGTATTCAGGCCGGTTACGTGCAGGCGTATGCCTTCGGCATGGTCACGGGCGCTATTGTCGTACTTGGCTATCTCATCATAAAGGTCATTCTGTAGGTGGCTATGAACCAGCTGTCCTTTCCCATACTCAGTACTTTGATGTATCTTCCGCTCCTGGGTGCGGTGCTGCTGCTCTTTGTGAACCGGAAGCACGAGCTTTTTATAAAGAGCTTCACTCTCGTTATCTCCATCGTTGAATTCGGTATTTCTCTGCCCCTCTTTTTCTATTTCGACGATAAGGCAACCAGCATGCAGTTCGTGGAGAAGGCAGCCTGGTTCCCGGAATGGGGCATGAGCTATTTCCTTGGTATAGATGGGATCAGTTTGCTTCTCGTGCTTTTGACAACGTTCCTCACGATTCTGTGCGTGCTGATCTCGTGGAGGGCCATCGAGAACAGGGTAAAAGAGTACTTCGTCACGTTCCTCTTTCTGGAAACGGCAATGATAGGTACTCTGTGCGCCCTTGACGTGATCCTGTTTTATGTATTCTGGGAGCTTATGCTTATCCCCATGTACCTGCTTATAGGTATCTGGGGGGGACCGAGAAGGATTTACGCAGCGATAAAATTCTTTCTCTTCACCATGGTAGGCAGCGTCCTCATGCTGCTCGCGATCTTCGCACTCTATTTTCATCACTATAAGACTGCCGGCGTCTATACTTTCAACGTGCTTGACCTGTACAATGCAACCGTACCCATAGGTCTGCAATACTGGCTCTTTGCCGCATTTGCCCTTTCTTTTGCCATCAAGGTTCCTATGTTTCCGGTGCACACGTGGCTTCCTGATGCCCATACCGAGGCCCCGACAGCCGGCAGCGTGATTCTTGCGGGCGTGCTCCTGAAGATGGGCACATACGGATTCCTGAGGTTTGCCATTCCCCTTTTTCCGAAGGCAGCATTCGATGCCGTTCCTCTGTTTTCGTGGCTCGCGATCATCGGCATCATTTATGGAGCAATCGTCAGCATGATGCAGCCGGACGTAAAGAGGCTGGTGGCCTTTTCGAGCGTGAGCCATTTGGGTTACGTGATGCTTGGCATGTTCGCCTTTAACATGCAGGGGGTGCAAGGGAGTATTTACCAGATGCTCAACCACGGGATCAGCACGGGCGGTCTGTTCCTTTTGATCGGTATGCTGTATGAGAGGCGCCATACAAGAATGATTTCGGACTTCGGCGGGCTGTCAGCTTCGATGCCTGTCTTTGCGATCTTTTTTATGATCGTGACCCTGTCGTCGATCGCGTTGCCGGGAACCAACGGCTTTGTGGGGGAATTTCTTATTCTTCTCGGCGCCTTCAGAGCCGACAAGGTTTACGGAATAGTCGCGACCTCCGGAGTAGTGCTGGGTGCCGTGTACATGCTCTGGACGTATCAGAGGGTGATGTTCGGAGAGATCACAAAAGAGGAAAATAAGAAGGTTACCGATATCGGCGGCCGGGAAATATTAACTCTGTGCTGCATTGTCTTCTTCATCATTTTGATGGGTGTTTATCCGAAGATGTTTTTCAAGAAGATGGATACCTCTGTACAGGGTTTTCTCAGTTTTGTAAAAGAAAGAAATGCCTATTATGCGACACTGGAAGGGGCGCGACCGGACGTTGCGATGCAGAAGAGTGCGGCCGGTGGTCAACAGGGAGTTGAATGATGAATATCGCATTGTCCGCCTCAGATTTTAGATGGATTATTCCCGAGATTACCGTGACTGTTTTCGGTCTTCTCGTGCTGCTTCTCGACGGGTTCAAGAAGAAGCGAACGTCGAATGCAGGCCCTGCAATCCTCACGCTGGTGGGGACCGTTGTTGCTTTTTATTTCACGGCTGGCCTGTGGGATATTCACACGAACCTTTTTAGCAACCTTTACGTTGTTGATAACTTCGGCACGTTCCTGAAGCTTGTATTTCTTGCGATCCTCTTTCTGGTTGCCATTATTTCCCTCGGATATGCTCAGCGGGAGGAGCTTTTCTTCGGGGAGTACTACGCGCTGCTTCTTTTCGGCGTTCTCGGTATGATGGTGATGGTGTCATCGAACAACTTCATCACCATATTTATAGGTCTCGAAGTGATGTCGCTCTCCATATATATCCTTTGCGGTCTCATGAAGGGTCAGATTCGGGCCGTTGAATCATCCCTGAAGTACTTCCTGCTCGGTTCGTTTGCGACAGCATTCTTTTTGTACGGCATAGCGCTCATTTTTGCTGCTACCGGTACCATTGACATCCAGATGGTTAAGTCAGCGGCTGTCGCGAAGAATCTTGGGAACAGTCCGCTGTTTATGACGGGCATTGCTCTTCTGATTGTGGGTTTCGGGTTCAAGATCGCTACTGTTCCGTTCCATATGTGGACGCCCGATGTGTATGAAGGCGCGCCTACGTCGATCACGGCTTACATGGCGACCGGGGTAAAGGCGGCTGCCTTCGGGGCATTCCTGAGGGTTTTTTATACGGCTTTCTATCCGTTCATCAGCGAATGGTCGAGCATCCTGTGGTTCCTTGCAGTGCTCACGATGAGTGTGGGGAACATAATTGCCCTCGTCCAGAACAATATGAAGCGCCTTCTGGCGTACTCCAGTATTGCTCATGCCGGGTATATCCTGATCGCCTTTGTCACGGGCGACAGGATCATGTCCTCGAGCGTGTTGTTCTACCTCGCAGCCTACACCTTCATGAACCTCGGGGCCTTTACTATCGTGATTCTTCTTGGAAGGAAGGGTGAGGAGCATGAAGATATAGACAGCTATGCAGGGCTCGCTTCACGCCATCCTTTTATTGCGCTTTGCATGACCATATTCCTCCTGTCGCTCACCGGTATTCCTCCGCTGGCGGGTTTTGCCGGTAAGTTCTATCTATTCAGCGATGCTATCAAGGGGCAGTACTACTGGCTCGGCGTCATAGGCATGCTTAACAGCTCTGTAGCGGCTTACTACTATCTGAGAGTGCTGATGTACATGTACTTCAAGGAGCCGGTTAAGGAGCTGGGTAAGGTGGATATGTCGGCTGCCTATGTAGTCCCTATTTTGATCAGCGTGTTCGCGCTGCTCTATATGGGGATTCTTCCGCGCGACTTTCTGTTGATCGCACAGAAGGCCGTGGCGATCTTTCAGTAGTAGCGGATAACAAACGATTGTAGCAGGATTCCTTAAGGTCAGGTTGTAAGGGCACGAAACTATCCTCGGGCTTTACCTGTTGACGATACCCAGGCACATAAAAACCATTACGGGACACCGGAGTGCAAACGCAATCCTGTAAAGCTGGCGCATAGTAGGTTTCGATTGCCCGGATTCCCATTCAAGATACGTGTGTGTCGATATCCCCAAAGTCCGTGCCAACAGTGCTTCGCTCAAATTTGCCTTTTTTCTGGCCCATTGCAGGATCAGGGGGTTAATCTTCATCAACTTGTTCGCCATTCTTAACTCCTTACTTAAACAACTGCGTCAACAACCACAACCTCAAGGTTCGCCAACCGAGAAATGAGCGGCTATGACCGGTGCCAGTTTACCACTTTCTTATGATTTTAGCTACTTACAAATTTTTGTCTTTGTTTCACGGTGACGGATCACGGTCTTCATTAGAATGGCGGCAGAAAAAAGGAGGGTGTAGGAGGCTCGCTATTTTCGTAAAGATTCAATAAATTCGGCAACAGGAATTGCGGCAAGAGTGATTATTTGCACTGTTCCTCTCGAGGTCAGGTTCATCGATACCCTTGCTATGGTCTCATTATCCGGCGCTTCGACGATGCTGATAAAATCATAAAGGCCCAACACTGCATACTGGGCGTGGACTTTGGCCCCCATCTTTTCTATTTCCTGATTTACGGCCTCAATCCTTTCGGGATTCTTCTTTATGGTCTTTCTGCCTTCATCCGTCAGGTTGCTGATCAATATATATATCGCCATAATCAACCCCTTTCGTCTGCCTATTTTATCCATTGTAACTCAATCGAAGGTCTTGTCAATACATTTTAGCCATACTAAACTTATTTGCGTTCATCCGCGACACAAAGGTCGATGTTCATCCATAACAAAGAAATGTACGTGAGATAAGTTGCTTCCCGTCTTCTGGTCTCTCAACGTCTTGCTTTTATCACTCCTCCTCCCAGCACGGTCTCTCCTTCGTAGAGCACAACCGATTGTCCGGGTGTAATCGCGGAGACGGGTTCATCGAAGACAACTTCCAGAATGTCGTCCTCCACTGAATAAAAACACGCTTGCTCTTTCTGCCTGTAGCGCACCTTTGCTTTTGCCCGGCCGCGACTTTCCTTCGTGAGCAGATTAAGGTCATCGGCCACAAGACTGCTGTGCCTGAGCAGTTCTTTGGGTCCCGCCACCACAGCGTTTTCTTCGGCGTTGATCCCGATCACATAGAGCGGCTCTGTGGAGGGAATGTTCAGCCCCTTTCGCTGTCCAACCGTGTAGAGGTGGACGCCTTCATGCTTGCCGATCTGCTTTCCGTCAACATCAACGATGGGGCCGTCGCGAAGAGGGATGAACTGCCGGATGAACGTCCTGTAGTCGTTTCCCGGAATGAAACAAATATCCTGGCTTTCCTCGGCTTTTGCGGGTTCCCGTTCTACCATGGCAAATTCCCGCCTCACC
>MVRP01000162.1 GCA_002067405.1 Syntrophorhabdaceae bacterium PtaU1.Bin034 | reverse complement strand
ATGCGCTTGTTTCTTTCTATTCCTCAATTCTCTCTATGTCAGCTTCATCTAATGGTTCATCCACAGCATTGCGCAACCACGAGGGGTCGAAGCCGACAGATGAGGAACCCTCAATGCGGATTCGCACCTTGGCCCCGTCGGATTTGTCTGCCAAGTTGGCGATGGCAGGGAACGCCTTGAAAACTTGCTCCCGGCTGGCCTCAAAGGTCATTACAATTCGCTTCCTGCGAGCGGTGACCTCCGATCCCGCAGTTGGCGAACCGGTGTCTGTTCCTCGATCAGCGGTACCGGGAGTCTCTGGAACCGAAAACTCTGAGCCAGTTTCTGAAACTCCAGACGGCTGTAATGGGGTACTCTCAGGGACCGAACTTGGCGTCATAAGAAAGCCGGAATCAAAATCGATCTCATCATCGGCAAGGAAACGGCCAACAATTACCTTATCGCGGCTCACCTGAAACTTGCCGTCGCTGCCGAGAACAGGATTCAGTCCGCTGGTATAGGCGAAAATCCCCTCGGACACACCACGGGTGATGCCCTTACGAAGCGCGGCAGCAGATTCGAGGCGTGGTGGAGCAATATCCCGGAAGAAGGATTCAATGATATCCGATGTCCTGATACCCAGGACAGGTGGCTGAGTCTCGCCCTGAGGCTCGCCGAGTCTCACCCGCTCGGCGATTTTTCGAGGCGTCACCGATCCATGTATCCGAGGCGTCCCCACGCTGGTAAGTAGTTCCATGATCCGCTCATGGACGCCGGTTGCCTGAAGGGGGCGTCCACCTCGTTCCACCTTCTCGATCTCCAGTTCACCGTCTTGAACACGAGGCAACCAGACGGCCGTATAGAGCTCCCGGAAACACGCCTCGGCAGCACCCTGCTCGGTGCGTTTCCTCTCTCGGAGCTGGTCAAGTTGGTCCTTGGAGAGCCGAAGCTGCTGCTTTTTGGCTTCCACTCTATCTATGGCAAGCAAGTATCTAACGGCCCGCCGCAGTGCTTCGATCTGTTTTTTCTCTGGAATTGCCAACCCAAGGCCATTGCGGAAACGCCTGGGGCGATCTCCGTATTTGGTGAGGTATTCCTTCGCCTGTCGATCTTGTTCCGACTTGCCATCAGCAGCGAACTCAAGTGGAAGGTAGGCCGTGAGGAAGCGGGGGTCCTCGTCTGGAATGTCCTGGCTCTTTGCCGGCCACACGATGGCCGTATGGTGCCCTGCCAGACGCGTGTCAATCATCTCCTTGATCATGCTACGAACCGGACCCTGCCCGCGCCCCTGGGAATCCTCCCTGGCCACGGTCTGTTCGGCATCTTCTATGAGCTTCGTAACGTTTGGGTCCTTCTTGAAGCAATACCGGACACCGTCATAATGCAGGTAGAGGCACGTATTGCGGAGTTCGGACAAAACAGCAGTGGCGGTGATGTTGTCTATGTCGGGACCGACGCAGGCTGAGAGCAGTTCGTTTTCCGTTACACCTGGCGGCAGCGTCTCGTCGTTGCCGGAACCCTCGCGCCTCAATCCACCGAAGGAGTACAAGAGAATAGCCGTCGCGATGCGTGTCGCAGGCTTGGCGCTGGCAAGCGCAGGAGTCTCTCGGGCCAACCTGTCGTCAATGCGTTTTGCCCGGGCGTTCGGACCATCGATGTCTGCGGTGATGACCGGATCGTAATCGTTCTGGACCCCCAATTCCTTGAGCATCTTCACGCGAACATCCACGTCCTTCACCGGCACATCGCCAGGTCCGAGGAGTGCTTTAGCTCCGCCATTCTTCTTGAGGGAGTGCATGCACGAAGCAAGAAACCGCAAAGCGCCGCGGGTTCGCTGAAATGCGTCGACTGCAGTCCATCGTTCCCGCATGGTGTCGATTAGCGCAGGATGGAACGGGTAGGCTGCGCGCATCCGATCACGCAACAGACGGCCTTCCTCGTCGGCCTGTTGACGCTGGGAAGCAGTTTCTGCATAAGCGCGCTGCATTCCGGTTACGACGTCTTGGTATACAGTCGCGACCTCGGAAGCCACAGATCCATCGGGAGCACTCCCCAAGAGACGTCGCTGCAAAATGGGGAGGACCTCATCCCCGGAGACAGGTTCCCTCAATTGATCCACCCGAGAAGCGAGTTTGTCTATCTCCGCGAGGAGTCCGACGTTACCCAGAGATTCTCTGGCGCTCCAGGTAAGAGAGTAAACCAGTGCCGCTTTCTCGCTTCCGGCCACCTCCACGGTCAGGTTCTGAAAAAAATCCTTTGCCTGCCTTTGAAGCGTGGACTCGAGGACGCTCACCGCTGCAGCCCGCTCCATGTACTTGAGCACCTCATCGAGGAGAATGAGAACGGGTCGACCGCTTGCTCCCTTGGTGAGGATATCCCGGATTACGTCCCCACCGGGCGCCACCCGGTCCCGGTCGTGGTCAGCCACCATCGGAAAGGCCTTCTCGGGATCAATCTGCCAGGCTATCCACCCCCACATGGTCTGGATCGTCAGGCCGTTATCCAGCGCCTTGCCGTTACGTGCGTCGAATTTCTCACCGTCAAACACGGCCACTGCAACATCACCAGGGCGAGCAAATTCCCTCGCCTCCGGAATACCATCTAGAGCCTCCCTATTGCGCGCCGCATGAAAGAGCGAGGCCAGGGTGTGTGACTTGCCACCACCGAAAGGCGTTCTTAACTTGAGAACCCTATTGTAACCTGCTTGACCGGCCAAACACGCCAGGGTCTCGTCGAGGAGTTTTCGTAGATCGGACGTGAGGTACGTTGCCCGGAAGAAGGCTTCGGGGTCCCGGTTGACTACAGGCACGTTGGGATCGTTGGCAGCGATAGCTCCGAGATCGATGGCGAAAACCGCCTCGGTAAGCGCTCCCTCTTCTACATCAGGATGAAGCTTGACCATTTCGGTCCATGGACGAAGTGTCTGAGTGCTCATGAATGTTCCTTTTCTGATTGGTCTTCCATGGTTTCCTTTGTGCCTTCAGGATTTATCAACTGTGTTCGGTTGACATGTTTTGTGAGCATGACGCTCTCGTTCACTCGACCTAAAATGGCTTCAATTAAAACACGCTCTGAAGGTTTCTTCTTCCCAAGCGACACGCCGAGCTCAGTTCTGAGAAAATTTAGGTCTGCAAATTCCAGCCTCTCCAACCGAATACGAACTTGGTTAACGTTGCCATCTTTGGCAAGTTGAACTAACTCATCATAAAGGTGCATTACTTGCTCTGCAGACATCGTAGGATCAGTAGATGTTTTTTCTCTAGGGACTCTGGGCTTATCTGCTGCCTTAACAAATGCCGCAGGGAAAGCCCTGCTGGCTCGCGCTTCTATGCGTGATAATTTACGAGAGAGTTCACGCAGAATATCTTTAATCTCACTTAGCTCTTTCGCCAAAATCACAGTTTCTTGTTCGGGTGTATTGAATATGTCCTGGTCACTCATTGAGGGCCTCCAAGCATTCGCGCCAAAGATTTTTGAAGTCTTCCACGGTGTCAGCAGGTACGCCTCCACCTGTGATTGCTCGTTTTATACCTACGCGTTCACGCACGTAGGACTTGAGGAACCTTGTATCGACTTTCTGAGTCTTTGTAGCCTCTTTACAAGCCCGTTCAACCTCGCGTGCATAGAATTGGACCTCTTTCGTCGGTGAGTTACCCCATGTTTTCGCTTTGTTCATAAAAACAGCTATTTTGGGAAGTGGATGCGGTTCAATCCGCATTCGCAATGAATTGAGTATCAAGCTTGTACCTCTCGAAGCAAAGAAGTCGGGATTCACAGGGATCAAGACAAGGTCACAACAGCTAAGGACGCTGTACGAGAGTAATGTAAACGATGGCGGACAATCGAACAGCACATAGTCATATCTGGGTAACTTTTGATTGTTGGTTATTTTCCCAAGAAGTCGCCGTATGAAGTCTTTCACCCCGTCTCTATCGAAAACCTCCAATTCCTGCCAATAAAGGTCCTCAACGGAGGGGACAAAATGAAATTGATCAGTTAGCTGATAAATAAAATCGAATCCGACTGGAAAATCAAAGTGCACAGCGGGTTTCGTAAATGCATCCAATGCATCGAAGATGGTCTTCTTCCTCTGGATAGATTTTTCATACCAGCCTCCAAAACGTGCATCAAGACTGCCGCTGTCTTCATTGAGAGCAATTGCCTGTGTAAGCGACATCTGCGCATCGAGATCAAACATCAGCACTTGTTCCTTTGACATGGTTGATAGGATATCGCCAAGGCACCAGGTAACGGTTGTCTTTCCGACACCACCCTTGAAGTTTATCGTTGCAATGGTTTTTGGGCTTCTATCACTCATGATTCCTCCCTATCGATCGCAGACGCTCGTCAGTATTAGAACAGTTTTTCCTCCATTTTCGCCGAGTATGTCTCGATTAGAGACCGCCAGTTGGCAACGAGTTTCTTGAGCGCGGCAGCTTCAGCCGGAGTCGTTGTCACAGCATGTTCCGGCCCGTCGTCCTTCTTGCCGACAAGAGCTGTTCCGGCCAGGGTTTGAGCGATCAAGCGCAGACGCTCGCGGTCCGGCCTTGCCTCGTCGAGGAAGACGTTCAGATTGCGGGGTTCGTTCTCCACCAGCCAGAGGACTCGATGCAGAATGTCGATGAGCGGAGCAGCCTTGCCGTCATCTTTGGGAACGCCCAGCTTATCGTGATCGCCCCTCTCGCTGAAGTCGCGCAACCGGTACTTGCCCTTCTTCTTCTCGACCAGCGCACGGCTTCCCGAAGAAAGCCCATTCTGACCGTCAAGCTCGACGGTCTGCCCGTAAGTGAAGACGATGGCCTCGCCTGCGTCCATCTCAGCCGCCTTGTATGCATAGCGCCAGAGTACATAGAATCGGCTTGGTCCATCCACGGCGGCGACACCGCATCCGGTCACGCCGAAGATCTTTTCCAGGAGCGTCTCCAGCACGACACCCTCTACCTCAGCTAGGAATTTCTCTGCTGGGACCTCGTCGCCGTTGGCGTACTCCACTCGCGAGAAACGAGTGAAAGCGCGAAGTCCTGCGCCCACGGCGGCAATCACAAGATCCGCTCCTGCAATGCCCATTTTCCAGAGTGAATCGACCCGCTCGCGGACGATCTTCTCCAGATCAGAACGAACTTGTTCTTCGTAAGAGCCTACTTCAGGCGCTTCGCGCCTGCGGGCAACCAGAAAAATGCTTGAAGCAAGGGCAGCGTCTCCTTGGTGGGCAACGCGGGCCTTTGTTTCAGTAGTGAGAGGCCACGCCTCAGCAACCTCATAGCCAGCGCGACGCATTGCGTCCACGAGCGTTGCCCATCCAAGGGTGGTCTTGTGAGCATATACGACGATGAGGATACCGCCCGGCTTTGTGACACGGTGGGCTTCGCGCAAAGATTGGAACAGGGTATTCTCGTAGTAGTCGCGCGCCTGTTGCTTCCCTCCCTGGCGATAGGCGGCCGCAACACACTCCTTCTTCTTCGGTGACAGTTGGCCGGCGAAATGTTCAGGATAGAGAAAGCCGATGGTCGGTCGCAACCAAATATAGCAGACATCGGAAAGCTCCGAGTAACTTTCGTTGTCGTAGTATGGCGGATCGGTAATCACCGCATCAAAGGTGTCATTGTCGTACGGTAACTCGGCCGCGGAACCACGGACAACCCTAACCTGGTTGCGTTGTTGTCCTTCCTGTCGGACAACAGCTGTTATGTATTTGAGGCTGCCCCAAGCATCTCCAGATGCCCCACCAAAAAGATTCACTTCGGGAAAATCCCACATCATCGCGAACCGCTTCATGTCCGTGAGACCCTGAATAACCTCTCTGGCGCTATTCCAACGGCAAAGGGAGTTACATCGATCGGTCAGACGGCTTATCCAGACACCCAAGTAACTGACAACGGCCCTGGCCCGTTCCCGATCCATACCTTGCTCAAGCATTTCCTGGTGTGCTCGGCGCACCTCGCGCGCCATGGTCAAGAGGATATACCGCTGACGCGGAGTGAACGCCTGGCGGAACGTCCTAACACCGTAGAGGTAGCTGTTCCCGGTCGCAAGCCCCGCGTTGCCGGTAGGGGGAATCTCCTCATCAAGGCTGCTCGGTCCAAGCTCGCGCTCGATCTCCGCCGCCCGCTGCTCGGATATGGCCTGATGCTCCGCCTCAATAGCCGCAAGGGATCCATCGACAAGATACAATTTGCCGACACTATCGGGGTTAAGCGTAATCACACACATGAACTGCTGGCCGAAACCTTTCTCGTCGCCATACCTGCGGACGTAGGGACTGTCGAGTGCTGTCTGACAAAAAGGGCATGCGGTGGATGAACCTGCACTTCCACTTGACGGGTCGAAACCAAGAGCGGACTCTGTTTGCGCTTCTACTACCTGAAACCGCATAATGCGCCTGGTCATGTCCGGAATAGCCTTCAAGGCCACATAGCCGGAGGACTTGTTTCTTAACCACGTCTGCCGATAGAGCGGCACCGTTCCCTTACACTGAGGATTCGGGCAGGGGATGGTTCGTGTCCAGTAGTAAGCGACGACGGAGTATTCATCAGACGGGGGTTCCTTTTCATCGGCCAGTGTTCCCTGGACTTTTCGGGGCTGACTCCGGACAATCGGTATACGTGCGAGGACATCCGAAACCGCTTCTTGCGTCCGCTTCAGAATGGTTTTGCCCCACGTCTCTATGTCATCGGCAAGTTCTGCTCCGAACTCTTGCGGGAAGGTTACGGTGCACAATTCGATGAGGTAGGCGACCGGATTGAGGTCAAGCGCATGCGTTTCGCACCCCAACCGGGCCGCTTCAACCGGAATAGCTCCGCCTCCCGCAAACATATCCAGCACCTTAGGGCGTGGCGCGCGACCTTCCGAGATGTCTTCAACGGTGACGTTTTCTTCGGTTTCCCTTGTCAGCCGTTCGGCATGAGCCTCGAGGATGTGTCGTTGTGCCTCCTTGATCACGACCGAGTTGCCCGGATATTTGCAGAGCCGATCGATGAACTTGGCCGCGTTAGCCCGACCAAGGCTCTGTTTCTTGTTGTCCGGTCCGTTCTCCGGAACAAATAGCGATGCAGGAACAAGCGCGCCGTACACGGCGGCCCGGCACGCAACCAGGGGCCGTCTGGCCCGCCACACATGCAGGGTTGAGATGTGCCCTTTGGTACGAGGTTCGCTCGAAGCAGCTTCGCCCACCGAGTTCACAGGCAGGAAATCTTCTATCAGTCTCCGGTCCTTCAAATCAACGTTCTCCCGTGATTCAGGCGATGGTATCTCTTTTGGTTCCTGTCCAATCTTCCACAATCTCCGCCCAGTTAATGTAACGTTGCTCTTTTCCTGTCCAAACGTCCCAGAACTTGGGATCAGCAGAATGAGGGCGCTGCTTTTCAGGTAGTTCCGTGATCTCCACCAATGTCGGCACAGTCGCTGCCCAACCTAAGAGAATGGCTTGCCGCGACGGTAGACTCGGTAATTCCTTGAGGAGACCTCCAAGTGCATCCGGCACAAGCTTACCCACAAGTTCTTGGTCGCGATCATTTACGATACGATGCAAAAGGAAAGTATTGCATTGGGCCAGAACTGTCGATGATAACTCAGAAGGCCTTTGCGATGATAGTACGAGGCCTAACCCAAATTTACGACCCTCTCGTGCGATTCGCTCGAAAGTCTGTCGACACATTTGGGCGGGCGTGGGACTGTCAGATTCCTCGTTGGTTCCGCGTTTGACGAATGCGTGGGCTTCCTCAAGCACCAAGACTGTAGGCAGCTCCTTGTCGTTGACCTTACGATACCTTTGTGTTGCTTCAAAAATCACCCGAGCAATAACAGCTATTACCATATGGAGCACATCGGAGGGGATCAGCGATAGATCAAGAATCGCCAATTCCCCGGTTTCTGCTTGATCTTTTCCGATGTACGAATCTAACCATTCATGAAAGCTGATATTGTTCTCCTTTGAATCCACAACAGGTCCAAGCCGTTTATCGGCCAGCATCATTCTGATTCGCATTGTCAGTGTGGCAAGAAACTGTGCCGTCTGGCCGCCCGGCGCTTCTGACGCTATAAGATCAAGCTGATCGGGCAGTGTCGCGACATCAAACTCAACGGGGGCGTCCTCTGAAAACACTTCCTCGCTTGGACCTTGAGGCAAACGCAACACTACATCGTCGATTCGGGCTATGACGTCTCGAAGTTCCGTTTCGTTAAAATCGTTGTATCCCTCGCTGGTGGCCGTCTGCCAGTGTCGTCTTGTCGCCAATGCGCCCGCGGCTGTAGCAAGGACTTCAAGAGCGTTTGAAAGCTCACCTTGAGTCTTCTCAGCATGAGACAGTGAGTCTGTAGCTAGATTACGTAACTGGTTCCCACAGTTCTTGTTTTCCGGAAAACCCTGATAACCGCTAACACCTCGGCCTATCCGTGCCAGGAGCACGACTTTGTAAGATCGAATCAATCTGGAAACCTGTCGTTCCATCGGTTCAGATAGATGTGCACCCGAACGTAAGTCTCTAAGGGCTTGGAGAAGCAGCGGCCTTTGAACAGCAGGGGCAGCATGAGCGAATGCACCCCATTCCTGGCTGTTCCACATCCAAGCTGGAAGTAAGACGGGTAGAACATCTCCAGATTTGGGAGAGACTTGGAATATTCGGACGTCCTTGTAGTCTTCGAAGGCACTGGAATACTCCCCATTGGGATCTAGAATTATGAATCGGGCATTCGGTCGGGCTTTATCTGATTTTGCCTCGCGCGCCTGTTCTAGTGACCAGCGGATGATTCCCGCGACGGAACAAGATTTACCGCTCCCGGTATTCCCAAGGACTGCAAGATGGCGCCCGAATATTTTATCCGGATCCACAGTCACCGCAGCGTTTGCGGCAAGTGGTGACGTGCCGATCTTTACGCGTCTGTCTTCTTCACTTGAAGCTTCAATAATACAGCGAAGTTGTTCAGCCGTAGGCAGTTGAACGACATCTCCAACCGACGGGAAGGCAGAAACTCCTCGCTCTAGACGATATGCTCTCTCGCTGTCTCCAGAGCGTTTTGCGGCAAGCAATGTTCCCAATGGAGTCAGTGATATCTTTCGAGCGGGAAATGGTAAATCAACAAGTCCGAAATCTTTGAGGCCTGTCCGTTTCGGGAAGGGCGAGCGTTCGACACCCAGCCACACGACTAAACCAACAACCGCTCCGGTTTCGTTAGGAATCAACACATATCCGTTAATGCGCGGGAACCCCGTCGGTACACCGGTATTTAGCGCGGTGGTCTGAGGGGCGTTCGGCTCAAGAAGTACCCGAATCTCAGCCGGAGATACCGATTCAACAGTGCCAATCGTCAGCGCGGCGATTTGTTCAACCGGTTTGGCCATCGATCTCTCCTTCGGAGGCTTTTCTGTACCCCTCGCCTCGTTGTTCTTCGAGCTTAGTCTTACGAATCGTAATCTGATCGATAGCTGGCTTCGGCAAATAGGTCTGTACCAGGGTTTGCAGCTCACCGAAGTGGCTACCAAGCAGCAGGGATATCTGAGCTTGTTTGCCTACATCCCGGCAGAACTTGATGATCCGATGGCGGCTGGAATTGGCG
>MVRP01000161.1 GCA_002067405.1 Syntrophorhabdaceae bacterium PtaU1.Bin034 | reverse complement strand
GGCGTACCATATTCGAGAGCATCTCGCACATGATCGTATCGTCGTCGATGATGATTACGTGTGCCATGGAAGCAAACGGACTACGCCGTGATCGCCCAAAGACCTGCTCCTTCGCTCGCTCATCTCAGTAGTCGAGCCCCCGGGACGAGGACAACAAGCATAGGGTAAACGGTCGCAAGCAATGTCCCGATAGCTCTCGCGCGTCTGCTACCTCCGCAACGGGTAGCAGGCAAGAGAAGACCGGGCAACACAAGCGCTGTCAGGTTCCCAAAACCCCCGTTCACATAAATGCTCAAATGCCTTGTCGCTCAGGATTTCTTGCCGTCGTACGCCGTAAAACCGATGGTACTGTAAATGCATCTCTGAAACAGATATAATTCTATATCACCGCTACGGTCGTTACAACGATTATTTTGCATAACAGCCTATCAGTTGCTTTGCAGAGCATCAGCGGAGGGATTACATATAGAATGAGCAGTTCGGAACCACAAAGAGGGTCGTAGTTGAAGACAAGTCATGAAAAAAGGCTCACATGGGCCATAATTGTTACCCTTGTTGTCCTTTTAGCCGAGGTGATCGGTGGCCTTCTTTCAAACAGCCTCGCCCTTCTAAGCGACGCAGGACATGTTCTTACAGACGCTTTTGCCCTTGGCCTCAGCCTTATTGCCGTAATCATAGGAAAACGCCCCTCTGACTTTCGTGCCACTTACGGCTATCAGAGGATCGGGATCCTGGCTGCCCTTATCAACGGCACCACGCTCGTAGTCATATCTGTTTTTATCTTTGTTGAGACATACAGACGTATTTTTTCTCCACCCGAGATCGACTCGGATGTGATGCTCTGGGTTGCGGCAGGAGGCCTCGTGGGAAATCTGGTGATGGCACGAATACTAAGGGCCGGCAATGTGGATCTGAACATCAAGAGCGCATGGCTGCACGTGCTCGGGGATATCGTGACCTCAGCCGGCGTCATCGTGGCAGGCATCGTCATAAAGTTTACCGGATGGCGTCTTGCAGACCCTATAGCGAGCGGGATCGTGGGGTTTATCATCATTTACGGGGGTGCCAGGGTCATAAAAGAAGCCTTATGGATCTTTCTCGAATTGAGTCCCCTGGGATTTCATGCGGAAGATATCTCGAAGATGATTTGCGGGATGAGAGAAGTCCTCGGTGTTCACGATGTCCATGTCTGGTCCATAGGCCACGGCGTTCCTGCCTTTTCAGCCCATGTGCTCCTCAATGACAGGAAAATCAGTGAGACTGATGCGATCAGGAGGGAAATCGAGGAAAAGCTTTCGGATCTCGGTATAAGACATACGGTCCTGCAAATGGAGTGCGCCGAGTGCCAGTCAAACGGCCTCTACTGTCAGATAGGCGGCGCAGGTGAGCCTCATCATCACACCCACCATCACTAAGACCGTTCGCCGCGCCTTTCCGGCCGTGTAAATCGTCATTCTCTCAAGCTTCCCGCCCAACTTGACAAAACCCCAAAAATCGATAAAATTACAATATAATTGGCGGTTTCGAGAGATGCGCGGAAATGCCTCTTCCTTTTTGCGAGGAAAGGCTGCAGGGCTCTTGGAGGAGTGACTCAAGCCCGGTAATTGAGGAAAAAGGGGAAATGAAACAATGAACCAAGCAAAAACATTTTTTCTGATGGTGGTTCTGACCATCATACTTGTCGCCCTTGGAAGCCTGATAGGCGGAAAAGGCGGGGCTATGTTTGCCTTTGCCATAGCCCTCATCATGAACCTTGTGACGTACTGGTTTAGCGACCGTATTGTCCTCGCCATGTACGGGGCGAAAGAGGTGTCAGAAACGGAGGCGCCCGGTGTGTACGGGACGGTTGCGTCCTTGGCCCAGCGGGCCGCAATTCCCATGCCCCGGGTTTACATAATTGAGAGCGATAGCCCCAACGCCTTCGCAACGGGAAGGAACCCCGAACACGGGGTAGTTGCGGTTACCACCGGCATCTTGAGAATCCTCAACAAGGAGGAACTCGAAGGTGTTCTTGCCCATGAGCTTTCTCACATAAAAAATAGGGATATTCTCGTATCTACCGTTGCAGCAGCCCTCGCGGGGGCGATAACCATGCTGGCCAACTGGGCGAGGTGGTCGCTTTTCTTCGGGGGAGGCAGGGACAGCGACGATGAAGGCGGAGGCAATATTGTGAGCGTCATCATCTTCTCCATTCTCGCAGCCTTCGCTGCAATGCTCATCCAGCTCGCTATCTCCCGGTCACGAGAGTATCTTGCAGATGAGAGCGGGGCCCACCTTGCCGGCAATCCTCTCTATCTTGCGAACGCGCTCCGGCGGCTCGAAGCCGGCGTAGCCTACAATCCGATGGAGCACGCCAATCCCTCTACCGCTCATCTCTTTATTGTCAATCCGTTCTCCGCAAAAGGCGTACTCGCCCTCTTCAGCACTCACCCTCCAATGGAAGAGAGAATAAGAAGATTGGAGGACATGGCATATAGAAGATAGCTTCCTCCCCGTACGGCCGCTATGCCTCAAGATAATAAAGGAAGTAGAAGAAGGCAGGCTCCTCGACGACACGATCGACAGGTACTTTTTGTCTTCACCTGTCCCTGCCCGGTACAAGCCTCTGGTCTATGAGATAGTCTCAGGGGTGGTCAGGTGGAGACTTTACCTGGACTGGGTCCTTTCCCATTTTGTCAAAGAAACGATGAAGAGGGACGTTCGTCACCTTCTGTGGATGGGCCTCTATCAGGTCTGCTTCATGAAGAAAGCAACGTATCATGTCGTCAATGAGACAGTGGGTTATGCCAAAAGAGAGCGGGGACAAAGAGTAGCAAATTTCGTTAATGCCGTCCTGAGACGGGCGATAAGAGACAAGGAAAACCTGCCGCTGCCGCCGGACCCTGTCTCCCGTTTGTCCGTCGAACACAGCTTTCCCCTATGGCTCGTAAAGAGGTGGCACGCCAGATTTGGCCCGGAAGGCACCAAACAGCTCCTCACCGCTTTGAACCGGAGCCCTGAGTTCGTGGTCAGAGTAGCAGGAGGCAAAACCGAGACCAAAGAGGCAGCGCTAAGACTCCAGGAAGCAGGCGTCCGGATCAGGAACAGCCGGTTTCTTGATTCGGCCCTTTACGTCGATAAAGTCGGCCCTGTTCTTGATACTGACCTGTTTAAAAAGGGTTTGATCCGTATCCAGGATGAGACGTCTCAAATGGCTGCAATAGCTCTTGCGCCATCCTCGGGCGACCTGGTCCTTGACGCTTGCGCCGGTCTGGGGACCAAAACCGAACAGATAAAGCAGACTTTCCCCGGAGCACGCATTGCCGCTATGGATCGGGACGGAAAAAAACTGAGATCCATCCGAAGCACGGACTGTGTGGTGCAGGCAGACGCAATGAAAACCCCTTTCAAAAGAAATCGCTTTGATAGTATACTTCTCGATGCGCCCTGTTCTTCTCTCGGAATTATCAGAAAACATCCGGAGATAAAGTGGCGGAGAAGTGAAAAGGATGTTAAAGAATTCGGAGCACAGCAGCTGAAGATGGCCAGAGCTTTGTCGGAGAATTTAAAGGTTGGCGGCCATCTTGTTTACAGCGTTTGCTCATTCGAACCGGAAGAGACCACTGAAGTTATAGGACAGTTGAAGAAGGAATGTGGATTCGCTGCCGAAAAGCCCCTCCCAGCGCTGTTCGATGATGAGGAATTCCTTTCCGTCCCCCATGTTTCAGGAATGGACGGTTTCTTTATTGCCAGGCTGAAGAAGTTATGAAATGGCTCAGGATCCTGTTGTACGCCCTTACCTGCATAGTTGTCTTTATATGCACCACGTCTCTGTCCATAAGATTCATACTGAAAGACGACTCAACGGTTCTCTGCCCTGACGTTACGGGGCTTGATGTGGAAGAAGCAAAGACGACGGTTCAGCAGAAAGGGCTTTCCCTGCTTATTGTAAAATATGAGAAGAAGAGGGATATACCTTACAACAGAGTCCTGGTTCAGAAGCCGGACGCAGCAATACCGGTTAAAGTGGGGAGGACGGTTTCGGTTATACTTTCCGACGGACCGAGACCGAGTACCATCCCTTTCTTTGTGGGACTTCCGATAGAAGAGGGACAAAAGGCCCTGGAGGAGGCAGGGATAGCCCTCAAGAAGATCATATACGTCCCGAGCGACGTTCCCGGACAAATCCTTGCGCAGGCGCCGGGAAGCGGCGAGAACATCCTTGATGAGGAGGGAATGGTGTTCGTTGTGGGCGGTCGGGAGAGGAGATTCTATGTTATGCCTGAGATTACAGGCTCGAACTGCGCTGCCAGCATACAGGAGATGGACCGGAAACGAATCCATTATTCGATAACGCCCATATACAACCAGGACGGGACGGGCAATATAACGGTCAAAAGCAGCATCCTACCTATGACGATCTTCAACGAAGGCCAGGTGCTCGAACTGCAAACAATCAGCGGAGGTTGAGATGACGATTTCCATAGCCCCTTCGATCCTTTCAGCGAATTTCCTCAGACTCGAAGAAGAGATAAGGGACGTTGAAGCCGCAGGAGCGGACCTTATACATGTCGATATAATGGACGGCCATTTTGTCCCGAACCTTACCATCGGGCCTATGATCGTGAAAGCAATTCGCCGGATCACGACTTTGCCCCTCGATGTTCATCTTATGATCGAGAACGCCGACACCTTTGTTGATGCCTTTGCCGACGCAGGCAGCGACATCATCACCGTACATGCAGAAACAGGCTACCACCATTTCAGGACCATCGACTTGATAAAATCCCACGGAAAAAAGGTAGGCTTCGCGCTAAATCCCGGCACCCCCCTGAGTGCAGTCGAAGAAGTAATCTCCCGAATTGATCTCCTTCTCATAATGACGGTAAACCCGGGATTCGGAGGGCAGGCCTATATTCCGTCAATGACAAGAAAAATAGCGCGTGCGAGGCAAATGCTCGACAGGGCCGGAAGTCCTGCGGAGCTTGAGGTTGACGGGGGCGTCAAGGCTGAAAATGCGGAAATGGTTGCGGAGGCCGGAGCCACTATCCTTGTTATGGGCACCGAGATATTCCTGAGCGGTGATTACGGCCGAAAAATAGCCGACATCAAAAAACGGTTGCAGAAGTGGAACTCGTAAGGCAAAAAACCTATCGCAAGACCTTTGAAATTGCGTGCAACCAATTGGCCGGCCGGAATATGGAAGAGCGTCTGTCCAAGGCGGGACTGGATTTCCGAAAAGAAGGCGAGGCGTATCATTTTTCTGTACCCTTTTTCAATGAGACCATCGAAGTGGTTGCTCCGGCCTTCATATTCATCAGTTCCAGGGCATCGAACATCAACCTCGCCATGAAAATTGTGATCCTCCACTATGTCCTCAACGCTTCGGGTCAACAGACAGGCGGAAGCCTTATCCAGTACGAGGATATTCCTGGCTGCCGTTCCTATCTGCCTGTATTTGAAAGGCGGGTGGTGAAGCCTTTGCTGAAGGCGTTCGGCTATGGGAGAGACGTTTTCATCGAAGCAGGAAAGGCCCTCGGAGGAAAGGAGGAGGAGTATGGGAACGCCTCTTTTACCCTCCGGGCCTTACCACGGGTACCTATCACGTTCATTCTCTGGGAAGGGGATCAAGACTTCCCTCCTTCGCTGAAGGTGCTTTTTGACCAATCCGTCCATACCTACCTGCCTCTCGAAGACATAACGGTTGTGTCAAAAATGGCTGCAACAAGAATAATAAAGCAGGCAAGGAAGGAATATATCGAGCAGTAAAGAGAGTCAGGCACCTGCTATTTCCACCGTGCTCGCCTGCGGGCCTTCCTCCCCCTGTTCCTCGGAAAAACGAACTTCAGTCCCAACCCGAAGTCGCTCAAAGCCCCCGTTGAGCACGCTGTTCCTGTGAAAGTAAATGTCCCGACTATCCCTTGTCAGTATAAAGCCGTAACCTTCTTCAGAAAATAGCGTATTGACTCTTCCCCGTTCTGGCACCATATCCCTCTTTACTTCACCCCTTACTTCCCGGGCATACTCTTTCAGCTTTCGCTCCATCGCGTCAAATGCGTCCTCAATGGCAACATACACATCCTCATGGGCGTGATTCATCAAGGGCTCCCGGTTTACCACCAACTCACGGCCCGGCACGGTAATATCAACCCGCACCTGAAATATCTTTCCCTTGCGACGCCGGTTTTGGGGCAAGTCTACTACTACGCGGCCGGTCATGACTTGGCTGTACATCTGGTCGAGCTTCGCAGCCCGCTCGCGAATCCTCGCTTCCACTTGGGGCGAGCCCGACACATGGCGAAAGGTGATCTGCAGCGGAACGTTCATACATTTCCCCCGTTTGCATGGAGACTTCGTTGAACTTTGATGGAATATAGGTCACGCCTACCCTGACGTCAATAGGTGCTATTTTTCGGTTTTCGAGTGATCACTCGGGATCTTTCGGAGGAACGGATTTGACTTCAAACGATATTAGTACGTTAAACTTTCATTGGTATGTTAAAGATAGAAATATAGTGTTGAGAAATGAAAGCTCTTGTTCCAGTGGTGACTGAGGAAAGATTGTTTCTCTTTCCTCAGTCACCCCACGGCTAGATATTAGGGATGCTTCTGGGTGGTGTGCTGCGAAGTGGACCTTGATCCTCCTCCGCCGCCGGTTGCTGCAAGAACTCCGCCTATCGCTGCTGCACCGGCAACGGCTCCCAAAGCCATAGTTCCTCCACTAATTCCGGCTGCTGCACCGGCGCCACCGGCTGCACCGGCTGCCCCTGCTCCGCCAGCTCCGCCTGCTGCACCTGCTGCACCGGCTTCACCACCAGCGGCACCAGCACCGCCTGCTGCACCGGCTTCTCCTGATTCTGCAGCAAGGAGCTGGAACGGAACCACGAATAATACAAGTAAAACTAGTACACAACTAACAAATCTGCTCATGGTACCTCCCTACAATGACGTTTACGACCGACAATGATGCGTCGCAATGCTAATTTTGCACAATGCGAAGGAAGAGTCAAGCGTTTTCTTTTAAAAACGTGATGAAAGGTCTTTCGCGCGTCCAAAAATGCAAACTTCAAAGAAGAAGTCCCTTTTCAGGAACGCCTACCGGACACTTGTTAACGCCCCTCTTGACACCCCCCGCTTCCGTACCCATGCTACTATTAAAGGGGCCAAGGGACAAATAGGGATCAACCTTTGAGGCGGTATATACTTGCGATCCTATTGTTTCGGCCTCGGCCTTTTTCTCTGCCTGTTCATTACCGCGTGCTCGACCCCAAACATCTTACCTCGTCCGCTTTCTCCCGCGAATCTTGAACATGCAACCGCGCCTGCCAGAGAACTACGGCTGGTCATCCTGGCTGACAGTCCTGAAAAGAAGGCCGCGATGACAGAGCTGGTTGAAAAAGCGTCCAGGGAGCTTCGTGCTCAGGTCGATATTAGTCTCAAAGTCGTGGAATGGAAGTTGGTTGAGTGGCAATCCTATGACAGGGTGGGAACATTAAATCAGGTGGCTCAAATAATGGGGAAACACAACAAGCCTTTTGACATTGCAGTCGCCTTTCAGCACTTCAGCACGTTCGATCTTCTTCAATATATGCTCATCGGAACCTGGGAGGGGGTGATCGACGACACGTACCGGCGGTTCATCGTCATCAGAAGAATGTCGGTCCAGATTCTGCTGCACGAGATTTGTCACGCCTTCATCTTTTCTCACGATCATTCGTGGGGCTTCAGGCATCTCATGACACCGGTGACACTCTACATAGTTCCCGGACTGATGCCGCTCAACAGATCAAGCAGCTTGAAAGAAAGAGATCGCGAAGAGATCGTCAGGAACAGATGGAGAGACTTTTCGGTGTTGCCGAACTTGCAGGGATCGCGTCTGGCCGACCCCCTGCCCCTCTCAACAGAACACATTGCCGCAGTGTCCGAATCTGGACCATAGCTGCTATTTCCCCCTATTCGGCCGAGAACAATTCCCCGTCCACCATGGTGAGTTTTGTGCTTCCGGCCATGCCGATCTCCGGGTCGTGGGTTACCAGGACAAGGGCGGCGCCTATTTTTCGCTGTACTGACAGTATGTAGTCCAATACTTCCCTGCCGGTTCTTCTGTCGAGGTTTCCCGTTGGTTCGTCCGCCAGGATCAGCTCCGGCCGGTTTATAAGCGCCCGCGCTATCGCCACCCTCTGCTGCTCACCTCCGGACAGCTCACCGGGTTTATGGTCTCTTCTGTCTACCAATCCCATGATTTCGAGAAACTCCTCTGCCGCAGCATTAGCGTCAGTCGCCTTCACCCGCTTGATCCAGAGAGGGATCATGATATTTTCGAGGACGGTAAAATCTCCCAGAAGGTGGTAGAACTGGAAGACAAAACCAACTTTTTCGTTCCTGAACTGGCTTTGTTCCTGTTCGGTGTGTGATCCTATGTTTCTCCCCTTATAAAGGATCTCGCCGGCCGTCGGCCTGTCAAGAGAGCCGATAATATGGAGGAACGTTGTCTTGCCGGCACCCGAAGGGCCCATCACCGTGAGAAACTCTCCTTCCGAGATATCGAGATCTATCCCTTTCAGGATATGAACCTTGGTCCCGTCCTTGTCGAAACTTTTCTTCAGCCCCCGTACCGAGATAAGATTATTCATATCTCAATGTCTCCACGGGATCGATCTTGGAGGCCTTAAAAGAGGGATAAAGTGTCGAAAGGAGGCAGAGAAGGATGGTAATCGCGGCAATAAAAAAGACATCGAGGAGGCTGATTTTCATGGGCAGGGTTGTAATATAATAAACATCGCCGGATAACTTGACGATCTCGTACCGTCTTTGTATCTCAAGGAGGGTATAGCCGACAAGGGTTCCGAGCAGCGCCCCGAAAACGCCGATGGTGAGGCCTTCAGCCACAAAGACCCGCATGATACTTCTGTTTGTCGCTCCCATCGCCTTCAGGATCGCAATATCCTTCTTCTTCTCCATTACGGTCATGACGAGGGAGCTTATGATATTGAAGCTTGCAACAAGAATAATCAGCGCCAATATGATGAACATGACGATCTTCTCAAGTTTAAGCGCCGAGAAGAGGTTCTTATTCATCTCGATCCATGTCCTTCCGAAATAGCCCGGACCGAGCTGCCTTGTGATGCGGTTCCGTACCTCGTTGGCACTGTAGACGTCCTTCAGCTTCACCTCAATCCCGCTTACGCCTGCCCCGACAATCGATTCTGCATCGGCGAGAGGCATTACGGTCAACAGGTTATCTATCTCATACATGCCGGTCTCGAAAATGCCGCCGACTCTCACCTTGACCGTTTCAGGAACAGCCCCGGCAGGCGAAAAACCGCCAAAAGGGACGATCAGGGTAAACATGTCTCCGGGTAGAAGGCCCAGTTCCTTCGCCAGTTCCTTGCCGAGGAGAATGCTGCCGTTTGTGCCGAGCGAATCGATACTGCCTTCTTTGATGAGACGCCCCATGAATTTGGCGTCTTTTGGCTCGAGCCCCTTTACCACCACCCCGGAAAGGCGGCTCCGCCCCTGGGCCATGGCCTGGAACGTAATAAAGGGTGAGGCCGATATTACCCCGTCTACGGTTTTCAGCTTCTCC
>MVRP01000160.1 GCA_002067405.1 Syntrophorhabdaceae bacterium PtaU1.Bin034 | reverse complement strand
CCCCCTCTTTCTTTCATGGCCTTTATCCGCTCTTATCCGTCTTTATCGAGCGTAAGCGGGCGGCAAAATAAAGTCCTTTGACAAAACCATACGGCCTTGTGCTCCGCAACTTTGACAGAAAGAAACCCTTTTTGCCACAGATAAAGAAAAGCTAATCGGGAGGCGAGCGCCTTTTCCTCGCCGATCCGGTTCAGCGCCTTGTTCTGCCTGTTGATTTCTTTGCAAGACTAATCAGGGAGCGAAGGGCCTCGTTGACCTCTTCTTCAGTGGTAAAGACCTTCGCCACGTCCGGGCTCAGGAGCACAAGGTTTGTGCCTTTGCTATACGACTCGAAATACTTGCCTCGGACTCCCTGGCCAAGGTCCTCCCGCTTATATTGGGGGCGCAACTCATCTGATGCCTTAGCCTTCCTCATATATCACCTTTTCTTTGCGGTCCATGAGACGCGCACTTATGATTCTCGTCTTATTGGCTCTTTCCGTATGAGAAACAACCACAAGCCGGTTCTGGAGTGATAGACCAAAAGTCAAACATCTTTCCTCTTCCTCAGAATGATCAGGATCATTGAATGTTATGGCTAGCGGATCACCAAAAACCGTGGCAGCTTCTTGAAATGTAACGCCGTGCTTCTTCAGATTCCCTTCTGATTTCTTGGGATCCCATTCAAATCTCACTGTGTCTTCCCGTAACTAATTATACCAGAACTATCTGTCAGTCAGTCATAGATTCGTCTGGGCCGAACAAGAAGATGAAGTTTCGAACTTAGACCAGGAAGAATAAAGCGATCTTCCTCCTCGGAATGGTCAGGATCATCAAGGAGTATCGGCAAACACCGTCTGCCCTTCCTCGAAGGCAACCCCATGTTTTCACTTATTCAAGAGTGTAACTACACCCCCATGGTAAGTCAATTTTCTATACACAACTTCAAGGATAAAAGCGGATAAGGACTAACCCGTCTTCCTTTTACCGCAGGTGACTATACCTGCGGTAAATCTCTCAATGCCCTCCGGGCAGCGAGAGTGTTTCCGCCGAAGGCAGGAATCTGAGGGACGGCGTTGTCGCCGTCACTCAGCCCTCTCTTTCTTTCATGGCCTTTATCTGTATTTATCCGTCTTTATCGAGCGTAAGCGGGCGGCAAAATAAAGTCCTTTGGCAAAGCCATACGGTCCCCGGCCGTAAGCCATGCCGTGGCGCGGGGGAGGAAAATCGCGGAAGGAGATAAGGTTTTCAGGTGGGGGAGGAGCTATTGGACAATTGATGTCCCCCTTATCTTTTCCTAGCGGATTTGGTTCTTACGTTATGTTGACTTATTTATAACGATACGCTACGATACCGTTAAGACACTGAGTCCCTGCGAGAGATTTGATTTAATAGACTGCCTTGCCGACGATAAGGGGCGGTTATGGGTAAGGGATCCGCGACCAGGAAAATAGTGAGGGGTGGCCGTGCCGCAAACGTCCACCACGAAGAGGAGCGGTCGGCGTATGCCGTGAGTTCCCGGGAATGGCGGATTGTTGCCCTCCTTTGTTTTATAGCATCCCTTCGCATCTTTTTCTTCGGCGCTGTATTCCCATTCTTCAATAACGTTGACGAACCGTCCCATTTCGATCTTATCTGGAAGTACTCTCAATGGCAGATTCCGGCGCAAGGCACGGATCGCATAAGTCCCGAATCTCTTCGCATGATTTTCCTGTTTGAAAGCCCTGAATATTTTAGGAAGGCGGAGGAGTTTCCCAAAGGCCGGCTCCCTCCCCCCGCGTGGCTTTTGCCTGAGGCATATAAAAATGCGTCGTTGAAGAGATTGAATTCAGTGCACATCGTCAATTATGAAGAGTATTCACCGCCGCTCTATTATTTTGTCGCCGGACGCTGGCTCGCTTTCGGAGAGTCCCTGGGCCTGAAGAACGGAGGCCTCCTCTACTGGACCCGTTTCCTCAATATTCCTGTTTATGCCCTGGCAGTGCTGCTGGCATTTTTCATAGGGAAAACCATACCTGGCAGCAACCGGTCTATCCTGTGGGGGCTTCCGACACTCGTTGCTTTTATGCCCCAGGACGTCTTTTACTCCCTCAACAGCGATGTATTGACGCCGCTTCCATGCGGGCTCGCGTACCTGCTCATGATACGAATAATTCTGGGAAAAGCATCGGATTGGATGCACTGGGCTCTCATGGGTGCGTGCATTGCCGCGGCCGTACTGATAAAAACCGCCAATGTGCCGCTTCTGGCCATGCTGATGGTTGTCCTGCTCGTAAGGGCGGTGGATACGCGAGGGATCCGCTTCTCACGAAAGGCTGTTTTGAACGCATCAGCTTTTTGTGCCTCCCTTGTCGTTCCTCTCGGGATCTGGATCTCCCGAAACCTCGCGACTGTCGGCGACTGGTCCGGATCAGACCATAAGATCAATCTGCTGGGCTGGACTTACAAGTCCTTCGCCGATATCTTTTTGCACCCGATTTTTACCCCCTTTGGGCTGGGCCATTTCCTTCATAACACCTTGAGCTCCTTTTGGCGAGGCGAATTTGTATGGGGGCGTGAAGGAATAGCGTCGGTCTATGTCGACTATTTTTATTCCGTCTCAACAGGCGTATTTTTAGGTGTTTCGACTTTTTCATTGGTGAGATTCTATAAAAATCGACCGGCAAGATCTCTTCAGCCCACCATACGAAAATCCCCACGGAAAAAGTCTGCCGCCAAAAATGACCGGTCCATCGGCTCTGCGGCAATAACGGACGAGGGTATGCACAAGGTTCTTTTTCTCAGCATTTGCGGGGTGTCGTGCTCGGTCGCGTTCATGATTGCCCTTTCAATGGTTTTCGATTTCGGCAACTGCGTTTATCCGTCAAGGGAGAAGCCGTTCTTCACTTCCGGCAGGCTTCTCCTGTGCGTGCTGTATCCGGCCCTCCTCTGCTACATCTACGGTTTAGACAGGATCATGAGCCGTTTTGGGAACCGCGTCACTTCGATGCATGTCATATGCGCGCTATGTGTACTATTGACCCTGAACGAATTGTATCTGAGCGGACCTGTATTCGGATCGGTTTATAATTTTTTCCATATCCCGCTTGGAAAATTGGGACCATAGACAGGTTTACGGATAAGAGCGGACAAGAACTAACCCGTCTTCCTTTTACCGCAAGTAACCATACCTGCGGTAAATCCCTCATGCCTTCCGGGCAGTGAGAGTATTCCGCCCGGAGGCCGGAATCTGAGGGACGGCACTATCGCCGTCGCTCAGCCCTCTCTTTCTTTCATGGCCTTTATCCGCTCTTATCCGCCTTTATCGAGCGTAAGCGGGCGGCAAAATGAAGTCCTTTGATAAAGCCATACAGCTCCCCCGGCCGTAAGCTATGCCGTCCCCCTTGCCCCCTACTCCTCGGGAGGCGGAAAGGTCTGCACTACAGCCTTTTCCCGCACCCCGGTCATGTAGGCACTCGCCTCCTCCTGCCCCTTTTTCTGCTGAAGCACGGTGCGCACCCGGTCCTTCACGTCCTCGAAGGAGAGGGTCGTCTCAGGCTTATGCTCTGCAACTTTGAGGAGGTGGTAGCCTATCCAGGTTTCCACTACCTCACTCACCTCCCCGGCTTTCAGGGCAAAGAGGACATCCTCCACGGGCTTCAGGAGTTGGCCCCGGCGGATGTAGCCCATGTCCCCGCCCCGGGAAGCGGTGATGTCCTCGGAAGAGGTGCGGGCGAGGGAGGCAAAGTCCTCCCCTGCAAGGACCTTCTTGCGGATGTCCTCGATCTTTTTCTTCGCTTCGGTTTTCTTCTCCTCATTCCCTTGCGGATTGACCTTGACCATGATATGGCTCGCCTTTACCTGCTCTGGCTCCAAGAAGCCGTTGCGGTTCGCGTCGTAGTAGGACCTGATCTCCTCGTCCGTCACCTCGGCCTTCGAGGCATAGGTGTCGAAGTACTTCCGGATCGATAACGTCCGTTCCACTTCCGGGCGGAGTGAGAGAGAGACTTTCTGGAAGTCCGTCTCGCTCCGGAACTGGCCCTTCATCTTATCGAACTCTGCCGCGATGTCGGCGTCGGTGACCTTTACCGTCTTCTTGCTTTCCAGGTAGAGCAGCTCGTATTTCACGAGGCCTTCCAGGACGTCCGAGCGCAGGCGGGCGAGGTGCGAGGCGGTGAGGAGCCTGCCCCCGTCCAGGACCATGCGCTGCGCCTGGTAGAGCTGTTTATTAAAGTCATCGAGAGTGACCTCCGCGCCGTTCACCACCGCCACTACGTTGGGTGTCTTCTCCGTGGGAGGGATTGAGGCGGCCGTGTCTGCGGCCACCGCAGAGCCAGCGAGGGAAAGGATACATAGAGCGACGAGCAGTACTTTTCCGGTGTGCATATAATCTCCTTCAGTTTGTGGTGGGTATTGTCAAACAACTGCACTTCTTTTCCACGAAGCGGGACAGGTGTGGACACCATTGCCGCTTTATCACCATGGTGGACACAAAAGCTTCTCATCTGTGGCCATCCGCCCCCGGGCAAGGTCTATCCGTGTTCATCTGCGTCAAAAACGCTCCTTTTCATGCTCTATTCAACCGTTACGTGTACCGTGTGTCGGAGTCTCCCGCAGCTTCCGGCCTTCTCGTGAAGAGGAGACCGGAGCGCGGAGAAGGTCATGGTGTTCCGTCACGGATATATATAGCAGTTTTTAATAGCAAAGGCGGCCCAGCTATCAGGGTCTGACCCCGTAAGGCCCCTCTTGTACGTTATATAGTTATCGAACACCGTGACCTCAGTCGACGAATTGAGCCTAATCGCCTTTTGATCGAGCGTGTAGGCGTCATTCGTGAACTGCACGTAGGTATAAATGGAAGGATTCACCTCGCCGTTCGAGCATATCTGCGACTTCCCCACGAATCCGGATTTGATAGCACCCGTTCCAATGGCTGCGAAAACGGCGCCTATATTGGGAAAGAGACCATGGGCGCCGGTGGAGGAATCATACACACAGGCCGGAATAGGAGGAATTGTTATCCCAATCATCTCGCTTATCAGGGCTTGTCCCTTCACCCCATAAGGCGCAGTCGTATCTGCCACGGCTATAAGACACGAGTCGGTTGTATTGATTGTATAATTTCCGCCTACGGTAGTATTGATAGTCGCAGCGACTCCCGATGTCTGCTCAATCAATTGGCTCGCATCGGTTATGCCACCATTACGATACCCAAAAAACACAGGTACGCCCCTGGCATACGACCACGGACTACCGGCGTTCGGGCACCCGCTATAGATCGCGGCGCTGGTGTCCGCCGCGAAAAAATAGCCGTACTGGCCATCGGTGGGGCAGGGGGTGCCCATCGCAGCCCTAAGGTTCCCGGTGGAGTCTGAACAAATAATATAGTTTGCGCCGGTAGTGCTGCAAGAGCCCGTGCTCACGCAGTCAGTGATGAGCTGGGATGCCGCCGCGACGAAGTTCGCCGCCACGGCTATCTTTACGTCGGGGGACCCGAAGCCGGGGATCTGAATAGTACAATTGGGTGCCGCCCAACTGCTCGATGCGGCGAGTACGAAGACCGCAGCCATCACACAAAGTGAAAACAATACGAGTTTGCTTCGCATTCTAAACCTCCCTAATAATTGAGTTTATCAAGGTAATTTGAATAGCTCCTGTTTCCCTCGTGACATGGTGCGTTTCACTTGCTCGGGCGAATTGATTTCGATACTGCCGTACACTCTGCTTTTTCCTGTGAAGCGGGAGCCCCGGTTGTCCTCCACGAGATAGCTGTTGAAGCGCGGATACTTGTCCACATTCACGGTAAAGTCCGACTTCATAATTGTTTGATTATCACAACGGGTCCGCCCTAAGCCTCACAAAACTCATGAGGCGAGGCGGACCCGTTGCCTTTTGAGGTAACGGTGTTACGTATGGTTCGTTCTACCTGTTGCTTTCATATCTGGCTCCATCAGCGCCGACTGACTGTTACATATACCGTGTCGGAGTCTCCCGCAGCTTCCGGCCTTCTCGTGAAGAGGAGACCGGAGCGCGGAGAAGGTCTGGTGTTCCGTCACGGGTATATATAGCAGTTTTTAATAGCAAAGGCGGCCCAGCTATCAGGGTCTGACCCCGTAAGGCCCCTCTTGTACGTTATATAGTTATCGAACGCCGTGACCGCAGCCGACGAATTGAGCTTAATTGCCTTTTGATCGAGCGTGTAGGCGTCATTCGTGAACTGCACGTAGGTATAAGTACCGAGATCCACGGTGCCGTCCGAGGAGCATATCTGCGACTTCCCCACGAATCCGGATTTGATATCACCCGTTCCAACGGCTGCGTAAGCGGCGCCTATATTGGGGAAGAGGCCATTGGCACCGGTGGAGGAATGATACACATAGGCTGGAGGACTTGTGGGCAGTCCCGGACTTAGTCCCATCATGGTGTTTATCAGGAGATGGGCTTTGACCCCGTAGGGCGCGCTCGTGTCCGCGACGGCTATCAAAGACGATTGCCCTGTATTGATTGGATAAGCTCCTCCGCCTACGGTAGTAGCGATAGTTGCTGAAGATCCCGACAAAGCCGTACTGAATTGGTTCGTATCGGTTATACCACCATTACGATACCCAAAAAACACAGGTACGCCCCTCGCATACGACCACGGACTACCGGCGCTTGTGCACGCGCTATAGGACGCGGCGCTGGTGTCCGCCGCGAAAAAGTATCCGTACTGGCCATCGGTGGGGCAGGAGGGGGGTGGGCCCATCGCAGCCCTGAGGTTCCCGGTGGAGTCTGAACAAATAATATAGTTTGCGCCGGTAGTGCCGCAAGGGCCGAAACCACCGTCATAGCACTCAGTGATGAGTTGGGATGCCGCCGCGCCGCCGCGACAAAGTTCGCCGCCACGGCTATCTTTACGTTGGGGGACCCGGAGCCGGGGATCTGAATAGTACAATTGGGTTCCGCCCAACTGCTCGATGCGGCGAGTACGAAGACCGCAGCCATCACACAAAGTGAAAACAATCCGAGTTTGCTTCGCATTCTAACCTCCCTAATAGTGGTTGAGTTTATCAAGGCAAATGGTGCGTTTCACTTGCCCGGCTTTGCTTCTGCCGGGCTGCCTGTCCGATAGTATTATCCTCATCCCCAGCATCACCTCCTTTTGCCTTGCCGAAAGCGTGCTTGTGCACGCCCGGCTATTTCTTCTCGCCGCGAGAGTCGTCTTCCAGCTTGAACTCGACCTCATCGGCGCTGATGGACTTGATGGTCGCCGAGTAACTGCTTGACTCGGCAAAGACAATGTGGTCATCCAGAGACGGCTGTTGCTGTCCCGCAAGCACGGTGGCCCCGTTTGTCTCCTTTGTCGGGTTCGACTCACGCTGGAGGGCCTGGCCCGTGGTCTGGCCTGCCTGGGTACCGGCATCGGCTTCGAAGGCTGCTTGCCGTGCAGCCGATTCCTCGGCTGCTTGCTGTGCTGCGGCATCGGCTGCTGCCTTAGCTGCTGCTGCGGCATCGGCTGCTGCCTGGCGGTCGGCAAGCACCTGGTCGATGGTACCGTCACGGTAGTATTGGAGGTCGGGCCACTGCTCCGTGGTAAGGCCCTGAGTGCCCGTCAGGATGGTGTCGCCGTTTCCCACCGTAACATCACCGAAGTTATGCTCTGTTCTACCGACAGCATTGGTTTGACCGTTCTTGTCTGCATCCCAGTAAGTGTTCGTGATCTGGTTGGGGCCTGAACGGTCCCCAAAGTCAAGCCACTGCGAATGGCCGACGAGCGCACCGACGCTCTCCCCTGTGCCCGTCACGCGGCCGCCAAAGTAGGAATCGCTCATGGATACGCCGGGCCCAATATCTCCGGCCAGGCCGCCCACACGGTCGCCTCCCGTGACGTCACCCATTGCATAGGAATTGATGATATACGATCTGTCGTTTGCCACTACAGCTCCGACTAGGCCGCCAACCCATTTGTCCCCAGTCACATTACCGAGGGCGTATGAGTTCGAGATGGTGCCGACGAGGCCGCCCGTCAGTCCGCCCACTTCGTTAGTGCCGGACACGTCGCCACTCGCCCAGGAATCGGTGATTGTGGAAGCGAGGCCGCCGGTGGCGCTCCCAGCCAGCCCCCCCGCATGGTCGGCGCCGTTCACCACATCACCCGTGGCATAGGACCTCGTAATGGAGCCGTTATTCAAATATCCGACCAGGCCGCCCATATACGAACTGGCCCCGTTGCCGATCACATGGCTCGTAGCATAGGAGTCCGTGATAGACCCGCGGATCAGGTACCCGACCAGGCCGCCCATATTACTGACCCCGCCGGTGGCATCGGTAGTGACCGTGCCCGTGGTGTAATGGGAGTTGCTGATATTCACATAACTGGCAGTACCGATGAGACCGCCGACGCTGTTGCCGGTCGATTTCACGTTGCCCGTGGCCCAGCAATTATCGACCGTCGCCATCACCGTCGAGGCGTAGCCGCTGATAGACCCGATGAGGCCGCCGACGTTGTTGAGCCCGGTTACATCGCCGGTGGCGAAGGAGTTGACAACGGATACAAGCCATGACGTTGACCCGGAACTGGAGCCGATCAGACCACCCACGCCGTTTCCATTCGATGTGACGTCACCCGTTGCATACGAATTAGTTACCCTCACGGAGCCACTTCCCACCAATCCGCCCGCGGTGGTGCCAGTGAGAACCCTCGTTTGGTTCACATTGCCGGTGGTATGAGCGTTGGTGATCGTGGTGTATGCGGCCTGGCCGACCAGGCCGCCGGTGTACCCGCCACCGGGACTATTCACCGTAACATTGGCATCGGAGTAAGAGTCGGTAATGGTGGTGTAGCCTGCCTGGCCGACAAGACCACCGATCATCCCCGCACTCGTTCCGTATACCGTGGAAGGGTCATCCTTGTCAGTGGCAGTCACATATACGCCACTGATAGCTGCGCCGTACGAGTAGCCCAGCAACGCACCGCTATACATCCCTCCGGTAATAATGCTCACGTCCACCAGCCCGATGTCACGGATGACGGCCGCCGACCCTATAGGCGCCCGGCCTATCAGGCCCACATCGCCTGTCGGCGCGTTTACGGTCAGATTACTGATTACATGGCCCATCCCGGCGAGCGTGCGGGATAGCGTAGTTATAGGTGAACTGGTGTAGGTCGTCCCGGATAAGTCGAGGTTCCCGGCTAGGGCGTAATAACCGTTCCCGCTGGAGTAGCCATTGACGTCAGGTGCTGTACTGTTGATATTGTCCAGATCGTTCTTAGTGTGGATCAGCGTGTAGGGAGTGCCATTGATCGTCAAACCGTTCTTATTATCGTGATTCGTAAAGGTGATGCTCCCGTACACCCCGTCGCCGCCGTTGGCAGGGTCATGCGGGTCCACCTGCGCCACCGGGTACCCGTCCGCACCGATCACTGCCCCGCTGTAGCTCGCCTTGGTGAGGATATGGTAGTCACCCCCGTAAGCCATCACAAGCGTCGCATTCGCCCCTTCGAGGGTCACGGCGTTATTAATGTTGATATCCTTCCCTGCGTTGAGGATCAAGATGGCGGTATCGCCGGAGGCGGTGATGGGTGCGTTTATGTTGATGCTGTTGTCGGCAAGGAGCGTCAGCGTGGTATTGGCGGACCAGGAAACGGCATCATTCACATAAATGTTGGGACCCAGCCCGTTGTGG
>MVRP01000159.1 GCA_002067405.1 Syntrophorhabdaceae bacterium PtaU1.Bin034 | reverse complement strand
ATGGACGCCACAACCGGGGCCCCAAGCATTAGCGGCAGTATGTCCGGCCGATTTGATCTTTTACGGAGGGACACGTGGAGGCGGTAAAACAGACTGTGCCATTGGACGCCATATTCGCGGAGCCGAGCGCTATAAAGACCATTGGAACGGACTCATCCTCCGTCGGAAGTTCAAGGACTTCAACGAGCTCCGTCGTCGTATCGATGAGCTTATCCGCCAAGGTCTCCCTGCTATCCGGATCGGCGGAGATCAACAGACCAACTACATCAAATTCGAGAATGGTGCAAAGGTGACGATGGCCGCAGTCGAGCGCCTCGAGATGATTGACGACTTCCAGGGGCACCAGTACACCGAGATTACGGTAGAAGAAGCGCCCAACTTTCCGTTTCTCTATGACATGATCGATAAGCTGAAAGGATGTCTTCGTTCCCCTCACGGCGTACCCTGCCAGATGTTCTTAACCGGAAATCCTGGAGGCCCTGCGGCAAGCGTGGTCAAAACCATGTTCATCGACGTGGCGCCGTCCGGCAAGATCGTGCGTGATCCGGCAACGGGTGAGAGCCAGGTTTTCATCTTCTCAAGCCTTGCCGATAATAGAATTCTTTGCGAGAAAGACCCGAAGTATGTTGCTCGACTCAAAGCGATAAAGAATCCCGCTCTCCGTCGCGCATGGCTTGAAGGCGACTGGAACGTCTTTGTCGGCCAGGCCTTCTACTTCACCACCCAATACCACGTGATCAAGCCTATGCCGGTCCCCCGCGAGGTACAGATCTACATGACTTTCGACTGGGGCTTTGGCGCGCCCTTTAGTATCGGCTGGTGGTGGGTGGATGGAGACGGGAGGGTATACCGCTTTGCAGAATGGTATGGCTGGGATGGCAAGACGCCGAATCAGGGGCTACGGCTCACAGATCTTCAGATTAAGGCGGGTATAGTTGCAAGAGAGAGGGCACTCAAAATAACGGACCGTCAAATTATCAGACTGGCAAACCCTGACGTGTTCAACAAGAAACCTGACTATAAGGGCGGAGGCCAGGGGCCGAGTACGGCAGAAACATTTGCCCTCCCTCCAAATTCGATCTACCTGAGTCCGGGGGACCCGTCGAGGAAGCTGAAGATCAGGCAGTTCAGGAAACGCCTCACATTGCATTATAAAGATAGCGACTTGGAAGAGGCGGCGGTTCTGCTCAATCTTGAGCCGATGGATGACGCGGAACTTGGCCATGTGTGGCGCGACAGCAACTGGAATGTTTATCAGGAAAGCGATGTGGTCGACATGGCGAGCGCGGAAGGGATGACCCTCAAACCTCTTATGCCCATGCTCGTGGTTTACGATATCTGTCAGCAGTTTATCCGTACTATCCCGAGCCTATCCATCGACCCGGTGAACATTGAGGATGTCGACACGACTCAAGAGGACCATGTGTATGACGAGGCCGCTCTGATCTGCATGTCCCGCCCGATCGCTGCGCCTCGGCCCGAGCCGCGCCCCCTTACGATGTTTGAAAAGGACTGGATGCACATCACTGGCGAGGACCCCAGGGACGCCGAGTACGCCAATAGTGGGATGCCGGCACGCGGGCTTGTTTGGTACCAGGATGACGAGAAAGACTATGAGGCGGATCTTAACGGGCGGTGGTCATAGGGGTCCTCTTTATCCGTCCACTGGTGGCGGAGGCTCGTGGGTACGTATGTATTCAGCTCTAGCCCTGCTACCCTGTTTCGCTACAGCCCGGAACTCAATGCTGTTCCACGGTTTCTTCTTGGAACCATCATTTTTTGGAAGCAGCGCGGTAATGCCAGGGAAGCGAGTTATAAGAATCTCAGCCATCCGTACCGCTATCGCCTCGATGTCTTGAGGGTCTAGCTTCATTAGTCCTTCCCTCCTTTTCCGTTTCTTCGCAACAGGCCAATGTTGGTATTCTTTCCTGCCGTTTCTGACCTATCAGGTTTGACCGGCCGCTCTTGAGGAATAAACAAGTTTGAGGTGCTTCTTATCTTTCTCGGGTTTTTGCTGCATTTTAAAGTGCTCCAAAAGCAACTGAGCATATATTACCATGTGCCCAAGACCTTCCTTCTCCGGCACGAATTTCTTCATCTCGTTCAACACAAGCATTAATTCTCCTTCTACTGGTGTCATCATCTTGTAACCTCGCTTTCCTCGTCAACTCAATAGATTCGGGATCCTGAGCTTTTGCAGATCGATAATCATCTGTTCAACGTGATCTGTAAGCAGGAGCCGATCAACACGTCTGTCTTTCCTTCTCCCTACAACCTCCTCGCACAAGGCTGAGACGTGGTTTGTTTTTCTCCATTTCTTTTTCGTGCCTTCTCAGAAGAAATTCCGCAAACATCATTGCATCCTGTGCAAGTTCCATGTCAGCTTTTTCCAGCCTGCGGAACAACTGCAGTGCCTCAAATTCGAAGGCAGTCAGCGTCACGACCATTCAGATACCTCTATAGAAGCGTTGTTGGTTTCCAAGGCCCATTTCGTACAAGTCTTTTGATATCTACGGAAGACCTTCTTTAACTCCTGCATTTCTATTTCTTGTGAAATTTCTTTAGCTGGTTTTGTGGCAATCACCGGTCGGTGTTTGCCACTTTTCCGTCTTTTCCTCGTCATGCCGCTTTCCTCAGAATGTTCTTTATGGTCTGGTGATGCCATTTCTTTCCGACAGGTTCGTAACCCTTCCGCTCCAACTCCCGGCATATTCCCGGTAGCTGTAACCGTTGCCATTGAGTTCTTGAATGAGACAAATAGCCTTCTGCTCGCGGTTGTTCTTGACAAGAGTCTTTCCATCGTCGGCGAGTCTCCAGCCATAAGGCACTTGGCCGGCACGTTCGTTCTTCACGATCTTGAGACGTAAGGCGTCACGGGTCCGCTCGCTGATGGTGTCCCGTTCCCACTGGTTCATGCTGGCCATAATGTTCAAAAAGAATTTCCCCATCGCGCTCTTTGTGTCGATACGCTCTGTGATGCTGTGAAAGGCGATATTCTTCTTCTCAATGAGTTCCATGAGGGTCAGGGTATCTCTTACCCTTCTGGACAGCCTATCGAGCTTGTAGACGACGATAGCACCAACAGAGCGGGTCTTTATGTGGGCAATCAGGGCTTGAATGCCGTCTCTGTTCAGGTCCTTGCCGGACTTGCCTGCGTCCTCGATCACCTGGACGAGTTCCAAGTCATTCAACTGGCAATAGGCTTCGATTTTCATTCGCTGGTTTTCAAGGCTGATACCCTCGCGAGCCTGCTCATCGGTGCTGACCCTGATATATCCGATAGCCGTCTTCATTCCTGTTGTCCTTTGTCCGTTTGCCATTAACCCTTCCGTTATGTTTTATTAAGGTATCATTAGGTTTCACATGTTGTCAAGGATAAAATGAACCTTATGAGACCTTGACAAACCAAATGAAGCTAATTTAAACTGGTTTCTATGACTGATATCGATCTTATTCCACTTAAAGAGGTAAGAGACAGGCTGAGAATCTCGAAGGCTACCCTATGGCGTTGGATCAAGGATGGCAAGCTTTCGACCGTCAAGCTTTCAGAACGGAAGATCTATGTCAAGAAAACGGAGCTTGAAAGGTTAATCAAAGAAGGCGAAAAGTAGGGCTTCCCCGAAAGTTACGCTGTGATTTGGGAGGGGATTGAGCAATCCCGTGACTACTCCTTGCCCTTCACGAACATGGGTGTTATACTCCTCATGGAAACCCTTGAGATGACGGACAAGACAACAAAAGATCTTCGTTATCAACCTCTATATTCGTCAACAGAAGTTGCACGTTATGCCCGGGTGAATTCTGGCCTCGTTCGAACATGGAGCCGAACAAGCGGGAGGAATGCCATAATAATGCCAGCGGCAAAGAATAACGTGGCACCTCTCAGCTTTATTAACCTTGTCGAGTTTCATGTGCTGAACGCACTGAGGCGGACGCACCGAGTGCCAATGAAGCAGATCCGTAAAGCAATAGAATATGGGAAGCAAACCTATAACGTTAAGCATCCTCTTGCCGAGCTTGACTTGGAGACCGACGGGTCAGAGGTTTTCGTCAGAGAACTGGGTTTCTCAGTCAATGCTTCACGTGGAGGACAGATAGCCCTACCCCAGATCCTTTCGGAATATCTTCACAGAATAGAACGGGACCCGCAGCATATACCTATCAGGTTCTACCCGCTTACGCGGGAGGCTTCTCCCAAAGTCATAGTGATAAACCCTGCTGTAGTCTACGGTAGCCCGGTCATTCAGGGCACTAGGATAACGACAGTCATGGTGTTTGAACGCTACAGGGGTGGGGAGAGCCTTTCAGATATAGCTTCCGATTATGAACTGGACATTGCTTTAGTGGAAGAGGCGTTGCGTTGCGAAATGATCGAGCAGCGCGCCGCCTGATCCTTGTCCTTGACGAGAACCTTTCAGGACGCCGCATAGTTGACGGTCTGGCAGCACGCGGAATCCATGTCAAACCACAAACTGATCTCATGCCAAAAGGAATCACGGATGAAGAAGTGCTGACGAACCTCGCCCGGCATCCTGACCACTGTCTCCTCTCAAAGGACAAACATTTTCACAAAAGATCCATAACGAAATCCGCCATTCTTGAACATGGTATTGGTGCCTTTGTGATAACCTCTGATAAAGGGAAAACCGCCTCTGAACTCATCGAACTGATCGCGCGGGCCTGGACGAGAATGCAGCAATTCGCCCGCGAACACCGTCCCCCTTTTATTGTGAAAATTCTTGCCAACGGTAGAATCATGGCGGTACGGCTGTCTCAGCCGAATCAGTGAAAGACTCTCTTTCCTCGCCGCCCGCCAAGGTGACCCTTTTACACCCATAGGATATGACCATAGATATGCGCAGTGATGGGTTGAAAGTTCTATACAGAGGAGTCCTCGAAGACAACCGGATTGGTGAGGTGTTGATCGAGTTCCAGTTTTTACAGTTTTGTAAGATACTCTCCGAGAAAAAACTTACCTATTTTTTGCTTTTTGTCTTCGTTTGGGAAGAGTGTGGGGAAGGACAGGCTGCAGAATCAAAAACGGGTTACAAATTGCTCTGTAACCCGTTGAATTTATTAAGAGCGTCCCCAAGGGGATTTGAACCCCTGTCGCCGGCTTGAAAGGCCGGTGTCCTGGGCCAGGCTAGACGATGGGGACAATGGGCCGTGCAAGATTCGAACTTGCGACTCTCTGCTTAAAAGGCAGATACTCTGCCGACTGAGTTAACGGCCCGCAGAGACAACAAAATATAGAACTTTGCCCGTATTGTCAAGCTTAATCCGGTTTTTCGCCCTTTTCGACTAAAATCTAAGCTCTTGAGCGGTCGATTTCAATGGACGCATGCTGGTCCATATCGGCTGTAAGACTGCCTTTTCGGCGAAGAGGGACGAGTGAAGCGCTTTACATCCCCGACTGGTACGTGCTAATAATTGAAAAAAGCGGTAGTTGCTTTGCAAATCGCTCATAGAAAGATGAATTTCGGTCAGCCTGTGCTTATATTGTATTCGAAGTTCGGGAAGCATTGGTTGGATTTTATGCCAATGTTGCATCTTCTTTTTTGTAAGGGGTAGGCGGGGCACCCGCTTTTGCGGGTCGTAGCCTTGCCGATGAAGAGGGCAACACGGGTCCCAATAATCGATAGGGGGTTTCCAAAATGACAAAACTAGGTCCTGATGATCTTCGTAAGTCCTGCAATCCTGATGAGTTTGACTTTGTCACTACCGACGACATAGCAACGGCAATTGGAACCATAGGACAAGAAAAGGCCTTGAAATCACTCGATTTCGGGCTGGAAATCAATGCAGAAGGATTTAACATCTTCGCCCTGGGAGATACGGGCACAGGGAAGATGACGACAGTCACCACAATGCTGAAAGAAAAGGCGGCGGGGGAGAGAGTGCCTTCCGACTGGTGCTACGTATACAACTTCAAGAACCCGGACATTCCCACTGCAATCTCCATAGAACCGGGGAGAGGCAGGGCTTTTCGGAAAGATATGGACGACCTGATCAAAGCGCTTAAAGTCGATATACCCAAAGCGTTCGAATCGAAGGAGTACGAAAAACAGAAAAGCCAGATAGTCGAGGAGTTTCAGCGAAAGCAGAACGAGCTGTTTTCGAAGCTGGAAGAAGAAGCGAAGGAAAAAGGTTTTTCGATAAAGAGAGGCGTTTCGGGCATTCTCATTGTGCCCCTGAAAAAAGAGGGGGAGGAGCCGCTTACTCCCGACGATTTTACCAAGCTCGATGAAAAGACCAAGAAGGAAATGGAAAAGACCGGCAGGTTGCTGCAAGAGAGGCTGAACGAAGTATTCAGGGCAATGCGAGAGACCGAAAAATTCGTCCAGGAAATGCTCAACAAGCTTGAGCGTGCGATCGCCTTTGATGCGCTCCACGGACCCATTGACAATTTGAAGAACAAATACTTCGGGAATGGAAAAATCATCGCGTACCTGGACGATGCGCGCGAGGACATTCTCACCCACATCGATGAGTTTAAGGCGACCGAGGAGCAACCGTCTCCGTTGCCTTTTCTGAAAATGCCAAAGCAGGAAGCGTCATTTGCCCGATTTACGGTCAATGTGATTGTCGATCACGCCGATACCAGGGGAGCGCCCATCGTCTTCGAAAGCAATCCTACCTATCTCAACCTCTTCGGGCGGATCGAGAACAAGATAATGTACGGAATGGCGGTGACGGACTTTACCATGATACGTGGCGGGTCCGTGCACAGAGCGAACGGCGGATATCTGATCGTTGACGCCCTGGACCTCCTTCGAAACATGTTTTCTTACGAGGCGCTCAAGAGGGCAATAAAGAACCGTGAAATAAAGGTGGAGGACGTTCTCGAACAGTATCGCCTCATCAGCACCGCCACGATCAAGCCCGAGGGCATACCCCTTGACGTCAAAGTCGTAATCGTGGGAACCCCGAACATTTACTATCTCCTCTACAATCTTGACCCGGAATACAACGAGCTTTTCAAAGTCAAAGCGGACTTCGACAGCAGGATGGACAGGACGCCGGAAAACGTCAGGAAGTACGCGAACTTCATAGCCGACTGTCAAAAGGCTGAGAAGCTGCTCCCCTTCGACAGGAGCGGGGTAGCGAAATTGGTCGAATTCGGTTCGAGGTTGGCGGATCATCAGGAAAAACTGACTACCAAACTCAGCAGCATCTCGGACCTCATGCGGGAGGCGCACTACTGGGCAAAGAAGGATAGCGCCAATTTCATAAGAGGAGATCATGTAACGAGGGCAATCGATGAGAACATTTACCGCGTCAACAGGATCGAGGAGCGGATAAGAGAGGCTACCCTTGAGGACGTGCTGATCGTGGATACGACCGGAGAGAAAGTCGGTCAGGTGAACGGGCTCGCGGTCCTCGATCTGGGGGATTACAGCTTCGGAAAACCCTCGCGGATAACGGCAAGGACCTATGTGGGAAAAGCAGGCATAGTCAATATCGAGCGGGAAACAAAGATGAGCGGAAAGATCCATGAGAAGGCAATCTTTATTATAGCGAGCTATCTCGGGAGCAAGTATGCTGCCCAAAGGCCTATCAGCCTTTCCGCGTCCATCACGTTTGAGCAGCTGTACGAGATGATAGAAGGCGACAGCGCGACATGTGCAGAGATGTACAGCCTTCTTTCAAGTATCTCGGGCGTTCCCCTCAAACAGAGTTTCGCTGTTACCGGTTCCATGGATCAGAACGGGGATGTCCAGCCTATCGGCGGAGTCAATCAAAAGATTGAAGGGTTCTTCGATCTGTGTCAACACAGGGGACTCGACGGAAGCCACGGGGTGATCATTCCGAGGAGAAACGTAAAGAACCTGATGCTTAAACAAGAAGTCATCGACGCGCTCAACGACGGCAAATTCTCGATTTACTCAATCGACAAGATGGAAGAGGGGCTTGAGATATTGACAGGCATGTCTGCGGGAGAGATGAAAGAAGACAAGACATACCCCGAAAACACCATTAACTATTTGGTGATGAAAAGACTCACGGAAATGTCGCAGGCCATGGAAGCAAAGAAGGAAAAGGAAGAAGAGGCCTCTCGGATCGAGCCTAAACCCGGGGAAGCAACAAAAGAATAAACTCTATTCTTCCGATTGGCTGTTGCACGGTGACTCTACAAGTTGGTTCGCCGAATTCGTTCACTTTTCAATCAGGACACTTGGGGGCCGTCAACCACGAAGTGGTATTCGTAGGGCCCGGGTACCAAAGTTCTCGCCGCCAAGAATCGGGGCAGCGGCTTGACAAGCATGGCGGGCAAGCATACTATTGCGCTGATATGGACAAGGTATCATGCTTGAAAGACCCTGTGATATTAGCCTTTTTATCGGCGATAGAGGCTGTTCGGCCTCGGATAAGATCGCTTTATCTTTTTGGCTCGAGGTGTCACAATGACTGGAGGCCCGATTCGGACTATGACGTGCTGGTGGTTGCGGACAATAGGGACTCGGCATTACGCTGGCCGCATCCCACAGTTAAGACTGTGGGGTCAAGGACCAGCCCTCATTCCATGAATCTGTAAAGCCAGACGATAACCTTGCGTCATGCTTGGCAAACGGCTTAAACCCCTCCACATACATGTTGTGCCCGGATTGTCAGTTTTCCCTCTGCTAAGCCAACCGCCCAGTTTGCCAATCCAGTGCATCGCCTGTTTGGTACTGGGGGCTGTATCGGCAATCGTGCCTGTTGCCCAGGCGCTCAGCACATGCCATTCGTCCTCGCTGAATATTTGATTGCGCGGAGTCTCCGGTTACCATAGTAAGCCAGTAGACTCGCCAAGCCACCACAAGGTCGATTGCCAAACACGCCTGAATGCTCTCGACGTCATCCAACCGACGATCCTCGATGCGGCATCCGCTTTTTGTCGTGCGGTGATATACTTGTCGGGTAAAGGACTGGCGCGGTTCCTGGGCCAGTGCCCGGCCCGTTTCCAGCCCCTCCCCATAGGAACCGTGCTGGAGGTTTTCCCTCACACGGCTCGCCCGGTAGACTTCGCCAAAAGGGTTATGTGTCCTGTGATGTCCGGCGGCCGCTTTCACCGGTATGCCTCTGCGTTCTTCAGGTGCTGGACCTTCCAGTCCCAATACGCCGTAGAGGTACTCGTTACTCCACCGCCGCCAGCCCACACTCCGCTTCCGCCGTTTCTTTCGCCGTGTAAGGAGCGTCCGCACCTTCATCTCCAGGTAGTCGCGAACCTCGCTGAAGGCGTCACTTGAGTTTCCCACCCGGAAGTAAGCGACCCAGCCGGCCACAGAGATGTTGATCTGTTTGATCAGCTCTTTTGCGGGTGTTGCTCCCCCGTGCGAGATGATCTCCCTGATCTTCGTCTTGACGGCCTTCCGCGCCTTCTTCTTCGGTATCATTGAGATGTAGTGCCGGCTTTTTTCACGGTTTAATAAGCGGCGTATGTCGAACCCCATGAACCCGAATGCCTCGCCCGAAAGGGTATCCACCACTTTCGCCTTCTCCGTGTTGAGAATGAGACCTAATGGTTCGATCTGTTCCCGGAGACGTTGCAGGACGCGTTCCGCCCAGCGCCGTTTCGTGTGGTGGCCGCTTACCGTGAGACGATGTCGTCGGCAAAGTGGTGATAGTTGACATACTCATATTCCCCTTCCGCTGTCCTTCCGCGAATGGCGTCAAAATACATAGTGTTTAATTGCATTATATACGATACATGTTAGCATTGGAACAGGGAGGAACCGATTATGGCCAGAAAACCACCTG
>MVRP01000158.1 GCA_002067405.1 Syntrophorhabdaceae bacterium PtaU1.Bin034 | reverse complement strand
GCAGATACGTGGGCACAACCGCCCCGATGCCACCTGTCCGGGGTCGGTCCCCCAGGCGATTACTGCTTTTCTGGTCTCAGAAGATGTCGAGGACGCCATTCGCAACGCCGTTTCTCTGAGCGGAGACGCGGACACCGTCGCCTGCATCGCCGGTAGCATAGCGCAGGCGTACTTCGGGACGGTCCCGGCCCATATCGTAGAGCAAGTGCTTGCGATGCTCGACGACCGCATGAAAAGGGTCGTTGAGGAGTTCACGGTGAGATTTAACTGACTTCGCGAAACTTCGCGGCCATGGTCTCCAGCTCGTCCCAGCGACGATAGGACTCATCCAGCTCCTTTTCCAGGAATTCTAGCCGATCGCTCGTTGTTTTGACTTTTTCCGCGTCGTAGTCGGCATAGAATTCAGGCGAGTTAAGCGTGGTTACAAGCCGCTGCTTTTCCTCTTCCATGGCCTCAATTGTCCGGGGCAGTGATTCCAGCTCCCGGGACTCTTTGAAAGATAGCTTTCGTTTCTCGTTGGGTGCCTTTGCTCTCTTTTGCTTCTGCTCGTTTGAGGGTGCCTTCGATGCGTCGTCCGACGGCGGCTTGCGCTGCCTGAGCCAGTCATCGTAGCCGCCCACGTATTCCTGCAGCCGCCCGTCACCTTCGAACACGATGGTGGAGGTAACCACGTTGTTGAGAAATTCGCGGTCGTGGCTGACTATCAGTATGGTGCCGCCGTATTCCAGCAGCCGGTCTTCGAGGAGATCGAGCGTTTCCGCGTCGAGGTCATTTGTGGGCTCGTCAAGGACAAGGACATTGGACGGGACGATGAAGAGTTTGGCCAGGAGCAGACGGTTGCGCTCACCTCCGGAGAGAGACCGGACCGGCGACATGGCCTGACCGGGCGAAAAAAGAAAATCCTGAAGATAACCGATAACGTGGCGTGATGTGCGGCCTGCTACGATCATGTCGTTGCCGTCCGCAACATTGTCCCTCACCGTTTTGTTCTCGTCGAGCTGCTCACGGAGCTGGTCGAAGTACGCAACCTTGATCCCTGCGCCGAGCCGGACCCTTCCGTGATCGGGCTGCAGGCTGCCCAGGAGTATCCTGAGAAGCGTCGTCTTGCCTGATCCGTTGGCCCCGATGATGCCCACCCTGTCTCCGCGGATTATGGTGGTCGAGAAGTTTTCGACGATCTTCTTGTTGTCCCAGGAAAAGGAGACCCCTTCCACATCGGCAACCATCCGGCCGCTGCGTTCCGCCTCCTTGATGACGATCCGGGAAACTCCTGCCTGCTCCTGCCTGCGGGCGCGTTCGCGACGCATCTCCAAAAGCGCCCGGACCCTGCCCTCATTGCGGGTCCGGCGGGCCCTGATCCCCTGCCTGATCCATGTCTCTTCACCGGCCAGTTTTCTGTCGAACTCAGCCTGTTGCTTCTCCTCCGCTTCAAGAAGAGCCTGCCGGCGCTCAAGGTAGGTGCGGTAAGAGCAGGCAAACGATGCCAGGCGGCCTCTGTCTATTTCCACGATGCGTGTTGCCAGTGCCTGGAGGAAGGCCCGGTCGTGGGTCACGAACATGACCGTCTTTTCGTACTTAAAAAGGAATTCTTCGAGCCAGAGGATCGTACTGATGTCGAGGTGGTTGGTGGGCTCGTCCAAAAGAAGCAGGTCCGGCTCAATCACCAGCGCCTTTGCGAGAAAGACCCGGCGTTTCATGCCTGCCGATAAAAGCGGGAACCGGGCATTCTCGTCAAGGTCGGTCTTTGCGATCACCGATTTCACGCGCTGATGATAGTGCCAGGCACCCGATGTCTCTATCCGGTGCTGGACGTGTTCGAGTCTCCTGAGAAGCCCGCTCTCTCCGGTGCGCGCAATTTGAAGCGTAATCTCATGATATTCCCTGAGAAGTTCCGCATACTCCCGACCGCCTGAAGCGACAACGTCATATACCGTTCCTTGAACGTCGTCCGGGACATCTTGGGGGAGCAGGGCCGCTCTTACGTTTCCGTTTCGGACGACCGCGCCCGTATCGGGATCGAGGTCGCCGGCGAGCAGTTTCATAAGCGTGGACTTGCCGGAACCGTTCCTCCCGAGCAGCCCTATCCTTTCGCCGGCCTCGATTTGAAGCGAGGCACGGTCCAGCAGCGCGGGACCGCCGAAGTTCAATGAAACATCATTTATGAGGATCAGCGACATATCTCTCTTCCACCGGTGAGCCTACAAGGATAGCATATTTTTTGATGCCTGTTGGGGCAAAGAGGAGGGGAGGGAAGGGGCGGCGACCGGGGACGACCGGCCCTCGCCTGCGTCGGGGAGGCTGCAAGGGCCGGTCAGTTTGATCCGACGCTATAGGCGATTTCCAATATCCTGTCGATCCGGAAGGACCGTTCGCTTTTCCGGAGACAGCAGTACGCGCGGAGACCCTCGAAGCTCTTCCCTTTGAATTCCATTAGCTCGATCGATAGGGGGCGTACCGTGCGCCGTGACTTCGTGTCATCAGGCTTGAGGTAGAGGATTTCGAGATCCATCCCCCGCTTCATGGCATCCTCGATTATCCTCCGCCTCTCATCATAGCCGATCCGCTCGTCTGCCTTCCTGTACTGGAACCTTGTCAGGAAATCGGTTACCCTCCAATCCATGCGGATATGGGACCTGGTGATCTTTTCGACAAGGGTGATGCCGGCGAAGCTCGTACAGCGGCTCAAGGCAACATACACCTGACCATGGGCAAAGGTTCCCCGACCGACATCTACCACGACTTTGTCGAACGTTTTGCCCTGGCTTTTATGGATTGTGACAGCCCAGGCAAGGCGGATCGGGTATTGAGTGAAATCACCCGTCTTGCGGGTAGAGATCTTTTTTGTTGCCCTGTCGTACTGGTATTCGAAGAGTTCCCACGTGTGGGGCCCCACATTGACCGTGGTGCCGTCCTCGATCCTCACCATGATCCGGTCGACTTCGCCGTCTTCTTTTTCGACGCCTGAAATCATGCCTATCGTCCCGTTCACCCAGCGGCCGGCCGGATCGTTATTGGTCAGCATCACCTGTGCCCCTATTTTGAGCTGCAAGGTTTCTTCGGTCGGCAGGGACGACCGGTCGAATGCCCCGCTGATCAATCCCTTATACTTCAGGGTCTTTCCCGGAAGGGCCTCCAGTTTTGCCAGATTGCGCGTTGCGGCGAGGTCATTGGTGCTCGTGAGGGTCACGTAAAAGCCGTCGTCAGGAGGGGTAAAGCCCGGACAATGATGCGTGTTCAGGTTCCGGATATCTTCGTCCGTGCAGGACCGGTTCCTGATGGCATTGAGAAGGCCGATGAATTCAGGGTCTGTCTGGCGGTAAACCTTCTCCAATTCGATGAACTCCATGTCGAAGGTCGGCTCTTTGAATACCTGGGCCGAAAAGAAATAGGGGCTTTCGTACCGGTGGGTGAAAATCTCTTTTTCCGCTGACGTGACGACGGGTGGAAGCTGATAGAGATCGCCGATAAGGACCATCTGTATGCCCCCGAACCATTTTTTGCGATTACGGCCGTTCAGCCGAAGAAATTTCTCGACGCAATCCAGCAGATCGGCGCGAACCATGGATATCTCGTCAATAATGATCGTATCGAGCTCACGGTAAAGTTCTCCGTCCTGCCCGGGGAGCTTTTTGACCTTTTCGGGAGTGATGCTCGGTTTGAAGCCAAAAAACGAATGGATCGTCTGCCCGTGAACGTTAAGGGCGGCGACGCCCGTCGGGGCAAGGACCGCAACCTTTTTGCGCGTGCTCTTGAGGAAATAGCCGAGGAGAGTGGATTTGCCCGTTCCCGCTTTGCCGGTGACGAACAGGTGTCGGCTCGAATTCTCCATCATGCCAAGGGCCTTGGTGAACTCCTCATTGATCTCGATGGGTGATTTTCTCATGTCGAACCTGTTTCCCGTTGCCGGCCGGCAGCCCCCGCATATTCCCCTTTCGGCTCCGCCGGGTTCGCCCGGAGCCGAAGTCTGTCCGCACTCATTCGCGCGACGCCTATTCCGCAGATTATGACAAACGCTCTCCCTATGTAAAGTCATTTCTCGGCCGAATTGGCCGGAGTCTTTCAGAAAAGCTTGTTTCGGAGAACTGCTCTGTCTTTGGTTCCTGCGCTCTTGTCCGCCGAATTTGGACCACGGTTTAGTACAGGTAGGTATCTATGAAACTTCCCGAAACAGCCTGGATCGAATCGGACACAGGGTAAGGTCGGGGCGTCCTGGAGGCGACGTATCCGGAAATCAGGGCCTCCCTCCCATATTCCTTCATTAGACCGTTCATGCCTTTCAGGTCTCCCTGGCCGATGTTTTCGGCGTACTTACATTCTATGGCAATAAAGCGTCCGCCCTGCTCGACCAGCAGATCTACCTCCTCGCCCTGGGATGTCCTCCAGAACCACAACGGCCTCGTCTTCCCGAGGGCATAGAAATGTTTCACGACCTGCATAACGACGTGCGTCTCCCATAGGGCGCCCACTGCCGGATGACGGGCAACTGCCTGCCAGTTTTCAAATCCCATGAGAAATGCAGCAAGGCCTGTATCGCAGAGATAAAGCTTGGGCGACTTGACCAGTCTTTTCCCGGTGTTCCGGTAATAGGGCTCAAGAAGGTATATCTGGCCTGACGCCTCCAATACCGAAATCCATTTTTTTGCCGTATTGGGTGCAATGCCCACATCGCGGGCAAGATCGGAGTAAGATAGGATCTGCCCGGTTCTGCTTGCCACCGCTCTGAGAAAACGGTCGAAATCCCTCAGGCTTTCCACGTTGAGGATGTTCCTCACATCTCTCTCAAGATAGGTAGTCAGATAAGCGGAATACCAGAAGCCCGGGTCTATTTCGGGTCTGGCATAAAGCTCCGGATAACCTCCCTTAAAAAGGTACAAATCTTCATTGAATCCTATGGAGCTTCCATTCACTTCCGTTGCCGAAAGGTTCAGCATGTTGATCACTCCGCATCTCCCCGCGAGGCTCTCCGATACCCCCTGCATGAGCAGAAAATTCTGGGAGCCGGTCAGGACAAAACGTCCCGGCCTTCTATCCTCGTCGATTATGGCCTTAAGATAGCGGAAGAGGGATGGTGCGTATTGAACCTCGTCAAGGATGGCCGGCTCAGCGATGCCTCTCAGAAACGCTTCGCCGCTCCTCTCCGCCTGCGCGGCAACAGAGGGTAGGTCAAGGGAGACATAAGTCGCCTGAGGGAAAACTCTGCGGACAGTGGCCGTCTTCCCAACCTGGCGCGGCCCTGTTACCACAACCGCCGGAAATTGCTGAAACAGGGCAACGAGAGTAGTTTCGTACTTTCTTGGAACCCACATATCGGATATTTTGCACTGTCATTGCAAAATTGTCAAGATCTCTCCAATACACATCCTCTTCGCATAGAGGCCGACGATCTCCTCTGTCGAGAGCAGGCTTCTCTCCGGGACGATGAGGTACCGCGGCTCTTTGTAACCGCAACCGTGATAGATTATCTTTTGACCGGCTACGGGATAGAGCAGCATATCCGGTCAAGGCCATTACCTCCGGTGACGTCATAGTAGCGTCCGCGAAGCGGCTGAATGTGGTCGGCATTGCCCGTTCTATCGCAGTGGTGGACACCACACTCCCTCATCTGCGTCAATCCGTCTCTATCCGCGTTCATCTGCGTTAAAAATGCTCCTTTTTATGCTCTTCCCCTTTCCCTTCGTATACAGCTAAAGACCTGTATTTGCACGGCTTATCCTGTAGTTTTTCGATGCACAAAGACTAACGACAAGAACTATCGCTACTGCCAGTATTATCTTTTTCATTTGCGCGCTCTCTTTCCCCGGCAAAGGAAACGTCAGGGGCAAGAGGAATAATTGCAACGTTTTTCGCATCGGCAAGTCCTCTTTATTCTTCTTCGATCACTTGAATTCAAGCGTCTTGGTCAGTTGGTTGCTTTTTCCAGAAATATTATCTATCCAGACTGACGCTTCAACATCCATTGGATATGGAGGAAGGTTTAGCTCCTTAATTACGGTGATGTAGAACTTCCCACCGTCTTCCTTCATGGACATTTTTATTTCTTTGTCTCTGTAGGAGTACGTTTTGTCCAAGGCTCTCGCTCCGAGTTGCCCGTAGAACCTGGCATGAACGTCGTCGGGTTTCTGATCGCTTGCAAACGTAAGTGTCAGATCCTGGGGGCCGGCTTAAATCCGTTTTCGCTTTTTACTTCCAAATCCGAGATCTGGGGTTTGTCGCCGGCGTAAGAAGTCGCGAACATACCTAAAGCCAAAATCATTGCCGCTACCATCACAAAATTCAGCTTTTTCACAATAATACCTCCTGTTTTATTGTTCTGTTCAGAATATATCAAGCATCTCACTTGTATGTAAACAAAGACCACCATTAGTGTAGAGAACCTGTTGTAGATATACCAATAGGTATATAACCAGAACCCCACTCAGGACAACAAACAACACTGCCGATAACCATTTCCCGAGAACCCGCTCGTTCATCGCAACTCCGTTCTGGTACCGTCTCGATTTTTATCGGCGCAAATGCCGGTAAGACTCTTGCCCTTCCTTCGAACTCGACCGTGATGCCCTTAGCTGTATTAATCAAACACGTGCTAATCATGACGAATAGCAAGAAACAATCGCCAATGCCAGTATTGCTTTCTTCATCGTGAAACCTCCCTTTATCATTATTTGAAGTCTGTTAGCCACAGGACGGAATCGACTCAAATGAGGATTGGTCCCATCCGCTCACAGCGCTATCGAATCTCATAACTCACTTCGTTACTCTTGACTCCTTGTTGACTACTCGCCCACCAGGTGTATGTTCCCGGCGGCTTGTCCATGGGGGCGGTGTACTGGATCTCAAAATGGCCCTGGGCGTCTATCGCCACACGCTGAGGCTCATCCCAGCTCCCGTCAGGTTTTCTGAAGAATAAGGTCGCTTCTGTATTGGGAGGAAAACCCGTACCCCATTCGGTGAAGGTCGTACCAGGGGGACCTTCCATCGGAGTCATGGCAATTACGACAGGACTATAAAGACGGGTAGCTATGAAATGTATTATTGGACAGGTCGGATTCGGGCTGGTTGAATAACCGCCGACCGAAGCGCTGTAAAAGGGAGCAAATATATAATCTGATTTTGAGGCTTTCAACTGATATGTCCCATCTGCTGCCACGTTGAAATCTGCCTTTCCCCGGACATCTGTCTCCTCTGTACTGATAAACTCGCAGTTGTGGAGGTTTTCGTCGCATTGCGAAAGGATGATCTTAACGCCGGATAGCATTTTGCCATCTTCAGTTGTGACGAAGGTCTCGATAGGGTATGTGGTGTGGCGATAAAAAGTCAGTGTCATGAAAGCAGTTTTGGAATTGTTGTCAGTGACCGTCAATTTAACATTATATGGCCCCCCATTGCTTGGAAACTTGTGATAGACCTCAACACCTGATGCCGTTACCCCGTCGCCGAAGTCCCATTCATGCTTCACTATTTTTCCATCCGGATCGTATGACTCTGATGTAAAGGTAAAACTATAAGGAAAGAGCATACCCCAATCGGGATCATGTTTCTGGATAAACTTGATCTTTGCCACAGGCCACTGGTTGGACGGAGTGCTGACGGGACCGCCTATGGCGTTGAGCATATGTTGGACTATACGCTCACCGGATACATCGCCTTCCAAATAACACGGAACAAAACTATGGCCCAGAAATCCTTTCCCCTCGCGGTGGTTCTTCAGGTTCCGCGGTTCGGGCAATAGCGCGCCAGGGATACTTGTGATCAAATAGTCGGTGGAAAGAGTGGTATACGGACCATTACCGGCCACATAACTTGCCGGCGTTGCCGCGGCGACTATGGAGAAATCGCCCGGGTCAACCATGCCGAAGGCGCGGTTTGCATAGAAATTACCCTGCGAATGGGCAACCACAATTACCTTCCGTGTCTTCAATAAGAGATTGTAGTTCTTTACATGGTTCTCCAGGTCTCGGTCCTTGATCCAGGTATTTTCATCCACGGTTTTGGCCAAACCTGTTATGGCGTCTTTAAACCACTGAGGCGCTCCTTCTGAACCTGCCAGCCACTTCCAAAACAAGGTCCAGTCCTGCAGCTTCTGCTTGAAGACCTCAATCAACTGGGTCAATGGCCATTCGTTTTCATTGTATGACAGGAGAAATGCTGCCTTGACACCGGAAGGCAGCCGATCCTTTACTTTCTTCTGCAACTCTATTTGTGATGCTATTGCTGCATCAATTGAGTTCAACATGCCGTTGGCAAAGAAAATGGCCACTTTGGTCTCAGCCGTTACCGGACTTGCCTTAAACGCGAGAAGAGAAAACATGAACAACACGAAGAAGAAGGTTTTTTTCATGGCAACCTCACTCATATTATCATTTGCAGCTATTGGCAAGTTCTTCAGAATCTGTCATCGTGAATACCATTCCGCTCACGTGAGTATTTGCTGCAACGAACGCTCTTATCCTTGCTTCTGTATTCAGTAGCTCTGCACGGGCGGCATCAATGACTTGAGAGAAATCATCCGGTCGAGTAAAGGCAATGCATTCCACCGACCGGACGATTTCATTCGCACTGTTCAGTGATTGTTCCGCGCTCCCGGAAGAGAGGATCATTGACTGCTGAGCCTTGGCATATTGCGCAAGCGCTTGCCGGGTCGGTGTGTCTGAATATGTCAGTATAATGTATCTCTGTAGGTCATCTCTCACGCCGTCATTGTCAGAATCGATCCCCTCCAGGGTTTGTTTCCCTGCTTCACCCGGATCGGGCGGCAAGCTGGCGGCATCCTGCCCTTGACCACTCCCTCCCCCTCCCCCGCAGCCGGCAACTGTGACAATCAGAGCCCCACCCAGAACGACGGACAACACTGCTAATAACCACTTCCCGAGAACCCGCTCCTTCATCGCAACCTCCATTATTTACCCCTCTTCTTTTCCAGAACGATCACGATATTCCGCGAAAACATTGCCGGCAGCGAATAAGAGAACTTCTCCACCTCCCGATAATAATCCGTCTGTCCCAGGAGGCTTTTGACCCCCTTCCGGGTCCGGCGCAGCCGATAAGCGATCCACGGGAGCCCGATAAGCATGAAAGGAACGTATACGGGCAGCAGGATTTTCCGCTTGACCTTGTTGCCTCTCAACGCAATGGGGGTGGCGCCGTAATGCGCGAAGCGGAAGCATATTTGTTGCCAGGTGAGGGGAGAAATATGCCCATAGTCGAATATCCCTTCGCCCTTCACGTTGACGATTGCCTGGCCCGGCCAGAACTGGAAAAAGTTCCCGGTGCACATGAACATGAGCCTCGAATAGAAGCAGGCAATATTCGGCGTGGTCAAAAAGATGAGGCCCTCCTGCTTCGTGACCCTTGAAAGCTCCCCGATAAAGCCGTGGTAGTCGATGATGTGTTCTATCCCTTCCATCGATATGACCGCATCGAACCGTCCATCGGCAAAAGGCAATGGCTTGTTCATGTCACTGAAGCAATAGTCGTCGCGCGCCCGGTTGATGTCCGCAGAGACAACGTGAAACCCGTGCTTTCGAAGTCTATCGCTCAAACGTCCGGCGCCGGCCGGTATATCCAGTATCTCGGCACGAGGCCCCAACCGGTCGATGACCTCTTTTAAGACCACTGCCATGGTATCCGAGAATTTGTCGTGGTAGCAGAAGTGGCCCACCTTCAGGATTCCTTCCTGGTGATGAAGATCAAGGTATTCCCCCCGAGGATCACCTCGTTCTTGAGGGTTATCTCATCTCTGGCCGTGAGCTTAAGA
>MVRP01000157.1 GCA_002067405.1 Syntrophorhabdaceae bacterium PtaU1.Bin034 | reverse complement strand
CGTCAGGGTTTCTCCGGGTCTCGTCTGAATGATGGCCATGACGATCTCCACAAGTCTTGGATGCGGGTAGCCGAGCACCGCCACATCCTGGATTTTCGGGTGTTTGCGTAATGCGTCTTCAATCTCTGCAGGGAATATGTTCTCACCACCCCTGATGATCAGGTCCTTGGCCCTGTCCGCAAAAAAGATGAAGCCTTCATCGTCTTTATACGCAAGGTCACCCGTGTGGAGCCAGCCGTCGACAATCGTTTTTGCCGTCATCTCAGGGTTAAACGCATACTCCTTCATAAGGCGGGGGCCCTTGATCACCAGCTCTCCGACGGCCTTTGCCGGCAGCTCGTTGCCCTTGTCATCGACCACCCTGGCCTCCATGAAGGCAGTAGCCTTGCCGATGGACCCCGGCTTTCTCATGATATCTTCGTCGTAACAATTGGTAAGACCGCCGCCCCCGCCTTCCGTGATCCCATAAATATTTGCAATAGGCAATCCGGGAAATATGCTTTTCGAATCTTCGAGCAGCGCGTAGGGCACCGGCTGCGCGCCGATCTCGATATGCTTGAGAGCGGAAAGATCGTAATCCTTCAGGTTGATCTTGCCCGATTTGATGGCGGCTAAAAGATCGGCCCAGGTGGGAACGGTGTTCCAGCCGCCCGTGCATTTCTCGTCAGCGATAGACCGCAGGTAGTTCTCGGGCTGCAGCTCCATAGGCATAAGAATCTTCCCTGCAGCGACAAAACATGGGAATGACAGAAAAAGCGTGCCGCTGTGATAGAAAGGATGCGGGGCAAGGTAGATGCTGCTGTAACCCTCGCTGTAAGTCAAGGCGTTTCCAATGGCGATCCAGAAGAGCGTGCCGTGCGTATGGGAGACAGGCTTCGGCGCGCCGGTCGTGCCCGACGTGAACATCAGCTCGGCCATATCATCATCGGACATATCTACACAAATAGCTCCCCCATTTCCGTTGCCGCCGACAATCTCCTGATAGGCCTTCATGTTTGCCGGCGACTCGCCGCCCACGCAGATGTAGTGTTTGCAGTAGTCCATGTCCTTCATGATGGGATCCACCCTGGGGACGAACGTTTCCCCGAGAATGAATACTTTGCTCTTCGTCACATCGCACGCGTACTTGATATCCGCGCTTGCAAAACGGAAGTTGAGCGGACTGACCACGGCGCCGGTCTTGAGAACAGCCATGTAGGTAATATACCATTCGATCGTGTTCAACATGAGGTGCTGTACCACGTCCCCTTTCCTGATACCGCACTCCCTCACCAGATAATCAGCCACTTTGTTGGTCTGTTCTTCGAGTTCCTTCCACGTCACAGCCCGTCGCGCGTTCTTGGACGGGTAGCTCTCGATCAGGAATTCGCGGTCGGGAAACTTGCTTGCATTGAGCCCACAAAATCGTGAAAAATTCATAAAAACCCCCCTTTTGGTTTTATGTTTGTTGACTCGTGATTTTAACCCATGATAGATTGAATCCGTATTATTGTCAACGACTAACTATTTCACAAACCGGGGGGTTTCACTATGACAGATGTATACACGCACATCGGAGAAATGTTGGCAAGAAATGGCAGGATGTATCCCAACGACGTTGCGCTCGTTGAAAGAATTCCCGCCGAAAAGAAACGCTGGCAGATCACGTGGAAGGAATTTGATGATCGCGCCAACAAATTTTCTAATATCCTTGTGGCAAAGGGTATAAAGAAAGGGGACAAGGTCGTCCATTTCATGAACAATTCCATCGACTGGCTCGTCGCCTACTTTGGAATTGTCAGGACCGGTGCCTGGGTCGTACCTCTCAACTTTCGTTTTACGGCGGAAGACCTGAAATACTGCTGCGATGTGGCCGAACCGAAACTGATCGTATACGATGAGGAGTTCGTGCCCAGGGTCGATGCGGTAAAAGACCAGCTGTCTGCGAAAGGCTATGTTTGTGTCGGCAACGAGGCTCCGGCCTACGCCGAGAAGTATTCCGACCTCATGGACAAAGCGCCTGCAACACCGTTGAACACTGTTATCACCTACGACGACCCGTGCGGCCTTTACTTCACGTCAGGCACTACCGGGCAGCCCAAGCCGATCCTGCTCACCCACAAAAACATGCTGTGCGCCTGCATTACCGAAAACGCGCATCACAGGCAGACCAGGAAAGACAATTTCATCCTTATCCCGCCTCTGTACCATACGGGGGCGAAAATGCACTGGTTCGGATGCCTGATCGTAGGCGCTCCCGCGGTAATCTTAAAGGGCGTGTCACCGGAATGGATCCTCGAGGCGGTAAGTGAGGAAGGCGGCACCATCGTGTGGCTGCTTGTACCGTGGGCCCAGGACTTGTTGTTGAAGATGGACAGCGGCCAGCTTAAAATGCAGGATTACAAGCTCGACCAGTGGAGGCTGATGCATATAGGTGCCCAGCCCGTTCCGCCCGCCCTGATCACCCACTGGAAGAAATACTTCCCCACTATGCAGTACGATACGAACTTCGGTCTCAGCGAATCGACGGGACCGGGTTGTGTCCATCTCGGCATTGAAAACACTCACAAAGTAGGCGCGATCGGAGTTCCCGGGTTCAACTGGGAAGCCAGAATTGTGGACGAGAACGGCGTAGACGTACCAAGGGGAGAGCCGGGAGAATTGATCATCCGGGGCGACGGGGTGATGAGAGAATATTACAAAAACCCCGAAGCGACAACAAAGACCCTCAGGGATGGATGGCTCTTTACGGGCGACATGACGAGGATGGACGAGGATGGTTTCATCTGGATAGTCGACAGGAAGAAAGACGTGATCATAACGGGCGGAGAGAACGTGTACCCCGTTGAGGTAGAAGATTTCTTCCACACCAATCCAAACGTGAAGGATGCGGCGGTTATCGGCCTGCCTGACGAGCGGCTGGGCGAGATCGTTGTTGCCATCGTGGAGGTTGCACCGGGTAAGACCTTGACCGAGGAAGAGGTGATCAAGTTCTGTGAGCCGCTTCCAAGGTACAAGAGGCCCAGAAAAATCTTCTTCGGAGAAGTGCCCAGGAATCCTACCGGCAAGATCGAAAAGCCAAAATTGAGAAAGAAGTACGGCGGAAAGGAAGAGGCATTCAAGATTTAACAACTTGCGTGAAGAAAATGTCGAACAGGCACGGGTAGGGCAGAAGAAATCTTCTGTCTTACCCGTTTTGTACGTTGAGGCAGGCGCAAATGAGCACTTATACATCACCACTTGAAGAGACCATCAAGTACGAATTTAAGGACCGGGAGCTGCTGGGACAGGCGATTACCCATTGCTCCTTTGTCAACGACAGAAAGGTATTCGAAAAATCGGACAACGAAAAACTCGAATATCTCGGGGATGCGATCCTCAATACCGTCATCAGCATTCTCCTTTACAAAAAGTACGGCGACAAGAACGAGGGGTTCTTGAGCAATGCCCGTTCGTGTCTTGTCAGGAGAGATATGCTTACCGAAATAGCCAGGACAATAAAGCTCGACGAGTACATGTCCTACGGCAACGGAAAAATACATTTACCAAGGGAATCGAAAGTGCTTTCGAACATGCTTGAGGCGCTTATCGGGGCCCTGTATCTGGACGGCGGCTTCAGGAAGGTCTCCCGCGTTATCAAAGAGCTCTTTTCGCCTTATTTTGATGAGGACAGACTACGCGAGAAGAACCCCAAGAACATTCTCCAGGAGTATTCGCAGAAAAAATGGGGCATTCTTCCCAAGTATCGCCTCACGAGGAAAACAAAAGAAGGGTTCAGCACTTACGTTTACGTGGGTAAGGAGCTTAAGGCAAAAGGCGTCGGCAAGAGCAAGCGCGAGGCGGAACAGATGGCTGCCAGTCTCTTGCTGCAGCAAATCGAAGTTTCATGATCTTGCCCGTATTTCTGCCCCACCTTGGCTGTGGGCAGCGCTGTATTTACTGCAACCAGGACCATATTACCAACAGGGCGCAACGGGGCGGGATAGAGCCGTATCTTGCTTCACTGTTCGGTCCGGTCGATACCCCTGTTGAGATAGCCCTTTACGGCGGCAATGTTCTGGGCTTGGATGCTCCTCAGCTTGAACGGCTTTTTGTCCACTTTGAGCCGTACCGGGAGAAGATCGAGAGCATCCGCCTTTCCGCCAGGCCGGGCAGGCTGGCCGGGCAGATCTCCGGGATATTGAGGGAGCATGGGGTAAGGACGATTGAACTCGGCAGCCCGACCTTCAATGATCGTATTCTGGGCTTGCTTCAAAGGGGTCACACAAAAGAAGATTTAATCAGCACTTACCGCTTTCTGAGGGATGAAGGTTTCCAGGTCGGTCTTCAGGTCATGGTCGGTCTTCCGGAGGAGAGGCCCGACGATTTGCGGGAGACCGTATTGTCCGTCACTCGCCTCGCTCCTTCTTTTATCAGGATCTACCCTCTCGTGGTGATCGAGGACACCCCGCTTTTCCAGCTCTACCAGGAGGGCCGTTTTTTACCGGACCCGCTCGAAACCGCGGTCGCCAAAGCCGCGTACATTTACGTCAATGCCTGGAAACAAGGGATCAGGACAATAAAGATGGGCCTCACGGAAAATGAGGTCCTGAAAGAAAAGGTCGCTTCAGGTCCCTACCACCCCGCTTTCGGGTACCTTGTAAAATCGGAGGCTTTTTATCTCGCCATTGTGCGCAAATCCGAGAAAGCAGGCTTTTCGGGCAGTGTCCGCGTCCTCTTGCACCCGAGTGATGCGGCTCATCTCTTCGGCAACAAAAGGACCAACGTCAGCAGGTTGAAGGATAGAGGCATTTTCCCCGACTGGGCAGAAGACGGGACAATGTCCAGGGACCATTTCATGATCGAGGCACACGGGAGAAGGGCGAGTGGGAGCATTGCCGATGCACTGGCCATGCTTCCCTTTTGAGGCCGGACACCCCTTCATAGACAATCTCTGTGCTTCTGCACTGCTCGGCCACTTCCCGGAGCAAGCGCTTTCTGTTGATAGGGAGGCCCTTCGTCAGATCGGAAAAGAATCTTATCCTGTCCGAGACGGCCACGCGCGCAGGCATGGTCGTATTGAGTTGTACGAGCATGCGCCTCAGGCGTTCCTCCTCGACGGCAACAAAAACCAGATCCTCAGCATCAAGAAGCTTGAAACCGCCCGACAAAACAAAGACGTTGCACGCCTTCATGTCCATGTGGAAGACGCCTTTTTTCAGGGCATTCCTCAGGAACCGCGAAAAGGCCGAAACAAAGCCGTGCCGTTCCGTCCAACTCATGCCGTCGTATCTTCTGTCAAGGAATCTGTCCAGCTCTTCTCCCCTTCCACCCAGGTCCTCCATGGCAATATAACCTTTACGAAGCAAGGAGCTTTTTTGCACGTAAAAAGGCCGGGGAACAATATCGAGCCTCATGTACTCGAGGGCGACATGGTTTTCCCATGCCTTTACAAGCCTTCGCCTGTTCCGGTATATCTTTCTTACGTGATCGCTGCGCCGCTCGACGCGTACCTTTTTGTCGGTCTTGATCACTTCCTTCAACTCGCCGTCCCCCCTGCCCTCACACCCCCTGATGCAAACCCTGCCTTCTCTCGCCTCGAGCTTGGAAGTACTGGAAAATGATCTCCTTTTCTTGTTTTTGATCCACGTTGCCCAGAGTTCTCGCAGGCCTGCCTCCACCAGGGGCCTGATATGGGATTGTCCGTAGCACTGAAAGAAGGTGTCCTTTTCTTCCCCGGTTAAATCATCGTAGATCATGTTAAGGGCGTGGGTGAGATTGCTCAACTCATCGTCTTGGGAGAAAGCCTTTTTTATCCTGGTTTTATGGAGGTCGATAAGGCAAGGTCTTTGTCCGCTCAGGATGACGTTCTCCAGGTGGAGGTCATTATGCCTGATGCCGTGCGTTTTCAGTTGCCTTAGGAGAACCGCGAGCTGACCGACAAGCAGAATCCGTTTTTCGGGCTGCTCATCAAAAGCCTGCTTAAGAGTAATACCCTTCACCCACTTCTGGAGGACAAATGAGCCTCTCTGTCCCACGCCGTAACCAAGAGGACCGGGTGTGACCACCCCGACTTCCGACATCTTTTTTCCCAGGGTATACTCCCGTTTTCCCCTGTTGGCCAACCTGTTGCGCACAAAGCCGAGAACGCCCTTTTCCAGGAAGTATTTGACAAATACCTTTTCCGACCCACAACTCACGACCGCATAGGTCCTGCGCAGGTCCTTCTCCTCCGCAAGTCCCTTTACCGCGGCGACGAGTCCTTCGTCGTCAAGAAACCATGAAATCCCATTCAACCCGAGAGTTACCATATTCCAGATTTTACCATACTCTTCTCAGCCCGCTTCGATCAACGCTAAGCACCGTGTACATAATTTGGATTCCGGCCATTACGCTGTCACGGCGAGCGGTCAAAAACCATACAGTAAATGCTTCCGCCACCCCCGTCCGCCGGAAGCGCCGCTGTCTCACTTGTAATGACGGCAAAAACCTACTATAATTGTTCACCTCATTCAAGGAGGCATTGATGATCGAAGGACACATTTACAAGCTTTTCGATGAAGAGCTCAGAGATCTGAAAGAGAAGATCCTGTTCGAGGGTTCCCTCGTCCAGAAAGCCGTCGGCGACGCGATCAACGCGCTACAGAACCGGGATTCGGATCTGGCGAGGCGCGTAATCGAGGATGACGAGCTGATCAATACCAAAGAGGTCGAGATAGATGAGTTTTGCCTGAGGCTGCTTGCCCTGAGACAGCCTGCGGCAAAAGACCTTCGCTTCATCAATACTGCTATCAAGATCAATTACGATCTTGAACGTATGGGCGACATGGCGGTTAATGTCTGCGAAAGGGTTCTTGAGCTGAACCAGGAACCGCAACTGAAGCCTTACATCGATCTTCCCAAGGTGGCCGACATAACGCAGTTGATGGTGAAAGATTGCCTGGAGGCATTCGTTAAAGAGGACCTTGAGCTTGCATGGAAGGTCACCAAGGAAGATGAGAAAGTAGACCAGCTTACGGAGCAGATATTCCGGGAGCTCCTTACCTATATGTCGGAAGACCTGAAGACCATTTCGAGGGCCACCAGACTTCTCTTCATCTCCAAATATCTGGAGAGGCTTGCCGACCATGCGGTGAATATCGCGGAGCTGGTCATTTTCCTCGTGGAAGGCAGGATCATCAGGCATCTGAAATACCCCGAAAAACACTAAATGAAGATTATCCCTTTCCTGCTGTTCCTGTCTCTCACGCTCGGTTTCTTCTCTTGCAGCAACCCCTCGCACGGTTCTTCACGCAACCGGTTGACTGTCACCGTTGCCGGGTCTACCTCGGTTATGCCTTTTTCGGAAAAACTTGCGGAACATTTCAAGATCGAGCACCCGAGGATCACGGTGGACGTTCAGGGTGGCGGTTCCTCCGCCGGCATCCAGGCGTGCATTAACAGGACTGTCGATATCGGCATGTCGTCACGAGAGCTCAAGGGCGATGAAAAGACGCTCCACGAGATCACGATATGCCATGACGGCATCGCTATTGTAGTCCATCCAAGCAATCCCATTAAGGACATATCCCCGGACCAGATAAAAGCGGTCTATAGCGGCAAAATCAGGAATTGGAGGGAGCTGGGCTGGATAAACAGGAATATCGACGCCGTCACGCGGGAAGAGGGATCGGGAACCAGAGGCGCCTTTGAAGAACTGGTGATGGGCAATACCGATATACACGACAGCATCATGGTGCAGGACTCAAACGGCTCTGTGAAGGAGGTCGTTGCCACGGACCCGTACGCGATCGGCTATATCTCCCTCGGCGTAGTCGACGAGAAGATAAAGGCGCTTTCAGTCTCGGGAACTCTTCCGACTGCAGAGAACATACAGGCCAAAAAGTACCGTATCGTAAGGCCTTTTCTTTACCTTACCACGGGGGAGTCGGCCGAAGCCGCCAAACTCTTCATCGACTATGTCCTCTCAAAAGAAGGACAGGGCATTTTAGAGAAAGAGGGACTGATTCCGGTCAATGAATAGAAAGTCATTCGATAAAGAAAGCTTTATCAGGTTCATCCTTATCTTGTTCGCCCTTTCGTCTCTTCTTTTTCTCTTCACCATCTTTATTTTTATCCTCAGCGAGGGATTGCCTCTGTTCTACAAAGCGGGAGTAACGGCTATTGCCCTGGGCATGAAATGGGCTCCGACAAAGAACTTTTTCGGGATATTCCCCATGATCATTTCCTCGTTCATGGTGACTTTCGGCGCCCTGTTCGTGGGAGCGCCTCTAGCCCTTGCCTGTGCGACCTATCTCTCCGAATACGCGGGAAAAAAGACCAAGATTGTGCTGAAGCCTTCTCTTGAGCTGCTGGCGGGCATTCCATCCGTGGTATACGGCTTCCTCGGGGTCATTTATATAGTTCCCATTATCAGAGAACATCTGGGAGGCGCGGGTTTCTCCATACTCTCTACGTCCCTGGTTCTCGGGATCATGATCCTGCCGACTATTACCAGCATCTCCTTCGACGCCCTCATGAGTGTCCCCCCTGCTTTCCGGGAAGGGTCACTCGCAATGGGCGCAACGAAATGGCAGACGGTTTACAGGGTGGTACTTCCGGCGGCGCGATCGGGGATACTTGCGAGCTTCATACTCGGCATGGGCAGGGCAATCGGGGAAACCATGGCCGTCATCATGGTCGCGGGCAATGCGCTGAAGATCCCCACGAGTCTGCTCGACCCCTTAAGGACCCTGACGAGCAATATAGCCCTCGAATTGGCCTATGCCACCGGCGATCACCGGAGAGCGCTCTTTTCGACGGGGGTCGTGCTTCTGATAATCATAATGAGCCTGAACCTCGTTGCCAATTTCTGGGTCAAGAGAAGGGTGGTGAAATGAGGATCAACCCGAGATTCGTCGACAAGTTTATGCGGGTTGCGCTCAGTTCCCAGGCGCTTTTTACGGTGGGGATCCTCATACTCATCATTGCCATCATATTCCTGAAAGGTTCCCGGCATCTCACGCTGGAATTCATGTTTTCCTACCCCGAGGATATGGGAAGACTGGGAGGGATATTCCCTTCCATCATAGGGACCCTGTTCCTTGGCCTCCTCTCCATAGTCTTTGCCACGCCCCTCGGCGTCGGGACGGCCATATATCTCACTGAATACACGAAGGAATCAACCTTAACGCGGGTGATACGATTCGGAGTTGAGTCCCTGGCCGGTATCCCTTCCATTATCTACGGCCTTTTCGGTTTTATCTTCTTTGTCATAAAGCTGAAGATGGGATGGTCACTCCTCTCCGGCACACTGACCGTGGCAATTATGGTACTGCCCACTATTATCCGGACAAGCGAAGAGGCAATCAAGGCAGTCCCGAAGAACCTCAGGATGGTGAGTTTCTCCCTGGGCGCCACAAAATGGGAGACGGTAACCCGCGTAATCCTGCCCTCTGCCGCTCCCGGTATCCTTACGGGTATCATGCTGAGTGTGGGAAGGGCGGTCAGCGAGACGGCCGCGGTGATCTTTACCATGGGCAGTTCCCTGAGGTTGCCGACAAGCATTATGGATTCAGGCAGAACCATGGCGGTTCACTTCTATATTCTCGCCAGGGAAGGTATTTCGATGGAAAAAGCCTACGCAACGGCCCTTGTCCTGGTATGCAGCATTCTCATAATCAATATTCTCGCCTATTACATAATGCACAAGATGATTGCCAGGTATTCCTAGATGCACAAAACAAAGATACGGGTAAGGAATCTGACGGTATCGTTCGCCGGAAAAGAGGTGCTGAGCGGCATCGATCTTGACATCTACGAAAACCGGGTCATCGGTTTTATGGGACCGTCGGCGAGCGGGAAATCATCG
>MVRP01000156.1 GCA_002067405.1 Syntrophorhabdaceae bacterium PtaU1.Bin034 | reverse complement strand
GAGCAAAAAGCGTCGGCCCCTCGAATATACCTGGACCACAACGCAACGACCGCCATAGACCCGGAAGTCCGGAGGGCGATGACTGACTTTCTGCGCTGCTACGGCAACCCGTCGAGCATCTATGGAGCAGGGAAAGAAGCGCATGACGCGGTGGAGGCCGCCCGCAAAAGCGTTGCGCTCCTGATAAACGCAACCCCACGTCGCATCGTCTTTACCAGCGGTGGCTCGGAAGGGAACAATTTTGTCATAAAAGGGGTCGCCTTCGCCCTCGGCGCCTCGAAAAATCATATCGTTACCAGTTCCATCGAACATCCCTCCGTGCTCGCCGCCTGCCGCTGGCTCGAAAAACACGGTTTCGAGGTAACCTATCTGCCGGTGGACAGGAACGCCATAGTTAATCCCGAAGACCTTTCAAGGGTGCTTTCGGAGAGGACCTGCCTCGTTTCGATCATGGCAGCCAACAACGAGACAGGATCTCTCCAGCCCATTACCGAGCTGGCGCGTATCGCGGCCCAAAGGGGCGTGCTCTTTCACACCGACGCAGTCCAGGCAGTCGGCAAGATGCCGGTGGACGTTCAGGAATGGGGAGCCGACTTTCTCACCCTTTCGGGGCACAAATTCAACGGACCCAAAGGAGCCGGTGCGGTTTATATCCGAAAAGGACTTGAAATCCCGCCTCTTATCCATGGCGGAAAGCAGGAGCGCGGACTCCGGGGCGGAACGGAAAACGTGCTCAGCATCGTTGGGATCGGGAGGGCCGCCCACCTGGCGGGACAACGGCTGGGCGAGATGGAAAGCAGGGTCAGGAAGCTGCGTGACGACTTGCAGCAGGGCATACTGCGGATTGTCTCCGGGGCGAAATTGAACGGCCATCCGGAAAAAAGACTTCCCAATACGCTGAATGTCACGTTGCCCGGAATAAGAGGAGAGTCTCTCGTGCTCGCGCTCGATTCCCGGGGGGTCTTCTTTTCCTCGGGCTCGGCCTGCAAATCAGGTTCACCCGACCCGTCCCATGTCTTGCTTGCCATGGGCCTGTCAACCGACGAAGCCCACTGCGCCGTCCGGTTTTCGCTTGGAACAGAGAATACGACCGAGGAGATAGAAGGCACCCTTCAGTCTTTACGGGAGGTTATAAATACCTCCCTCGCCAATGTCCGCTTTGTCTCCTGCCGATAGGAGATCGTTTGCCGTGCTTGGGGCTTTCCGCTTCTAATATTCTTTCACCGGGTTCATGTTGAGCACCCGCCGCAGCGCAACCAGTTCTCCCACGTGAAAAGCATTGTGGTCGGCCACGAGAAGCATCTCCCGGAGAACCGTGTAGTCCCTGGCATGCGGAATCGGACCGAAAAAGTCCGTTTTCGGATCGCGTACGATTCCCTGTATCGCATCGAGGTCGTCACGAAAACCCTTCACGGTCTTATCCCACATGGCCGGTGTTGCCTTTTTGTCGGGGGCCGGCCAGTATCCGTCCGGAAAATCGGGAGAGACGTGCTCCGGATTCCTGGTGAATTCGAGGATGTCCCACTGCACGATCCGCATGTGCTCAAGCAGGTGCCACATCGTATAGCTGCCGTGAGGCACCCTTCTGTTGATATCTTCCATCGGGAAACCGGCTACAGCGTCACCATAACTCATGTGGGCATTGCCGCCCTCCAGCAGGGCGAGCAACTCTTCCCGAAGAATCTTGCCACTGTCCGCTATCACGCTCTCTGCGCGTTGTTTGGCCATGCATGTATCCTCCCAACGGCTATGTCACCAGCCGTTCCAGATTCGTCCGGTCCCAAAGACCTGTTTCCGCTGCGGCGACATACGTGCTCTGAAGAAAGGCAAGGAGCATCTTGTCCGGTTCTTCGGCCAGCCGCACTGCATCATACGGGAGAATAAACTCTCCCATTTCGCTGCTGTAATAGGCGCTCTCCGGACGAACAACGTAGTCCCTGAATCCTTCCGGTTCCGGATAGGCATAGGAATAATAAGCCGGTTCTTCGATGACGCCTCCGCCCGGCCAGAACCCGCAACTGCTCACCTCATGAGAATATGCTTCGAGAACAACGTAATGGGCCACATAGGGGGCGGGTGGGTGGTCCGGAGCCCGGCGCCCCGAGAAGCGCGTGACCGCGAGGTCAAAAGCGCCCCAGAAGAAGTGGACCGGGCTGCATTTGCCTATGAAGCGGGAACGAAATAGCTGGAATACGCGCTCCGATTGCACCAGAATACGCCAGAGCCGGTTAGCATACTCGGGATCATAAGCCGCGTGCGTCCTGTCCTGATCGAAAGGAATACGGGTCTCGACTTCAACAGGGACAGGCCATATCCGCACCTGCAGGCCGAGAGATCGTAATGTGTCCATAAATTGCCCGTAGAACTCGGCTACGGAATAAGGGGCAAGTGCGAAGGATCGGCTGGCGTTCTCCTCTCCGGACGCATGGACAATAAGTCGGTGATCTATGAAATCGAACTGAACCTCGAATGTCCGCTCGCCATGGGGAATGGCAGAGGTGGTAAGCCCGCGGGGAGTCACATAGAGAGGCACCTGCCACCAATGATTTATCAGGGGCGCTTGCTTGAGCCTGACCTTCCCCACAATCTGGGTGAATAACTGGAGGGTCGCGTAAGTATCCTGCCAGTCTTTGAGCGGCAGGCTCGGCCAGTACACGAAAGGGGCACTTGTCTCGTTGGGCATGGATATACTCCTCTCCGTGCTTTGGGTCGCGTGATTTACGGGCTTTTAACTCAAAACCCGCCACAGCCGTTAGCATTAATATAGGTCTGACCGCGTCCGGTTTCACCTCTCCAGGACTTCACTCACTGTCCGGGCCATTTCCCCCCTCGTGACCGGCTTCATGAGAAAGGCCTTGATGCCTGCCGCCTTTGCTTTCTCCGAATCAACCAGATGACTGAAACCGGTGACGAGCACGATGGGAATATCCGGCCTCAGTGCAATAAACCGGGTAGCCAGATCGAGACCGGTGAGATCAGGCATGGTCTGGTCGGTTATCACAACGTCGAAAGCGCGGGGATTCGAAGCAAAGAGGGAAAGGGCCTGGGCACTGCTCCTGCTCGCAGTGACCGAGTAGCCGAGCCTTTCCAGCATGTTCCTGCCTACCTTGATAAGGCTCTCCTCGTCATCGATCAGAAGGACATTTGCCCTTCCGCGGGGCACTTCCTCCCTTATTTCCCCCTGTTCCGGGGGTACTGCCTGGAACAGGGGGAAATACACATTGAAGATGGACCCTTTGCCCGGCCTGCTCTCTACGGTGATTGCCCCATTGTGACTCTTTACGATACCGTGGACCACGGAAAGGCCCAGCCCGGTCCCCTCGCCTGTTTTCTTGGTGGTGAAGAAAGGATCGAAAATCCGTTCAGCGATATGTTTCGTCATGCCGTGCCCCGTATCAGTCACCGACAGCTTCATATATCGACCGGAATTCAACTCCGAGTCGAGCCACTCACCTCTGTCAACCCGCACATGTTTCAGGCCTATGGTAAGAATACCCCCTCTCTCTTGCATGGCATGTGCTGCGTTGGTGCAGAGATTCATCAGTACCTGCTGCAGTTGCACCGCGTCGCCCATTACATATCCGCCCTCGTTTTCTGCCTCAAGTCTGATATCAATCGTAGAAGGTATGGAGGCACGAAGGAGTCCTGTTGTCTCTCTGATGATATCCGCGAGTTGCAAAGGCTTCCTCTCTTGCTTTACCTTTCTGGAAAACGTCAGCATCTGCCGCACGAGGTCCCTGCCCCGCAATCCGGCATCGACGATGCTCTGTAGTGACCTCTGCTCCTCTGTGTCTTTTCTCGCCCTGTCCTGAAGCAATTCTGCAAAACCGATGATCGCAGCGAGAATATTATTGAAATCGTGCGCAATACCACCGGCGAGAGTTCCAAGGGCCTCCATTTTCTGGGCTTGTCTGAGCTGTTCCTCAAGCCGGAGCTTTTCGGTAACGTCACGAGCTACGACCGCATAATTCATGACAACCCCGGAGCTGTCCCTTACAGGAGAGATCGTGATGTCGTTTTCAAAAAAAGAACCGTCCTTTCTGGTAATCGCCACCCGGCCGGCCCATGTCTCCCCGGATAAAACCGTTTGTAAAATCGAATGGTAAAACCTGTCGGAGTGGTAATCGTTCCTGAAGACATTTACGTTCCGCCCGACGAGCTCGCGCTTCTCATACCCCGTCATCCTCAGGTAGCCCGGGTTCACGTAAAGGATGGTGCCGTCAGTCGCAAATATGCCGACCCCCTCCGCCACTGCTTCCACGGCTATCGCCAGTCGTCTGAACTCTTCCTCGGCTTTTCGCGATTCCGTCAGGTCCTTCACCACACCCCGGAAACCTGCCGGTTTGCCCTGTTTTTCTATCAAGGTGGCTCTTATGAAGATCGGAAACTCTGTCCCGTCTTTCTTCAGTCCTACATATTCGTCTCCTTCCCGGCGTTCCCCGCGAAGGATTCTGACGCCGTTTTTCAAAACCCTGGCCCGTTCTCTGGGTGCCACCATATCACAATGGTAAATACCTTTTTCAAATTCTTCTGTAGTGTATCCGAACGTTTCGAGAGCCTGCCGGTTCGCATAGGTGAAACGGCCCATGGTATCGGCTTCAAATACCATTTCCGGCAGGAGTTCGGCGAGGTCCCGGTATCTCTTTCTCGATTCCTCGAGTTCGGTCGTTCTCTCCTGCACACGCCGCTCCAATTCGTTATGGACCCTGTGCAGTTCCTCCTCGATCCGCTTGCGTTCGGTAATATCGCGTATGGCCAAAACAGCTCTGGAATTACCGGCTGAATCTTTGAAAAGGGTGGTGGATACCTCGGCAGAGAATATGGTTCCGTCCTTTCTCTTGAAAGTCACTTCACCCCTGTAATGGCCTGTTCTCACCCTTTCCTCTATCATTTTTTTGATGCTCGGATCGTCCATGTTGAACGTTACCGCTCGTGGCGATCCTATAAGTTCTTCCTCGGGCCATCCCAGGATCTTGGACGCCTGAGGATTGGCAGCAAGAACTTTACCTTCTCCCTCGGGAGCGGTGAGCAGAATGCCATCCAGGCTGTTCTCGACAAGGTTTCTGTACCGCTCCTCGCTCTCGATCAAAGCCCTCCTGGCTTGCGCGCAGCCTTGTTCCTCCGGCTCAGATAGCCATTCGGAACAGACTCTCCCCCTTGATTCCCGGGCATTCCCCACAAACTTCTTTTGTGATGATGAAATGTTATACTCATCTTTATGAGACTTTTTCCCGCTCATGATATCTAACCTTATGGTATTAATGACTATTTTTATGCACACCTATTTTATCAGGCTGCTTTCGGCGCGTAAAGGCCGGTCGAAAACAACTGCTCAAATATGCTACCCTGGTTCAGACTCGTCAAGGTGGTTAAAAAGGTTGGGGTTATTGACAAAGAGGAGAAGTTGATTTTATAGGATCACGGAGTCCGGCAAGGCTGAATGAAGCCGCCCTTGTCTCCCTATTGCTTGCCGAGGTCCTGCTTTCCGGTCATCTCCGTGACGTCGATCCTCACCACTGCCGTCAAGGCGAGCTTATCCTCCGGGAAAGTCCCGTAGCCGCCTTCGGGCTGGTACTTTTTCATGAGCGCCTCCAGGGCGCGCAGCCTTTCATCCCCGGCTTCAACGATGTGCGCGCGACCCCTGATAATGACCGACTGATAGAGGTACTCGGCCTTGCAAGGATTTTCCGTGCTTTTTACATAGGCAATGGGAATGTCGACTTCGAAGCAGACGCGGTTATCCCTCCCCATATCCTCTATCTTCTCGCCCGCCTTGGCAGAATGGAAATATATCGCTCCGTTGCGGTAGATATAGTTGAGGGGCTTAACCATGGGGTAACCATCTCGGCCGATAGTTCCCAGCCTCCCCACCTGGCATTTTTCCAGTATCCCTTCGATCGCCTCTTTGTCCCGTATCTCTTTCTTGGCCACACGCATACAGGCACCTCCCTCTTTTCACGTCACTCTGCTTATTATATTTGATCCCTTCCGCGCGGTTCAACAGGCAACCGCGACTATAAACGAAGAAACCCGGAAAGGAATCGCCTCACGCAATCACATAAGTCTCCGCAGGCTTCCCCGTCTCGAGCGAATCGATGATCTCGTCGATTGCCGCCTCGCTCTCGACGCCCCCGTACCACCAGTTCTGGGGATAGACGACCATGGCGGGACCGACATCACAGAGCTTGAGACAGCCCGTGCTCGATACGGACACGTCGGTCATTCCACGATCCGACAGTTCCTGTACCAGATACTGGAGCAACTGCATGGAGCTTTTTTTGTTGCAGACACCCTGGGGCGTGCCGTTCGCACGGAAGCTCCCACAGACAAAAATATGCTGTTTTGGTTTTTTCATCGTTCTCCTCCTGTTGTTAACAGTTTGTTAACGGTCGCCTTTTCTTTTACCCGCACCCTGTTCCCTTGCCGCTGCATTGCTGCCCGATCCCGCAACGTCCCGGTGCACGGAGCAATATCTTTGGTATTTCCCTTCCGGAAAAGATCGCCTCGATCCCTTCCCTTGCCAGCCCTTCCATCACCACCACCCGTAACCCCGCCCGTTCCAGGACGAGCTGAGGGGAAGGTCCGATGCCGCTCGCGAGAACGGTATGGCAGTCCCGGAGCAAATTCACCAGTGCTGCCCATCGTTCCATCCCCCCGCCCGGTGGAGGTGCTGGACGCCTTTCGACAAGGTCGGCTTTGCCGTCCTTTATGCCGTAAATCCATAGTGCACTTGCTTCACCGAGATGCTGGTTCACAAAGAGCCCTTCCATGCTTGCCACGGCGACAAAACGCCTTTCGGCAGTGGGATGCGAGCCGCCGGCCTCTTTCAGGAGATCCATCACCTCGGCGTTCAGTCTCTCGCCGATCAGGCCTGCTGCGTCGGCGCGGCACCGCGCACAATGACTCATTTGCGGTAAAAACTCCTCTGCCCTTGCGCGGATCGCCTTCATCGTCTCGGGAGACGGTGGCACAATGCCGGCAAGAGGGGTGCCTGCGACGTGATAAAGGGGAATGCAGTTGTGGATATCGGCTTTCAACGCTGCCATCCGCTTCGCCACCTCGACCACGTGCTCATCATTGATCCCGGGTATGACGACCGTGTTGATCTTCACCGTTATGCCTTTTTCTTTCAGCCTCGATATGCCTTCCATCTGTTTTTCGAGGATTATCGAGGCCGCATCCACGCCCCGGTACATCCTTTTCCTGTGCCTGGCCCAATCGTATATCCATTTGCCCACGTCAGGTTTCACTGCGTTTACGGTTACGGTCACGTGGCTTATGTCGAGGGCGGCGAACTCGTCAATGTACTCCGAAAGATTGAGGCCGTTCGTGGCGACGCAGAGCATCATCTCCGGATGTTTCTCCCTCACGAGCCTGAGGGTCTCGATGGTCTCGTCCCCGTTGGCACAGGGGTCGCCGGGGCCTGCAATACCCACGACCCTGACGTTCTCGATCTTCTCCAGCACCGAATCGAGGTAATCGGCCGCCTGTAAAGGCTTCAGGACCGTGCACGCCACGCCCGGCCGCGATTCGTTGACGCACTCGAAATCACGATTGCAGTAGTTGCACTGCATGTTGCACCCGGGCGCAACGGGCAGGTGTATCCGCGCTATGCGATGGCGCGCATTCTCGCTGAAGCATGGGTGGTCATCGTGATTCATTGGCGCCTCCTTCATTCATATGTAACTGTACCCAATCCCGGAGCTGTTCTGCTTCGCCTCAATGAGGGCGTTAACGATCCGGTCGAAAAGTTGCTGCGTGCCGCGATAGCAGACATGGAGAATGCGCTGTCCCCCTATGCGGTCGTGAATGGGAAAACCGGCCCGTACGAGCGGGATGCCAAGCCGCCGCGAAAGGAAATATCCTTTACTGTTGCCTATGATAATGTCCGGCTTCACCGACTCGCACGCCTCCAGCATACCCACAAAATCGCTGTCTTCCGATATAATGAGTTCCCCGTGCGTGTTTTCCAGAACGGAACGGACGACCGACTTGAAGGTGCCCGTACACGCCCCTGTTGCGCAGATGACCGGCACCATTCCTATCTCATCCAGCAGTGAGGCCATGCCGGCAACGAAATCAGCTTCCCCGTAAAGGATCGCCCGCTTGCCGAAGACATATTTGTGTCCGTCGATGTAAGCGTCGATGAGACGGCCTCTTTCCTTTTCGTATTTCTCCGGCACACCGGCACCCGACATGTCTGAGACGGTAGCGAAAAACCGGTCTGTTTCCCTGATCCCGATCGGTAGCCCGACAGTGAGGACCGGAACCCCGAAATGCTCCTCAAGATAGGCCGCGCCGCTCCTCTGCCCTTCAAGGCTTCTCCCGAACTGGATCGTCCCCACGGCCCTGCCCATCCCCTTTATGGCGTCTATAGGCGTGCCGCCGGATGAGAGCTTCTGATAGTCCTCCCACGATTCACCGTCGAGCGTCTCCGAGTAGTCGGGGAGCATAGTGAAGGGAACGCAAAAATCGGAAATCACTTCTTTCAGGTGTCGCAGGTCCTCGGCAGAAACAAAGCCGGGGACAATGTTGATTGTGCCGTTGCAGGGCCCGCCCTCAGCAAGCGCCACTATGGTCGCCCTTATGGCCTCGTGGTATCCTTCCATATGCGTGCCACGGTAACTGGGCGTGGAAGCATGGATGATTGCCGGAACGAAATCGTTCTTTTTTGTCCGTTGATACTCGTCGATGTAGAGCCGGACGTCGTCGCCGATGGTTTCGGAAAGACACGTGGTAGCGATGCCGACAGCGTGGGGCCGGTATTGCCGCGTCAGGTTGTCAAGGGCCTTTTTCAGGTTCTCCCCACCGCCGAAAATAGCACTCGACTCGGTAAAATTGGACGACGCAATGTCGATAGGCTCCCTGAAATGGCTGATCACATAGCGCCGGATATAGGTCGAGCAGCCCTGAGAGCCGTGGATGAGGGGGATGCAGTTCTCTATGCCGCGGAAAGCGACGCTCGCCCCAAGGGGCGCGCAAAGCTTGCACGCGTTCTGCGTGGACATGGAGTGGCGCAGCTCGTTTTCGTTATACAGCAACTCTTCTGCCTGCCTCATGATACACCTTCCTGCTATCTGTCTTTCTTTGCCGTGCCGGAGAGAATTTCCATACCGGGCTCATGATCGACGAATGGACCTCACGGCAAAAATTGAGCATACCTTCAAAGCCTGCGAGGGCAAGCTTGCGCTCGTGGTTGTGGTCGCAAAAGCCGACCCCCATCTTGTAGGCGATCGGCCGCTCTTTCACGCCGCCGATCAGGAGATCCACCTGCTTTTCCATCATGAATTTGGAAAGCTCCAGGGGGTTCGTGTCATCCACAATCACTGTTCCCTCGTCGCAAATCTCCTTCAGGTATTCGTAATCTTCCCGGTTTCCCGTCTGGGAGCCAACGATGGCAGTCCCGATTCCCAGGTGGCGCAGGGCCTTGACAAGCGAGAAAGCCTTGAAGGAGCCGCCCACGTAGATGGCTGCCTTCTTCCCCCGGAGGTCCGCCCGGTACTGCTGCACAACAGGGTAGATACGGTTCACCTCGTTGCGTACCAGCTCTTCCGTGTTTCTCATGACCGACGGATCGTTGAAATGGCGCGCGACCCCGTAGAGGGCCTCTGACGTATCTTCAATGCCGAAGTAGGAAACCCGCGTGAAAGGAATTCCATAGGTGTCCTGCATCATCCTGGCGAGATGGGTCATGGAGCCGGAACACTGGACCACGTTGAGCATAGCCCGGTGGGACCGGCCTATTTCATCGACCCTGCCGTCGCCTGTCATGCAGGAGACGACTTCGATCCCCATTTGCCGGTAGTACTCCTTGATAATCCACGTCTCACCCGCCAG
>MVRP01000155.1 GCA_002067405.1 Syntrophorhabdaceae bacterium PtaU1.Bin034 | reverse complement strand
CTGGCGTGACACTCATGTCATGATCGAGGGCCCTGTGGTCGCCGAGTTTCAAAAACTCTTTCTCGCCACATGGAGTCATCAGGGCGGCCCACCTCTCTCTTCAGGCAACTACTTTCCGGAGGTGGGAAGGATGGGGGACCAGATTGTGCAGGTGGTAGGCAGCACACCGGGATACATGAATAGGACGACCTACATGATGTATGTCTCTGCCGTGGCGCACGCAACAAGATCTATCCGCATGACCCAATCTTATTTCGCGCCGGATGATCAGATGATGCAGGCCCTCACCGATGCGGCGAAGCGGGGGGTCGACGTTCAGATCATTCTTCCGGAATACACGGATCATGCCATCGTGCGTCAGGCAGGAAGATGGCATTACGGCGAGCTCCTGAAAGCAGGCGTGAAACTGTACGAGCGCTCGGGAACCGTGCTTCATTCAAAGAGCATGGTGGTCGACGGCATCTGGTCAACCATCGGTTCAACAAATCTTGAATTGTGGAGTTTCGTGAGCAACGACGAGATTAACGCAGTTATTTTGAGCCGCAAATTTGCAAAAAAAATGGAATCGAGCTTCGAGGAGGATATCGCCGAATCGAATCGGATACTCCCCGAGGAATGGGCTCAACGCCCGCTCATTGAAAGGACAAAGCAATTCATTTTCAACCTCTTCAACTATTGGATGTAGCCCGCCTGCCCCTCAAGGAGCTTCAGTTGAAACGAATGCGTAGACCTCAGACTTCCTCGCAAGATCAACCGCGGGGTCTGTAGGAAGGTCCGGTGTGGGGCCTGGTGTAGGGTCCGGCATAAGGTTTCGACGGACCCGGGTGCGGTCTCACGTAGGGACCCGGGTATGCCGGGTGTGGTCGTGTGTATGGTCCGCCGGGGTACGGCCTCATATAAGGTCCAGGATAAGGCCTCGCATAGGGGCGGTAAGGTCCGTACGGACCCGGGGCCGGCCGGCCGTATGGACTATAATAGGGCCCGCGATAACGGTAATATCCGGAAGGACCGTAGTAAAAGGTGAAGCCGAAAGGATAGTAGGAGCCGGGGTAATAGGGGTAGGAGGATGACGTGTAGTAACCGGAAGCGTAGTTCCGATAGTAATCATAACCGTCATAATAGGACGCACATCCCGGACCCCATAGAGGGGATAAGGCAAGGATAGAAATGAACATGATCCGTGAAGCGTTCATGGTCGCCTCCACAAAGGTGCCGCTCCTGATGGCGACCCTTTCATCAGTTTATCCTGTTACCAGTAGTCTGTGTCCCTCGGGAAAGCGTTTCAACCCGGCCAGCAGTCGATCCCGGAGTTGCTTTGGTGTGTCATTCCACGGGAAAATCAAAATACGTGTCGGGGAACGGCTCGTCTTTCAGGGTAAAATGCCACCATTCTTTGTCGTAATTGACGAAACCGTGCTTTTCCATCAGCGTTTTCAGCAAGAGCCGGTGAAGCCGCTGCGTGACACCCACCTGACCGTTTGCCGTGTGGGCCAGTTCATGGAAACAATCAAACCCCGTGCCCATGTCAATGCTGTTATCCCGAAAACGCTTGTCTGTCGGCAGGTAGCACGCCGACAGTTGGCCGGGTGTATACGTTTCCTGGTCACCGGGAGGCATGGCAACCACGGTGAGGTCTACTGTGCTCCCCCTGCTGTGACCCGATTTCTCGGCAATATAGCCGTCCCGGAAGAGATTCCTTTTATCAATGGTAGGATAAAACTCCTTTTTCGTTTTTGTGTCTTCTATATCCTTCGCCCACCTGACAAAATGGGCCACCGCTTTCTGCGGCCGATAACAGTCATATATCTTTAAGGAAAGGCGAAACGGTTCGAGGTCCTTCTGAACCCCGCCAAGCGCCTCGGCAGCTTTTCTCGTAAGAATGCATTTCGGGGCATTATACCCGTCAACCTTTGTTCCCACAAAATTGTGCGCGGTGAAGTATCTTACGTCGAGGAGCACCGAAGGTACCACATCCTTCACGTCGACAAACCCTGCCGGCCGATTCCCTTCAGCGTGACCGATCGCAGGGTACGAGAAGAGGGGCACAAAAACCAGGCCCAGCACCAGAGCTAAAAGAGATATTTTCCGTTTCATAGTATTCCCTCCCTTGATTCGTCTATTTCACTGGTGAAGCCGTCCAATACACCTATAATACAACTACAAGCCCGTGAGCTTCCACCTTTTCCCGGCCTTCTCTTTTGCCGCTTCGGCCCTATAGCGTCGTCCTGCCCTCACACTTCCTCCTGAAGATTTTCTCCAGTTCCATTCCAAAAAAGACAACCGAAGAGACAACGACGCATAGCAGGAGCTCCGGGAGCGTTAAAGGCTGGGTGTGAAAAATAGGGCGCAGCGCCGGAATATAGACGACGGCCATCTGAAGCGCGAACGAGATGACAATGGCACCGAAAAGGGCAGGATTGGAAAAAAGCCCCAGGCTGAAGAGGGATCTTCGTTCCGAACGTACGGCAAGGGCGCTGCCGAACTGGGTAAGGCACAATACGGTGAAGACCATTGTCTGCCAGTGTTCGATCCTGTTATAGAGAGCGGTCGCCTGAACACCGAGCACGAGACCTGCCATGAGGAGACCCACCCACAACGCCTGAATGCCAAGTCCGTGGGCAAAGATGCTCTCCTTCGGATGCCTTGGGGCACGCTTCATCACGTCCTCCTCCGCAGGTTCTACCGAAAGGGCAAGGGCAGGCAGGCTGTCGGTGACCAGGTTTACCCAGAGTATATGGATGGGCAGGAGCGGTACGGGCAGTCCGATAATCTGAGCGAGGAAGAGTGTCCAGATCTCACCGGAGTTCGTCGTCAGAAGATACCTGATGAACTTCCTCACATTGTCGTAGATCTTCCGCCCCTCCCTTATGGCACGGACAATGGTGGCGAAATTGTCGTCCAGGAGGATCATGTCCGCCGCCTCTTTAGAGACATCCGTCCCGGTAATGCCCATAGCCACCCCGATGTCCGCCCTCTTCAGCGCGGGCGCGTCGTTGACCCCGTCACCTGTCATTGCCACGAACTGACCCTTGGCCTGAAGGGCCTTCACGATCTTCAGCTTCTGCTCCGGCGCGACGCGGGCATAGACCCTGATCTCATCCACCCTTCTTTCGAACTCTTCGTCAGAGAGCTTGTCCATATCCTGGCCGGTCATCACGCTCAGATGGGTGCCGTCTTCCATGATCCCGATCCGCCGGGCGATGACCTTTGCAGTCAAGGGATGGTCTCCTGTGATCATTACCGGCCGGATTCCTGCCGTCTTGCAGACGGACACTGCTTCCTTCACCTCTTCTCTGGGCGGATCCATGAGACCCACCAGGCCGAGGGCAGTCAGCTTATCCTCCACCACGTTGCACGCCATGCTGTCCGGGTATTTCTCCCATTCTCTCATCGCGAGACAAAGAACGCGAAGCCCTCTCCCTGCCATCTCTTCGCTCACTTTCAGTATCTCGTCCTTCTTCGGCGACTCACCCCCATTCCCGCCCGTCTCGGTAACGGCGACTGCAAGAAGGCTGTCGGCCGCGCCCTTGGTAAAGGAAACGTAACTGCCGGAGGAAAGCCGGTGGAAGGTGGTCATGCATTTCCTCTCTGAATCAAAGGGGATCTCTGCCACCCGGGGAAGGTCCTTCCCGACCACTTCCTTTTTACACCCGTGGCCCCTGGCGCATACGAGAAGGGCGGTCTCCGTCGGGTCTCCCACCACATTCCCCTGATCATCGATTACCGCATCATTGCTTAAGGCAAGAGCATGCAGGAGATATTTGGCCCTGCCTACTTCCGGATCGGTTCCGCGGTAGATCTTTCCGTTCATATAGACCTCTTCGACGGTCATCCGGTTTTGGGTGAGGGTGCCTGTCTTGTCGGAACATACATAAGTAACGGATCCCAAGGTCTCAACGGCGGGCAGCTTTCGCACCAGTGCGTTCTTTTTCACCATTTTCTTGGCACCCAGGGCAAGAGAAATGGTAATGACCGCGGGAAGGGCCTCCGGGATAGCTGCTACTGCCAGTGAAATAGCGGTCAGGAGCATGAGCAGGGGCATTTCCCCTCTCAGAACACCGATGCCGAAGACAAACGCGCAAATAACAAGGACCACGAGGGCCAGGCGTTTCCCGAACACGGCCAGTCTCTTCTGGAGGGGCGTCTTCATTTCCTGCTCCTCTTGGAGCATGGTCGCGATCCTGCCAAGCTCCGTGTTCATGGCAGTCCCAACAACCACGCCCAGCCCCCTTCCATACGTGACGACGGTCCCTTTGTAGGCCATATTGACCCTGTCCCCGACGGTCAGTTCCGGGCCGCTGATCACGTGGGTCTGCTTTTCAACGGGCAGGGATTCCCCCGTGAGCGCTGCCTCGTTCACCTGAAGCTGAGCCACTTCGATAAGGCGCATGTCTGCCGGCACAAAGGCGCCAGCTTCAAGGGCGACCACGTCTCCGGGAACGATGTCGGTCGAAGCTACCTTTCTCGTCGATCCGTCCCTTATTACAGTGGCCTGCGGGGTTGCCATTGCCTTCAATGCTTCCATGGCCTTTTCTGCCCTGTATTCCTGGATGAAACCGATGACGGCATTTGCAATGACGATCGCAATGATAACGAAGGTGTCGGTGATCTCTCCGATGATGCCCGCCACAGCGGCTGCGGCCAAAAGGATCAGTATCATGAAGTCCTTGAACTGATCGAGGAACATTACGGCAATGCTTTTTCCCGGCTTTTCCACCAGCCTGTTGGGCCCGTATTCCCGGAGCCTCCGGGTCGCCTCTTCACTTCTCAGACCCTCTCTGTCAGAGCCGACCGCCTCAAGCACCACCCGCGACTCCTGCTCATGCCACCTGTCGTTCATCGTCTCCTCCAAAAAAAAGACCTTCGCCGGTTTTCCCCGGCAAAGGTCTTGCTTATTAGGCTTCCTAACCGGCAGACCGGTCTGGATCACCAGACGGCATGACGATCTACCGAGGAAAAGCTACTACCCTTCACGATGTGCCGCTATTATAGCATAAGAACGTGGGTCGAAGAAAACCACCTTCGACTTTCAAATCTTGCCCACCGAATACCGATCCATCCTGAAGTGTTGCAGCACCCGGTGGAACTCCCGTGAATTGAGGGGATCACCGGTCATGCCGAAAAGGTGGGTGTCGCACGAACAGTCGGAGCATCCGAAACCCGGCACAAACCACTCGGCGACACCGGAGAGTGCCTCTGCCAGACTGCATTCGAGACGTGTCGAAGAGCGGACCGGGAGAACGGCATGAACGTCGGCTACCGATCTCAGCCAGTCAATGTGCCAGTGATACCGCTTTCGCGACCTGCAGTGCCTTTCTATCCGCGCCGTAAGATTCGCCATGGCAGACCCCACATAGAGGTAGAAACCTTTGCGGAAGGAATGGAAACGTCCTGTACCCACCGGAATTGAACTGTCTTCCTTCAATTTCAGGATCAGCAGGTAGCTGCCCCTGTCCTGCGCCTCCTGTTCGATATACGCCCACGGGATGTCGAGGATGCTCACTTTGTCGCCAAGGGCGAGACCCTGCTGCCACTGGACGGCAACCGGAATGATCCTCACCGACTTGCGAACGGCCAGAAGGGTCCGGGCAAAAGAGAGGTCCGTGTGGTAGTCGGGCATAAAGGTTTGCGCGAAAGGCCAATGCACCATGAAAAGCACGGCGCTTCTCATCCCGTTCCCCGAATGCTCCGCCAGGTCGCGAAGATGCCTCGCTCCCCGGGCAGTCACGGCATCAGGGAACATGGCAACGGTATTTCCAAAAAGCGTGCATGACTTGACTTCTAGCAACATCTCCCCTTCCCTGTCCCTCAGGAGAAAATCGAACCTGCTGTGTCCGGCCGGGACCTCCTGCCTGAGAACCGTCGCATCCTCCAGTCCGGGTATCAGCCTGTTCTCAAGCAAATGGCGGGCAGCGACGTTCGTCTTGTGGGTATGGAGCATGACCGGCCATTCGTCACGATTGACCCCGACCGCCGTGTAGACGGTCTTGCGGCCGGCCTGTTGCTCATCCCTTACAAGATGGATAACAGCCCCCGGAAGGAGCAGTTCCTGCAGCCGACCCGGATTCGGAAGAAAGGCGTTTACGGAAAGGCCGCCATCAAGCTCGCATTCCACAAGAAAACGGTTTGGCCTGCTTATAAAGCGAGCCTGAACCACGTCCCTGAACGGTCGAAAAATGGTTCTCATCGACAATGGTCACGCATCGAAGTCAAACAGTCTTTGTTTCCTGAAGCGAAGATAAAAATCGGCAATGAAGTTGAGCGACTTTTCTTTGACCCCCAAAGGGATAACACTCTTCCATGCAAGAAAATCACCTGCTTCTTTTGCATCGAACACGGGTACAACCTGCCTGCCGACCCGCTCCAGAAACATAGTTCTCTTTATTCAATACCCTGGCTGTCTTCCTCAAAAGGATATCAAAAAGCAGGCGGGGTGAAATGGTAAGGAGCACCCTGTCCTCTTCAACGGAAAATACCAGTTCCAGGAGTCGGTCGGTGTTCTCTTCGACCACTCGTTCCATGACATCCGAATTTTCCCTGATAGATGCCTTTCGAGCCCTCAGTCTTGGGTCGACCGTCTCAATGACAAAGGAAACATCACTGTCTGAAAACGCCGGCAACGCTCGGCCTCTCATTCTCCTTTCCCCCTTTCTTTTCTTTTGTGGCGTTAAATTGCCTTTCCGGTTATCAATAGTCTAAATAAGCAAAAGCCCGTATTCAAGCGGGCGGAGACACCCTGTTGGCCGGCCTGACACGGCCTGCCGCGGAAGGGATAATAGAGCATCGGCTCAACGGCATCCGTCCGCTTGAAGAATGGCCGTTGCTGATCCGGTATCGCGGCAAAAAAGACACAAAAGGAACGTCTTAAGGCAGAAAAAAGACATCGTTGCGCGGGGTTTGCCAGATTGGTATAATTAGTCCTTAATTTCGCAAAAGCATGGAGGAAAACTGAGATGAAGACCGAAGAGCTGGCAGAACTTTTCCTGGTATACCTGTACGACCTTGCAGAAGCGGCTCCCCATCCCAATTTCCTTTTTACCGTGAATGACTTTGTCCCTATGATGGGAATTACCGACATGGAAGAACTGACCAAAGCCATCAATCTCCTGGGAGACAGGGGATTTGTGATCATGGCCGGCCTTGATATGTTGGGCGGGATCAGTGCGGGGATCACGATGGATGGGAGCATATTTGTCGAGAAAGGGGGAGAAACGGGGATTATCGGGAAATACAGAAATAATCCCCAGGCCTTTTCCGGAGCAATAGCCGAAAGGCTCTCTCAGTCTTCGATGCATGAGCATGAGGAACAGGTATCATCGCCCGGTACTGTTATTGAGGAGAAGAGCTACCCGCCGGCCGCGCCTGTCCGGGACAGAACGACGCCAGCGGAAAATACGGCAAACGAGGAGAAGCAGCCTCCCTTTTATGCGGGACGTGCCATTCAGGCCATTCTCGAAGACATGGAGGAGATGCTGGAGAGGGACAACACCGTGGCGCCCGAAGCCAAGAAAGATCTGCTCTCCGATCTCGCTACCCTGCGCATTCAGATGGAGAGGAACGTGAAGAACAAGGCAGTCATCAACGTAATCTTGAACGACTTGTCCAATATTCCGTCCATCGCTCCCCTCGTTACCGGCCTGAATTGTATTGTTGAAGCATACTTCAAGTGAGCCGCTTCAATAACATGCCGGTCAAACGGAACTCATAGAAAAGGCGGTCTCCTCTGTTATTACCCCATCGTCAACCCGAGGTTGATCTATTTGAACCTCCGGGTCGTTGAAAAGAACGCTTTTTTGTAATAAAACAAGTGTATCATTATGAATATAGGACAAAAGATACGTCTCCTGAGGGAGAAACGGGGCCTTAAACAAATCAACCTGGCGAACGCCCTCCAGGTGAGTCCCCAGGCAGTGTCGAAGTGGGAGCGTGACGCCAATTGCCCCGACATCCCCATGCTCCTCAAAATAGCCAGATTTTTTGACGTGAGCACGGACTATCTCCTCGGCATGACCGGCCCGGGAAGCGGAGTGTTCGACGCGACCGTTTTCTGCTCGGGCGTGACCCATTTCGCAAGACGGTCGATCTCCATGAACTCCAAAGAGGTCGCGGACTATATAAACGTCCTTTTCTACCACCTTACCGAATCGGTGTTGAAGTACGACGCCATCCCTGTCAAGTACGTGGGGGACGGCTTTCTCTGCTTCTTTTCGGGACCGGGCCACGCAGACAGGGCAATCGGCGCGGCAATACATGCCAAGCAGGTGATCTACCAGAAAGAGCTGATGATTTCGCTCAATTCCGGGGACATATACATGGGGACGATTGGCCATCCTGATTACGCCATGCGCGACATCACGGGCGAAGCGGTGAACCGTGCCTTTCTCATCCTGGAATGGGTCAGCAAACATTGCCCTTCGGGAATAGGCGCCTCCGGGGCAGTGGTAAAAGCGGCGCACGGAATATACCACACCACGGAGCATCCCGGTGTAAAGGTCGATCTCATCGATGATAACGTCGACATTCACGAGATACACGTGTCGTGAAAAGGAGGAACAAATGATGCAAGCGAACTGGAAACGTTACGGACTGTACCTCGTCCGCTGGCAACTCTCCACCCCTATCCTTGCGGGCGTTCTTCTGATTCTGGCCAGCACCGACAAGATCGTGGCGACCGTCGTCGCCAATCTCATCGGCGGGCTTATATTCTTCTGGATCGATAGATTCATTTTCAAATCGGACTATCTCGCTGTTCAATGGGAAGTAAAAGAATTTTCCACCTGCGTGGACTGCGGAAGAACGGCCAGAGGATACCGGATCGCCCAGGCGAAACAGTACAACAAAACGAAGGACGCGAACCCCGAATTCCGTTGTGAGGAGTGCTCGCGCAGAAAAGCGGAGGAGTTAAGAAGCATGGGGATCGAGGTATGATGGTGAAAGGGGAAAGAAGTCGAAAGGAATGTCCATGGAAGCAACGCTCAAGGTAATTCTGGTCAGCCATACGCCCGATCCCGAGAAGACTGTCGGTGCAGCCGCGAAGCTCTGCTACAGCGCTGCAGGTATCGATGAGCTTGTTATGCGCGCACGCGAAGAGGAACAAGGCACATTCCTCAACAAGTTGACCTCAATGGGCCATTTGAGCCCTGTGGAACACGCATCGTTCACCTTTGCCATAGAAGGAATATCCCGTGCATGCTCGCATCAGCTCGTCAGGCACCGGGTCGCATCTTACAGCCAGCAGTCCCAACGATACGTAAGAGAAGATGATTTCGATTACATCATCCCCCCGGCCATAAAGGCAGACGCAGAATTAAAAGAACTGTTCGAACGAACCATGAACGAAATCCGCGAATCTTATACCCGCCTCGTAAAGGCTTTGACCCGAAAGGGGTTCGGCCCCGAGTCGGCAAAAGAGGATGCGCGGTTCGTCCTGCCCAATGCGACGGAAACGAAGATTCTGGTCAGCATGAACGCGAGAGAGCTTCTGCACTTTTTCAGGCAGCGCCTCTGTAACAGGGCGCAATGGGAAATCCGCGAGCTGGCGCTCTCCATGCTGAAGCTCGTCAGGCCGGTGGCACCGGCGATCTTCCGTCACGCCGGTCCTCCCTGCGTAACAGGGAAATGCCCGGAAGGCCCTCACACGTGCGGCAAGCACGACGAGATCCGCGCATTCTTCGCGACCCTCAATACCTGACGATTTTTCGCACGACCGCCACGGAAGGCCCGAGGCCCGATGCAGGGAGGTCGCTCCCCGCGGGCTGTTCAAAACCGGACTTATTAAAATTTCCTTAGAACATCATTAATTAATTTGACTTGCCTTGCGCCGTCCTCATAATCAAAACT
>MVRP01000154.1 GCA_002067405.1 Syntrophorhabdaceae bacterium PtaU1.Bin034 | reverse complement strand
GTCGGCAGCACCACCGTTCTGTTCGCCACCTGCCTGGGAGGGCGGGCACGGAGGATAGTGAGAAGATCGTCATCACAGCTCCCGACATAGAGGAGATGAATGCCGCCGATATCGTTGACCTGCTTGACCATATCCCCGGAATCGAAGCCGATGAGTCAAGCGTCAGGATACGCGGCCGACAGTACATACGATCAAGCTATGGAGGAAGAAAATGAAAGTAAATCGGATAATGATAGTCGCACTGTTACTTCTCATGCCGTCCTTGACTGGAGCAACTGAAATTATGCTGTCTCCGGAATTGAAGGCTCGGGCAGCCGTCATCAGGTCCGACAGGGAAGGCCTTTGGGAAAAGACGCTCGTCGTTCGATTCCTCGAGAGGAGGCGTGTCCTCTCGACCAACGACGGCATGACCGATGCGATGGCCGTGGCCAACCATGCCGCGCACCCGCACCTATGGAGCCGTATCGACGAGACCATGAAGACGGACCATGAGGTGGGCGGCATAAGGTACATGCGAATGATCCGGGAAAGAACGGCCCGGCAGGCGGGTCTTCGTAGTGAGGACATCTCGCTCATGGGGACCGCCGCCGATATGGATAACATGGCGGTCGTTACGAAGACCTTCGGGCCTTTCGTGGTGACCGCGCTGGTGACGGCCGGGGCCAGGGGCAATGCCGTGAGGACCGGCGTCGACGAAGGAACCTACACCGAGCCGGAACCTTTCGCGGAAACGCCTGTCCCGGCCAAGGAGCCCGAGCCCGGCACCATCAACATCATGCTTCTCTGCAACGCCCGTATTACGGATGGCGGCCTGGCACGGGCAATCATCACCGCCACTGAGGCGAAGACCGCTGCGCTGGAGGACCTCAAGGTACCGAGTACCTATACGAAAAATGTTCAGGCCACAGGCACGGGCACAGACAGCATGATCGTCGTCTCCGGCACGTCGGGGCCGCTTGTCACCTACCCCGGCGGTCACAGCCGGATCGGGGAGCTCATGGGCAAGGCCGTCTACGAGGCGGTTGTGGAAGCGCTGGGGAAGCAGAACGGGTTCAAACTCCCCGGGATTGCCCTACAGGTGGTAGGGGAGAGGCTTGGGGGGAGGTGAGCTTCGGATGATGTCGTCTTGCCTCCCTTGACATGAAACCGATTCCGTAATATTACTCTTTTGTCAGTATAACCGGTCGACAAGGTTGCCGCCGCACTAAGAGACAAAACAAAAAGTGCGGTACCCATCTTTCAACACTATATGAGGAGAAATGCATTACCATGAAAAAGACAGGCCATAGTTACAGGATCATCGAGACCCCGGTGGGAAAGACGGGGATTGTATGCTTGTCCGGAACCCGTCCGAAAATAGTGCATATTTTTCTGCCCACGGAGGATCTTCGGCAGGCCGTATCAGCATTGTTTCCGGATGCCCGCGAGGCAGACGACGGCGAATCATCCGAGAATATCTGCCGGTCCGTTCTGGAGTGGTTTACAGGCCCGGATTGGACATTCGATTCATCCCGGCTCGATCAAGGCTGCTGCTATAATTTTCAGAAGAGGGTCCTTTTGGAAACCGCGGCCGTCCCAAGGGGGAAAGTCACGACCTATGGCTCGCTGGCAGCGCAGCTTTCGGTTCCCGGGGCAGCCCGGGCCGTGGGAACGGCCCTCGGCCGAAACCCCTTTCCCCTGGTCATTCCATGCCACCGGGTCGTCCGATCCGATGGATCCCTCGGAGGCTTCGGTGGCGGGCTCCCGATGAAACGGAAGCTGCTGGAGATGGAAGGGGTGGAATTCGATGCCAAGGGCCGGGTAAAGCCGGAGTATATAATGTCTCCTGACAGTTCCCGCAACCGTTAGGTGGTGCCCGTTAACGTTTTTCTTCTCCGGTCACGGGATCGATATACAGCTTAACCTGCCTCCGGCCTTCGCGGACCTTGACTTCCCAGACATTGTCGTCGAATTCGACTTCTGTAATAACACGGAGGCCGCGTTTTTCAAGAGACTGGATAACCGACGAAAGGGGCCTGGCGTTTGCCGGCGGCACCTCCTCTTCCAAATCGTCTGTCTTCCGGCGTTTCTCTTCACCGGAAACAGGATCAATGTACAGCTCGACACAGCCCTCTTTCCCCTTGCAGACCTTGATCTCCCATACGCCGTCATCGAATTCGGCGGTCGTGACGGTTCCCAGTTGCAGCGCTTCCACCGATTTCAGGATGGCTGAGAGCGGTTTACCGCCCTGCGGCGGCACATCATCGGCTCGAACCAGCGTTATCATGACAAGGAGCATAAAAATTGCTGACAACGAAAAGCCTGCGGTCATGCACTTATTCTTCATACTGATTCCTCCTCATGGGCGACATGAAAATCAATATAGGTCCTTTCGCAAATTGTTCAACTACGTGCAATCTGCAATCACGACCCTGCTTCCAAGCAGCAGGGCACCGTCGACCTTGACAATTGATGTCCGGGGAATTATCATTCAGGAATGATTCCTATTAGGCTATGGGGCAAGCATGCATTCGAACAAGATTCATGAGGCCATTGTGGAAGCGCTTAAAAGGAAAGGGATCAGGCTCACCCGCCAGAGAATGACGGTAATCCGCATCCTCTCCACGGACAGGAATCATCCGGGGGTGAAGATGATCCTTGAAAAGGCGCGGAAGGAGGTGCCCGACATAAGCGCGTCCACCGTCTACTATACCCTTGGTCTGTTAAAGAAAGAAGGGCTGATCAAGGAGCTTGAGTTCTACAACATGGAGAACCGGTACGAAAGCGAGATGACCGATCATATCGACCTGATTTGCAGGAAATGTGGAAACATAGTCAATTTTGAAAAGGACTTGCGGGAGACACGGCACGCCGTGAAGGAATCCACCGGATTCGAGGCTGACACGGCCCGCTTCGAGTACTACGGGGTGTGCGCGAAGTGCAGGGGCGTAAAGGAGTAATTTTTTTTGATTTTACGATAGGAACCATTCCTGATTAGGAATGGCACACTGGTAAAATACAAACAATAGTGACCGGCAAGGGCACGAAACGACATGTAAGGAGGAGTCATATGGCAAGTCTCAAAGGTTCACAGACAGAGCAGAATCTACTTAAAGCGTTTGCAGGAGAGTCTCAGGCGAGGAACAGGTATGCCTATTTCTCGTCTCAGGCGAAGAAAGAAGGGTACGAGCAGATTTGTTGGATTTTCGCTGATACGGCAGAGAACGAGAAGGAACATGCGAAGCGTTTCTTCAAGTTCCTCGAAGGAGGCGACCTGGAGATCACTGCATCGTTTCCCGCGGGGGTGATAGGAACGACGGCCGAGAACCTGAAGGCGGCAGCGGAAGGGGAGAACTACGAATGGTCTTCCATGTATCCGGAATTTGCCGAAACAGCCGACAAAGAGGGGTTCACCGAGATCGCGAAGGTCTTCAGGGAGGTCGCCAAAGCCGAGACGGGGCATGAGAAGAGGTACCTCGCGCTCCTCGCGAACATTGAGAAGGGGGAGGTCTTCAAGAGGGCGACACCGGTGAAATGGCGGTGTAGGAACTGCGGGTACATCAGCGAAGGCACCGAGGCCCCGGACGAGTGCCCGGCCTGCGCCCATCCCCAGGCACACTACGAATTGCTGTCCGAGAACTACTAAAAAGCCACGGACAGAAGCCGGATCGCATTTCGGCACCACGAAATGCGATCCGCCGTACGTTACGTTAAAAAGACAAAAGGAGGTCTCCCATGGCAGAAAAGAAAAAATTGACGACCAGAGCAGGCGCTCCCGTGGTCGACAACCAGAACGTTCTGACCGCCGGTCAGCGTGGACCCATGCTCCTGCAGGACGTCTGGTTCCTCGAAAAACTGGCCCACTTCGACCGGGAAGTGATCCCCGAGCGGCGGATGCACGCGAAAGGTTCCGGCGCTTACGGGACCTTCACCGTCACCCATGACATCACGAACTATACGAAGGCAAAGATATTTTCCCAAATCGGGAAAAAGACCGAGTGCTTCCTCCGGTTTTCCACCGTGGCCGGCGAGCGGGGCGCTGCGGACGCTGAGCGGGACATCCGGGGTTTTGCGATGAAGTTCTACACCGAGGAGGGGAACTGGGACCTCGTGGGCAACAACACGCCCGTCTTCTTCCTCCGGGACCCCCTCAAGTTCCCTGACCTGAACCACGCGGTCAAAAGAGACCCTCGCACCAACCTGCGCAGCGCCCTCAACAACTGGGACTTCTGGAGCTCGTTACCCGAGGCGCTACACCAGGTCACCATAGTGATGAGCGACCGGGGCATCCCCGCATCCTACCGTCACATGCACGGCTTCGGGAGCCATACCTTCAGCTTCATCAACGCAAAACAGCAGCGGTTCTGGGTCAAGTTCCATCTCAAGACCCAGCAGGGCATCAAGAATCTGACCGATGCCGAGGCAGAGGCTATCATCGGCAAGGACCGGGAGAGCCACCAGCGCGACCTGTACGAAGCCATCGAGCGGGGCGATTTCCCGCGCTGGACTTTCTACGTGCAGATTATGCCGGAGACGGACGCCGCAACCTGCCCCTATCATCCCTTCGACCTCACCAAGGTCTGGTACCACAAAGATTACCCCCTCATTGAAGTGGGTGTTCTCGAATTGAACAAGAATCCGGAAAACTATTTTGCCGAGGTGGAACAGTCGGCGTTCAACCCGGCGAACGTGGTGCCCGGCATCGGTTTCTCACCCGACAAGATGCTTCAAGGGCGGCTCTTCTCTTATGGGGACGCCCAGCGGTACCGGCTCGGCGTGAACCTTCACCAGATACCGGTCAACGCACCCCGTTGCCCGTACCATAGCTACCACCGGGACGGCACCATGAGGGTGGACGGCAACTACGGCAGCACCCTCGGCTATGAGCCCAACAGCTACGGTGAGTGGCAGGAACAGCCGGACTTCTCGGAACCGCCGCTGAAGCTGCAGGGAGATGCCTACCACTGGAATTTTCGGGAGGACGATAACGACTACTACACCCAGCCGGGCAAGCTCTTCCGTCTCATGACCCCCGAGCAGCAGCAGACCCTCTTCGGCAATACCGCCCGGGCCATGGCGGATGCTCCACAGGAGGTGAAGGTTCGCCATATCGGCAACTGCCTGAAGGCTGATCCGGCCTATGGAAAAGGGGTGGCGGACGCGCTCGGGATCCCCTTGAGCGAGGTGCCGACGTAGGACGGTGAGCGAGAGGCTGTCCCGAAAAGGCCTTTTAGGGAATCACCGGCAGGATCTGAAGGTTGACCCGGCTGTCCGTATAACCTGCGGAGAGCCGGGTCACATATTCATGCCAGGCATTCGAGGCCTTCGTGATTGCCTCTGTTCCTGCGGGTAGAACTTTTGTCCCGCTGCCTTGCTCTTCCGGTCCTCTTCGCATCGATATCCCCATAATCAATAAAGGTAGGGGTCCTTCGGGGTACGGATGGGCGCGAGCGAAGCTTTCCTTATTATCACGCCCGCTCGTTTGTCTACCTTCACAATGTCTGCAATTCCCTCAACCCGCATCCAGCTATTGGGCGCAGGCCTTTCCGTTGCCGGGCACTCAACGAGAACTGCGGCGGGTTGGGCATCGGCGATACAGCAGACAACCACAAATCGAAAAAGGTAAAACCTGTTTTTATTCTTTTCATCCCACGCCACCATCCCGTCGGTGACAATGCGCCTTTCCCTGTATCGATCAGCATATTCCGCCAGGTCATACAGACTCGCCGGCAGGACGCCTTTCCCTGCCTCGTTCCGGGGCTCTTCCTCCTGCCGGTCCTCAGGCGGCAGGCCGAGCATCCGGCGCAGGGCCTCGGGTATTTTCCTCGGTCCTGTGGATTTGTACACCTCCACCAGTTCCGTATCGTCTTCCTCATCTTCCGCAAGGGAAACAGCTGACGGTCCGGAGTTCCCTGCTTCCAACTCGGGAGCAATCCATCGTTGTGCAAAGGCATGGGAGTCAAGCACGTTATTTCCGGCAGCAACGGCATAAATCAAAGGAAGAGCAAGCACACCCGCCCGGGCGAGTGACGCAAGCCGCCATGGCCCTTCGCGGCGTGCTCGGACCTTCATGACGGCGAGGCTAAGAACCATACACATCAAGAGGGCAGCCGCCAGGCCGATGCCGAAGGCGGGCCTGAGGAAATACCGGTACCGCCCGCCATTGAGGAGATAAAACAGTGCCCCGGACCATGCCAGCAGGACAAACACGTCAAGCGCGGCTGCCCACGCGGGAGAACGTCTCTCCTTATCCACGACCGCCTCCTGCAAAGACGTGAAGCCCAAGGGCTGCGAGCATAACACACAACGGTATCATGACGGCCATGAACACGATGAATCTCCCTCGAAAAACCGCCCTGTACATGAAGAAGAGCTTGATATCGAGCATGGGGCCGAGGAGCATAAACGCCATCTGCGAAGAAAAAGACCAGAACAGCCTCATTGACGAGGCAATGAACGCGTCGGCATCCGAGCAGAGGTTGAGACTTACCGCAAGGGCCATGGCTGAGCCGATGTTCAGAACCGGAGAGCCGGCAAGACCGGTAAAAAGGTGCCGCGGGAGTAAAACGTTGATCGATGCGGCGACACCCGCGCCCATGACCAGGAATCTGCCCGTATCAAGAAAATCGCCGGCACCGTGGCCGAGAGCATCCCATATCCTGCGTGCGTTCCCTGTCGAGGGACCGGCCGCAAATAATTCGGCATGACAGTGGCTGTGCGTACATGAGCATGAAGAGACGGTGCTGCTGTGCGCCGCATCTTGGTGAAGCAGAATCCTGTTGGAATCGGCTCCGAAGACGCGGCCGACCATGAGCCCCACCGAGACCCCGATCATGTATCCGAACGCCAGGCGAAGAAAGGCGAAGGACCAGTCAAGGGAGTAGGCAACGCCTGTGGAGACAAGGACAACAGGGTTCACGACAGGGCCTGCGAGGAGATAGGCCGCTGCCGCACCGGGAGGTACGCCTTTGCCGAGCAGACGCCGGACGAAAGGAACAACGGCGCACTCGCAGACAGGGAAGATAAGCCCGAGACCTGCTGCAAGAAGGACGCCCTTTTTCCCCTTCGGAAAGATCTTTGACATACGCTCCTGTGAGATAAAGACCTCAACCAGTCCGCCCGCCACGCTGCCGATCAGCATGAACGGCAGCGCTTCGAAGACAATAGCAACGAAGGTGGCCGCCACTGTCCTGAAAACAGGGCTGCCTGCCCACAGGACGAGAGCGGCGAGGGCGACGCTGAAAAAGATCCCGTCGATCAGGATGCCAGAAGCCGGCCTCTTTCGAGGCCGGCCGGCATGGCAGCGATCGCTTTCATCGCCATGACTGTGGGACGTTCTGGCGATCAAATCCGTGATCGTTCCCTGTTCCATCACTTTTCTGTGCATTTCAACCCCAGCCGGAGGCTCGTCAGGTTGTGCTCCATAAGCTGAAGGAACGTCACGCCCTGGTCCATCTCCTCTTTGGTGACGTTGTGGGCGCCGTGTAGCTTGAGCAGCTTTGATCCTGTCTCTTTCGCTATGACCTCGGCAGTGCGGGGGTTAATGAGTTCCTCGAAATAGACCGTGTCAAGGCCGTGCTTCTTCAGTTTCTTTCTCAATTCCACGAGCCGCCGCACCGAAGGCTCGGTGTCGGGCGAACCCGGATAAGCGGATTCATATTCGAGCCCGTACCGTCTCGCGAGATAGTTGAAGGCGAAATGGCCGCCGTGGATGATATGTCTTTTCTCGCACGTCGCAAGGGTTTCCCGGTACCTTTGGTCGAGGGAGGCGAGCTTTTCCTTGTAAGCCGTTGCATTCCGTCCATAAAGCTCTTTGTGGGCAGTATCTTTTGCAGCAAGGCCGTCTGCAATTGTATCGACCATTTTCTGCGCATTGGCGAAGTCGAGCCAGATATGAGGATCGAGGTCTCCGTGATCATGATGATCCTCCTCGCCTTCGTGCTCACCCTCGTGGTGATGCCCATGGTCGCCCTCATTGTCGTGCGGTCCGATTTTCGCGAGGGCTATGCCTTTGCTTGCGTCGATCACCTTGAGCCGGTCGGACCCCACCGACGGGAGCAGCCTCTGCACCCACGGCTCCATGGCATCTCCGGTGTAGATAAAGATATCCGCCTCCTTCATCTTGATAATATCGCCCGGTCTCGGCTCGAAGCTGTGCACCTCCACCCCCGGCGGGAGAAGAAGCGATACCTGTGCCCGATCACCCGCAATATTCTTCGAGAAGTCATAGAGCGGAAAAAGCGTGACGACTACTTTGAGCTTCTCTGACGGGAGTTCGGCCTTCTTCTGGCACCCGGCCGTTATAAATGCGAAAACTATTAAAGACAGAGCTGTAAGCCATGCCATTTTCTTCTTCATGAACATCATGGTTCCTCCTTTTTGGCTATAGACGCGCCCGTGGAAGGCCGTGGGTCTCCGATCCCGAAAAAAGAGGTAGACCGTCAAGGAACCCACGGCTCGCAAAGGAGCGTATACAATGTGCGTTGGCGTTGCGTCTAGATGAGGCAGAAAGGAGGAGCGCGGCTGAGAAAGACCGTTCCGGCACAGACCGGTATGAAAAGGCGGGCCTGGAGAAGTAAAATTGTCCAGGAGACCGGAAGGGCAAAGCCGGGGGAGTGGTTCGGACCGTCCGAAACAACGGGCTGGATCAGAAGAAGACAGAGGGCGCAATCCGCATGGGGGCAGACGTCATCCTCGTGATGATGGGCGACGCTCACGCCGAGGGAAACCACGAATACGGCGATCGTGAAAAGGGCTACGGCTACGTGCTTGCGCATGGTGCTCGAATCTCTGCGTTGATATGCAAAATTAATATTGATACGCAATATCAACAAGGATGCTAATCGCTTATCACGAGACTTGGTGCCCTGTCAACCGGTATTGCCTGTCGTCGGATTCGGCATGTAACACGGGCCGGCCATATTTCCACTACTTCATGAGAAGCAGGCTCAAGGCCATCGCCACCATTCCTCCGACAAGGCCCGAAAGACTGTCATGGCCCTTGCCGTAGGCCCTGCTCGTCGGCAACAACTCGTCGAGGCTGATATAGACCATAATACCGGCTACCCCGCCGAAAAGAATCCCCATAAATTGCAGAGGGATACCTCCGGAATCACCGCCAACGAGGAAGAGGAGCAGCAGATAGGCAACCGAGGCACCCACGGGCTCGGCCAGGCCGCTGAGCAGGGAATACAGAAACGCCTTCTTCCGATTCCCTGTCGCATAGAATATCGGCACTGAAACGCTTATCCCTTCGGGAATGTTGTGCAGTGCGATAGCCACGGCGATGGCAAAGCCGAGGGTCGGATCCTGAAGGGCGGCCAGAAAAGTCGCCAGCCCTTCCGGGAAGTTGTGGATGGCAATCGCCAGCGCCGTAAACAAACCCATGCGCATGAGCTTCCGGTGGTGCACGATATTACCATGTTTTCCCGCCGATAACTCACCCCCGGCGTCTCCGGGCATGTCGTCCATATCCGGCACGGGAATCGAGGGTTCTCGAAGGAGGGCCGTTTCCTTTTCCGGATGAGTTTCGTGAGGATTCTTCGCTGCGGGGATCAGGTTGTCTATTACGCCGATCAGGAGGATGCCGCCGAAGAACGAGGCTGCATTGATCCAGTGTCCCCAGTAATCGCCATATCTGGCTGCCAGCGCATCGAACCCTTTCATGAGGATCTCGACGAATGACACATAGAGCATGACGCCCGCAGAGAAGCCGGTTGCGACCGAAAGAAAACGGTAGTTTGTCCTTTTTGCGGTGAAGGCAACGGCGCTTCCGATACCGGTTGCCATCCCCGCGAACAGAGTGAGGCCGAGTGCTATCCATACACTACTCATGGCACATCCGGATCATGGCGTTAAACCGCTTTCCGAAATGTAAACTGAATCACGTAAGAACGCAAGGACGAAACACCGGATTCCGGACGACCCGGAGGGTACCCCGGCCGGAATGACAGAGGTGAA
>MVRP01000153.1 GCA_002067405.1 Syntrophorhabdaceae bacterium PtaU1.Bin034 | reverse complement strand
ATGAGCGATCTTTATTCCCGGACCTCATGGCAAGGAGACGAGCCGGACGGGCCGTCGGGACAACGCTGTTCCCAAGGGAACCTCATCCCTGCGGAAATCGGGCAACCTCTTGAAAAACAGGGGTTTGAGATTGTGCTGTGGGAGGACCGCACGGACGCGCTCAAGGAACTGGCCGTCCGGCTGATCTTCGCCGGCCGCTCGCTTGGGGATTTCTGGGGCAACGAATGTCAGAGAAAGGCCAGGGATATTCCCGCACCGGCCATGGGCAGCAGACCGGGATACTACCTGGTGGTCGCCCGCAAGACCGCATCGTAACAAACAGATAAAGGAGACTAATTATATGATGGATGATACGAGCCTTCGCATGCTGCAATTGAAAATGGAAGGTTATTGCTGCAGCCAGATTATCATGGTCATTGCCCTTGAGGCCCAGGGCAAGACGAATGCCGAACTCGTAAGGGCAACCGGGGGTCTTTGCTTTGGGGCGGGCATGAGCGGGGAGGTTTGCGGCGCCCTTTCAGGCGGCGCCTGCCTTATCTCGCTCTATGGCGGCAAAGGGTCCGGAGAGGAGAAGGCTGATCTGAGGCTTCCCTCGATGATGAACGAACTGGTCGAGTGGTTCAGGGAGGGTCCGGCAGCGACCTACGGCGGCATGAGGTGCGACGACATCCTGACCCGGCATCCCGACAAAAGTGCATGCGGCCCCATGGTGGCAGCCACTTACGCCAAGGCGATGGAGATCCTCGCAGCTCAAGGACTGGCGCCGAGCGGCCCGGGCAATACCTGAACATTATGGCATAACTCTTCCTTGCCGAAAATCACCGCGGCGGAAGGTTCTGCAGTATTCTTTCTGCATCCTGATCCGTTACGGTCTTGCCGTAAACTTCGGAATAGAAGGCCTTCATTTCTTTTATCATATTCCAGTCTTTGAACAACTCCGGATGAAATATCTTGGCCATATAAATCATGAGGAGCACCCCTTCACCGCTCGCGTGGTCCCATGTATAGATCCCCCTGGGAATGCGATAAACCTTCCCGTTCTTAACGGCCTTCATGGATGCCCAATCGGGATTCTTCGTCACGATATCAAGGGAATCACAATATCCGCTTAGAAGAATAATATCCGGCTCCCACGACAATACCTGCTGTATGGTAGCCTTTGCATGATTGTCGTCCAGTGCCTGAGGCAGATAATTGCCGCCGGAGACCTCCGTATTCCACTGCATGACGCTGCCTTTTCCCTGGCTGTTTAACATGTTGGAGTGTAGACCGCCGTAATAGACGGCAGGCTTGTTCTTCTTGTCTATTTTTGACGTTATGGAAAGGATCTGTTTCACCTTTTTGTCGAAATACCTGTTGTAATTATCTGCTCTTGCTTTTGCATCCGGCCCGAGCAGTTCGCCGAACAGGGTTATCTGGCCTTTGAAGTTTTTGACGAACTCATTGAGGCTCGTGGGTCTCTTGTCCGCGGAGAATGCACATACCGTCTTCAAGCCTGCCGAGCTGTACTGCTCCTCCTTGGTCATCCCCGGCGTGTAGAGCACGAAATCAATTTTCATATCCAGCATCTGTTCCGGGGTAATGCCCTTGCTGGTTTGAGCGTTTTTTATCTCCGGGTAGAGTTTGTAAGCCCATGGGGACTGCTCTGCCATGAGACTTATGAGATTTCCCTTACCGAGTGTCATTATCTTTTCCGGTGAGACACAATGCATGCAAGCTATTCTCTCCGGGCTCACCGGCACTTCAACTTTTTTGCCGCACATGTCGGTTATTGTTTTGTGCTCCCCGGCATAAAGCGGCGCGTTCACCAAACAGATTACAGAAAATACGGTCGACATTAAGACCGGTGTAAAAAGAACACTGACCGTCGTCATCTCAAGTCCTCCACATGCTATCGATTCTCCAAAACAGGGTATGGTTAGGTATCTTCACCATTTGTCCTGTCGATGGATTACGGCCATTGTTCCCTGATTGTAGAGGTTCCGGGCGAAACACTCGACGCAGATGTCCGCACCCGTTACCATATGCATGAACATGCTTTTGTTGCCGACGGCGATACTCTTTCCCGGGAACCCGGCAGCAAAGGTGCCCTCCGGGATCGACCGGAAATATCCCGACAAAGGAAATTCCTTCTGTTCCGTATTCTCCTCGTAATATTTGTACCCTGTGGGATAGTCGAAAGGCCGGTGCTCCCCGGTCGTGATAGTCAGGTACAGTGCTTCTCCCGGTTCATAATAGAACCATGCCTTCCCGTTCTCACAGGGAAAGTAGGAGCGGGTGAATGCCTTGACTCCGACCCCTTCCAGGACAATAAGGGCTATTTTGCGCTCCTTCAGGTTCCGTTCAAGCAATCCCCGGATTCCCTCAATGGTCTTTACGTTCCCCAGGTCTGTGGAGACAGGAATGTAGAAGCCGGCCGAAGGGATCATGAGAGGCTTGCGTAAGGTGCTTCCCATGACTTTAAAGGTGTGGCCCTCTGTGGCAATCAGGAGATACTGGGGCACCCTTTGCGCCTGCTCGGCAGTGCCGTCAAAAAGGTTTACAACCTCATTCCGGGGTACAACCCGCTCTACAAACGGATGCTGGAACAGAAAATCAAGGTCCCGGGCGCTCGGTCCATAGAGGCCCGCGTAGCGTGCGGACCAATGGCTGGAGATAGTGAGACCGTCCAGCCTGCTCGCATCGATCATGCCCACCAGGGGAGTCATGTCTCCCGTTCCTACCATGATCGGTGTAAAGCCCGTTTCATTGATAAAGCGGTCGGCCTCGGCGAAGGCGGCCTCAATAGTCGCCGCGCGCATCTTTCCGGTCATCGGCGCATACCGGCTTGAAAAATACTGTTGGGCGTAACTCAGAAAAACGAATTGAGGATCGTACTTCCCGACAAGGTTCAGGGCAACCTCCGTTACCCATCGGTTACTTGCCGGGTCCATATCGCCGGGATAGGGGTGGTCCCGCAAGACATCTTTCGTCATCTCCACTATGGGGCCGGTGGCATCTATTTTCGCACCGGTCCTCAGGTCGAAGATATTCTGCCATTCCCGGGCGTCCACAATCGCGATGCTTGCCTCAACAGCGGAACCGCCTCTCCTCCCGCTCAACTCGGCCGTCATGCATTCACCGTACGTGCGCTTCGGGTCGATTCTTCACCCCAAAGCCTGATCGTCCGGTGGCATTTCGGGCAGGTCTTGCCCCGGCACAAAAACCGCTGGAGCTTGTCACCGCCGCATCCCAGGCTGAAACGCTCAATAACAGGCGTTCCGCAATCGGGACACAGGGTATTCACCCATTCAGAACCCACGAAATTGTGAAAATAAACGTAGGGAAGCTTTTCTCTTGCCGATTGAAGCGCCTGATTGATCGCGTCTATGCTGGGATATTCCGTCCCTTTCATCTCATCTTCGGGAAGAAGGCGGAATACATGCCAGGGTATTTCAGGATCGATGCGGGCGATGAAATCCGCTATTTCGTCAAGCTCGTTGTCGTTTGCGAATTGGATGATGGGGGTGGTTATCTCAACATGATTCCTGCCGGCCAGTTTTCGAATATTGCGCAGCACCGGCACGGACGATGGAATACCGATATAGTGCTCCATGAAATCGGCGGAAAGACCTTTGAGACTGATGTTGAAGAAAGAGAAGACCGATTCCAGCATTTCAGTTGACCTTTCAGTAGTATAAGCGTTGGTCAAACATCCCATAGGAAGGCCGGCTGCCTTTGCTTCTTCCGCTGTTTCGAGCAGCGTGGGAAGAGAAACGGTAGGCTCGTTCACCGAGAACACGATGTTCTGACACTCCAGTTTCCGCGCCATTCCGACTACTTCCCCGGGCGAGAGATGAAACATCCGCCCTTGCAGAAGCGCGGGATCTTCTTTCGCGATGTGGGCGTTGGAGCAGTATCTGCATCTGAAATTACAGCTGCTTGTGCCGATTATCAGGCTTCGGCTACCCGGATAGGCATGGTAAAAGGGGATTGATTCCATTCGCGACGCGCCGTAAGAACTCCATCGGTGAGGGAATCGTTCCTTGATGCCGCCTTCGTCTGCGGTGTACATCCGGCAAAAACCTGTCTTTCCCGGCCTGATCTGACACCGCCTTTCGCAGTAATCGCACCGCATGGTCTAAATCTCCTTAATGAAAACTATGGCTATCAACTTGTGGATTCCCTGCAGCAAGCTGCAGGGAGAACTTTTTTCGCTTCGCTCCGTTGGCAACTATTGGGGCTTGCGTCGCCCCCTCTACGGGCAAAGCCCGCAGAGACTCCCCCTCAAAGACTCGCTTCGCTCGTTGTCTTGAATATCCTGCTGCAAGCAGCAGGGTCATTTATTGTTATGCGCACGAGGCTCCGCCTGTCTTTGCACCGGTCAGCTTCCTCTCGTCTCTCCTCACTTGCCGATCCAGTCAGCGGGTATCCGATACTCACCACCCACAGGCTTCTTTGCTCCGATCCAGGCTGTCGCCTCTGCCAGGGTCCCGAAGTAGTGATACTTCCTGAAGATGTCCTGTGCCTGCGGGGAATTCAAAAAACCAAGAAATTGGTCTGCCGCCGGCCGGTTCTTCGTATAAGAGAGAAGCGCTGCCTGACCGACTCCGATTCGCTGGATTTCCGTGGAGGCGAGTTTCACCGTATCAATTTTGTCGGGGTACCAACCGCTCATGGAACTGAAGCCAATCACCGCATCCACCTGCTTCAGGATAAGGTAGGAGGCCATCTTTCCGAAATCCTCCGCATAGGTCGCAATGTTCTTTTTGAACGCGCTTTTTTCCTGTGGTGATAGGCTTTTGTCGACGATCTCTACGGCAAGCATCCCCACAAAGACGGTCTCGGGATTTGCGATGGCAACCCTGATCCCGGGGCGGGCCATATCCGCAAGAGTCCGTATGCCCTTGGGATTCCCTTTCTGCACATTGATCGAAGGCACAACGTACCCGAGATCTCTCGTCGACCCTGGAGCAATGTGTCCTTTGGCTCTCGCCTTTTCCATGGTGTCCGGCGAAGGCACGACGACAACATCTCCTTGCCGGCTGAATGACACCTGCGACAACACGGTCCCCACGCTTCCATAGGAAACATCTATTGCCGTTCCGCTCTGTTTCGTAAAGGCCGTTATAACCTCTTCCATGGGCATTTTAAAACCTGCTCCACAGAAAACCATCAACTTCTCTTTTGCCTGTGCCGGTCCGATTATCGCGAGCACAAAGAAGACAAGCGCCGTGAGCCTCCCTATTCGTGTCATGATGCCCCTCTCCATCATAATTTGTATCTATCGTTATGTTATTCTGTAAATAACAATCGACCCTGGTTATATACCACAATCAATAACGATCACGCAACCATAATTAGACCTTCACACTGAGAGCATCGGCAGGAGTCTCATCGCATGATGTTCATTATAATGAACCTAATCAAAATGGCACAATATTTAAGTTATTGATAATAAATGATTATAAGTATTATTGCAATTATAATTTCCATATAATATTCTCCTATGATGAAAAAAATCCTTGACAAGCACCTGCGGCCTGATTAAACTAACGTTATTGTTGAAGGTATATAACGACATGACGGTCAGAAGGTCGGTCAGAAAAAATGCGGAGGTATCCGATCCAGTGAAGGGTTTCGATTATTTCAGGCCAACGACGGTGGAAGAGGCGGTAATCCTCTATAACGAGGGCGGAAACAGGGCAAGGCTTCTTGCAGGGGGAACGGAGTTGGTAAACGAGATGAGGTTTGGTAAATCCCAGCCGGAGCAGGTAATAGACCTGAAGCACATCGGCGGTCTCGACTTTATGGAACTGACGCGGGAAAGGCTTCGGATCGGCGCCCTCTACCGTGTGCGCGATGCGGAGTGTTCCGGGGCATTACGACACAGCCCGTTCGGTGCACTGAGCTTTGCCGCGGGCACCCTGGGTTCCCCCCAGGTAAGGAACAAGGCGACCATCGTGGGCAACGTATGCCGTGCCTCCCCGTCGGCAGACCTTATCCCGCCTCTGATAGCCCTTGGTGCCAGGGCAAAGATCGTAGGCAAAGGGACAGAGCGGACGGTAGCGGTCGAGGAGATGCTGCTGGGGCCGGGGAAAACGGTAGTTGAGACAGGCGAGATCGTGACGGAACTGGATATGGCGAACGTGCAGGACCATACCGGTTGCAGCTACTACAAATTGAGCCCTCGAAAATCGCTGGACCTGGCAGTCGTGGGGGTCGCTGTCATGGTACGCATCGATCACCGCACATCGAGATGCATCGACGCCCGCATCGTGCTCGGCGCAGTGGCGCCGACGGCGATACGGGTACCGAGAGCCGAATCGATTCTTATCGGTTCGCGCTTGAGTGAGTCGGCGGTCCAGGCAGCCGCAAGAGTTGCCTCGGACGAGGCGAAACCCCTTGATGATGTGAGGGCATCCGCGTGGTACCGGAAAAAGATGGTTGACGTCGTCGTGAGGCGCACCATTGCCCTCGCTTTGGAACAAACCGGGAAGAGGAGATAGCGTCAGCAATGGAGCGAATTATCAATCTGAAGATAAACCGTGAACAGCACAAGGTGATTGCCGAGTCCCACGAATCTCTCCTTCACGTGCTGCGTCACAAGCTCGGCCTGACAGGGACAAAGGAGTGCTGCAATGAAGGGGACTGCGGGGCATGCACGGTGATCATGGGCGGGCGAGCTGTGAACGCTTGTCTGGTGCTCGCCGTAGAAGCCGAGGGCGAAGAAATATTGACCGTCGAAGGTCTGGCTCAGGGAACGCGCCTGCATCCTCTCCAGGAGGCATTCATCGAATATGGCGGGTTCCAGTGCGGTTTCTGCACGCCGGGCATGCTCATGTCCGCCAAGGCGCTCCTTGATGAAAACCCGAATCCCACCGACGAGGAAATACGACAAGGGATATCGGGCAACCTTTGCCGGTGCACCGGCTACGTGAAAATAATCCAGTCCATCAGGGAAGCGGCGAAGTCCATGCAGGAGATGAAGAATGAGTAAAGGTAAGTATTCGGTGATCGGCACACGGGTTCCCAATGTTGACGGTTGGGAGAAGGTCACGGGTAGCGCGAAGTATACGGTTGATTTGGTTCTGCCGAACATGCTGTACGGGAAGATTCTGAGGAGCCCTCATCCCCACGCGAAAATCATCAGCATTAACACCGGTCGCGCCGAGCGATTGCCCGGCGTGAAGATCGTCCTCACCGGCAAGGACACGTTGGGAAGAAAGAACGGCATCTGGCGGAGCTACCGCGACCTGTGCGACGAGGAGATACTCTGCAGAGAAAAGGTGCGATACGTCGGCGACGCCGTTGCCACGCTCGCAGCTACGGACGAAGAAATCGCGGAAGAAGCCTTGCGTCTGATCGATGTCGAATACGAGCTCCTTCCCGCAGCCTTTGACCCGATAGACGCCATGCAGGAAGGCATGCCGGAGATCCACGAAGGTTTTGAGAGGAATATGAACGTCTATAGGCAGATTGAATGGGGCGACGTGGAGGAGGCGTTTAAGGAATGCGATTACGTCCGCGAGGATACGTTCCACTGCTCGTCCCAGGTCCATGCCTGCCTGGAGCCCCACTGCGCCGTCGCGAGCTTTACCCACGACGGCAAGCTTACCGTGTGGACCTCGACCCAATCCAACTACTACACCCAGTTACTCCTCTCCGATATGACCGGGTTGAGAGAAGGCGACATCAAAGTGATAAAACCCCACGTGGGAGGCGGCTTCGGCGGCAAGCTCTCCCTCGATTCAGCGCAGTACTGCGCCTCCCTTCTTTCCATGAAACTGTACAGGCCGGTGAAGATAGTCCTCACCAGGGCGGAAGAGTTTGCAGCCACAAAGCGCCGCACCCCGATCCACTACAAGCTGAAACTGGGGGCGAAGAAGGACGGCACCCTCGTCGCAAAAAAGGTTCGGGCCATTACCGAGGGCGGTGCCTACACGGCCATGGGCGGGACAGCCCTTTACCTTACGGGCTTTTTTTCGTCGTTTCCGTACAGCTATTCCAATTACCAGTATGACGGCTTCCGCATCTACACCAACAACGAAGCGACATCCGCATGCCGGGGCTTCGGCGCACCACAGGCGAACTTTGTGGGCGAATCTCAGATAGACATGATGGCCGAGGAGATAGGGATCGACCCCATTCAATTCAGGCTCAAGAACGCGATGAAGCCCAATCACGTGATACCCGAGCAGGCGACCATCCTGAGCTGCGAGCTCACACAGTGCCTGGAGGCGATCGACAAGTGGATCAAAGATCGCGGCCCGCTGCCGCCGAACCACGGCATCGGCGTTTCCGCCTATGGCTTCATGTCGGGCGGCATCTTCAACTGGATCGACACGCCCTACGCCTTCGCTGCAGCCATGGTCAAGATAAATGTGGACGGCAAGGTCGACCTCTTCATAGGGGCCAACGAGATAGGCCAGGGCAGCAACACCACACTCTGCCTGATCTGCGCGGAAGAGCTGGGCGTGCTCCTTGAGGATATTACGCTGCATACCGGTGACACGAGCGTCTGCCCCGTCGACCTCGGCGCGTGGGGAAGCAGGCAGACCCTCATGAGCGGGAATGCGGTTAAAATGGCTGCCAATAACGCCAAGCGGCAGCTTCTCGAGGTCGCTTTCCACCATCTGAAGCCCAACGTCATCTACGACCTGGACATCAAGAAACATTGGGTCCATTTCACGGAACGCCCCTACAGGGGAATCTCCTATTTTGACGTCGTAAAAGATGCGGTCAGGGGCAGGGAAGGCAACACGATTATCGGACACGGTCACTATACGCCTCACGGCAAGGGTATGGTTTCCCCTGCCTACAGCTTCGGTGTCCAGGCCGTTGAGGTGAAGGTGGACACCGAAACAGGTAAAGTCGACCTGATACGTATCGCAACGGCCCACGAATGCGGCCAGGTGATCAACCCCATCGGCCTCGAAGGGCAGGTTGAAGGCGCAAGCGTTATGGCGGCAGGATGGGCGCTCACTGAAGAACTGAAGAGCCGTGACGGCAAGATCATCAACGACAACTTCCGGGACTATAAGCTTCTTCTCGCCTGCGACGTTCCCGAAATGGAGGTCATCGAGGTGGACTCGTACGAACCCGAGGGTCCCTACGGTGCAAAGGAAGCAGGAGAAGGATTGACCATTCCCGGGGGTGCGGCCGTGGCCAATGCGGTATACAACGCGGTGGGGGTGAGGATAACGGACATGCCGATCACGCCCGAGAAGATCATCAGGGCCTTGGAGGAAAAGCGAATAGAGGAAGAAGATGAAGAGAGCCGGATCGCCGTCGGCGGTTAAGGCAAAAAAAGGAGGAGCCATGAAGACAAGTGCAGAGGCGTGTAACAGACTTTCCGAAGGGACCATACCCGGCCCCGGTAGGGAGAAATGGCAGGTGACCCTTTCCAAGGGGCGCGTCGTCGGGGTCGTGATGCACGGACGGACCGCGTCTCTCGGGACAGCAACAGGCCGTGCCGCTGTGGTCATGAACGAAGACGATATGGCGAGCGTAAAAGAAGGTGCGGTAATAGTCTCTAAGACCGCTTCCCCGGCCCTTTTGGTCGTCATGTCCAAGGCCTGTGCGATAGCCACGGAATACGGGGGTCAAGGAGCCATAGCTTCGGGATACGCGCGCGAATACGGCATTCCGGCCGTAGTCGGTGTTCCGGGCCTGATCAAGACCGTCAAAGCCGGCGACCTCGTGCGGGTGGACGGCACGAAGGGGACCGTGGAGATAATACGACGCAACGCGCGGAGACAGAGGTCTGATGAATAATGAGCCGGAGTTCTGTGGCAGAAGGTATCGCCAAAACTTTATGAGAACTGAATACAAGAATCAAGCAAAGACAAAGGAAACCGGAGCGGAACAGGGAGGAGAATGTGATTGACAAAAGACATGCCCTTTTGATCACTGGTCCCGCAGCCCCTGCGAACCCCTTCTTCGCTCACGAATGCTCCACGTCCGACCCGGACAATGAAGCTCCTTCCACTCGCCT
>MVRP01000152.1 GCA_002067405.1 Syntrophorhabdaceae bacterium PtaU1.Bin034 | reverse complement strand
CTGGTTGAGATGGGAGAAACGAAGGTCATTTGCGGCGTGAGCATCGAGGAAAAGGTGCCCCCTTTCTTAAGGAACACGGGCAAGGGGTGGCTCACCGCAGAATACTCCATGTTGCCGCGCGCAACACCCTCGCGAACGATGCGGGAATCGGTCAGCGGCCGTGTGGGCGGAAGGACTCACGAGATACAGCGCCTTATAGGCCGGGCGCTCCGGGCTGTGGTCAACCTGGATGTGATAGGCGAGAGAACCATATGGGTCGACTGCGACGTGATCCAGGCGGACGGCGGCACGAGGACCGCGAGCATCACGGGCGGCTTCGTTGCGCTGGTGGAGGCCCTGTGGCACCTCAAGAAGAAAGGCGTCATCGAAAAGATCCCCCTTCGCGATTCCGTTGCCGCGGTGAGTGCAGGCATCGTGAAAAGCGAAGCGCTTCTCGATCTCTCCTATATTGAGGATTCCAATGCAGAGGTGGACATGAATTTCGTGATGACCGGCAAGGGAATGCTCATCGAGGTGCAGGGAACCGCCGAGAAAACACCCTTTTCCAAGGAGCTCTTCGACATGATGTACGAGTATTCGGCCAGGGGTATTGCCGAGATCACCCGTGCCCAAAAGGCCATTCTCGGCCCTCAATTTCCTCTATAGGGATTCGTGACAGGTGGCATGAAGCGGATATTGATAGCGACTGCCAACAAGGGCAAATTTGAAGAGATCAAAGCGTATCTCGCGGATCAATTCGAGGAGTTTTTCTCGTTGGCGGATTTCGATGAGAAGATAGAGGTGGTCGAGGACGGGGCGACCTACATGGAGAACGCCTGGAAAAAGGCCAGAAAGATCGGGAACAGGTACGGGATGAACACCCTCGCCGACGATTCGGGGCTGGAAGTGGATGCGCTTCAGCGCGGGCCGGGAATCCATTCGGCAAGATACGGGGCGAGCGACAAGGAGAGGATCGACAGGCTCCTCGGCGAGCTTGAGGGCGTGCCCCTTGAGAAGCGGACAGCCGCATTCAAGGCATACCTCGCCTACTACGCACCGGCGAACGGACAAACCTTTGTTTTTTTCGGCAGCTTAAAGGGGTACATAGGTTTTGAGAGAAAAGGCGGGAAGGGCTTCGGCTTCGATCCCGTGTTCATGCTGCCCGACCTTGGAAAATCCCTTGCCGAGCTGAGCATGGACGAGAAGAACAGGCTAAGCCATCGCGGCGTTGCCCTGGAGGCGTTCAGGCGCTTCATCAAAGGGGACTGACGCCCGGGTACTTCAGAGGAGATTGAGATGAGAATCGGTTTTCTTGCATCCCATAACGGCAGCAACATGCAGGCGATCATTGATAACTGCAAGGCCGGGATACTTGATGCGATCCCCGCTCTCGTTATCAGCAACAACAGCGATTCCGGCGCACTGGCAAGGGCCCGAACAGAAGGTATTCCGTCGTGCCTCCTCAATGATAAAACCCACCCGTCACCCGGACTTCTCGACCAGGCGATACTCGATGCATTACGCGAGCATTCGGTCGAAATAGTAGTCCTTGCGGGGTACATGAAAAAGCTGGGACCAAAAACACTAAAGCATTTTGCGGGTGCCATTCTCAATATCCATCCCGCGCTCCTGCCCAAATTCGGAGGCAAGGGAATGTACGGCATCCGCGTGCACGAGGCGGTGCTGGCAGCGGATGAAAAGGAAACGGGTGTCACCGTTCATCTCGTTGACGAGCAGTATGATACAGGCAAGATCGTCGCCCAGGCCCGTGTTCCCGTAATGCCCCATGATACCCCTGAAATACTCGCTGCCCGCGTGCTCAAACAGGAGCACAGGCTTTACACCGAGGTACTGCAGAAGATAGCGAGCGGGGAGATTACGATTCCAGGCTATCGAAGACCTGCGAAGTGAGCGGGTCTTTCCCAAGGACCGAAAGGAGGCCGCATGATCGTTGTTATTGCCAGCGTGCGGGTAAAGGCAGGGAAGGTACCGGAGTTTCTTCGAATATTCACGTCTAATGTGCCTGCGGTGAAGGCCGAGAAAGGATGCATTGAGTACTTTCCCGCCGTTGATGCTGCGGTCGACCTGCCACCGCAGGTTCTGGACGAGAACGTGGTGACGATTGTGGAGAAGTGGGAGAGCGTTCAATCACTTCACGATCATCTCAACACGGCTCACATGGCCGCTTATCGTGAAAAGGTGAAACATCTGGTGGAGAATGTCTCGCTGAAGGTGCTCCGGGAAGCAGGCTGACTTTTGCCCCTTTTAGTCTTTCTCGCCGGGCGTCTTTACCCCTTGCCCTCGAATTTTTCCACTATAGACCGGTACTTCTCGTGAATGAGCATCCTGTCGAACTCCCAGAATGCCTCAAGCATCCCGTCCTGCTCGCGGGTGTCGAAATACTCCATGGTCGGTATAAAAAAGTGCCTGTCTTCCTTTTCGATATGGACCGGATAGAAGGTGACGAGTTCCTTCATCGTATTCCTGATGTCGTCAAAAGCGCCCGAATCACCGCTCACATAGCGGTCCTTGGCCGCGACAAGCTGTGATGTCATTTGCCGGGCTGTTATGTGGTCCTGTATAAGCTCATTCATCGTCTGCCGGTAATGGTCTGAAATGCTCCTCGCCGATAGCTGCCGGAACAGGATATCTTCTTCCTTCCCGTGATGGCAACGGTCCGCGTACATCCTTATGAAATCGACTGCCTGGTCGATAAACTCCGGCCTTGCCTTGCCTGTTTTATTTATGAGGTCAAGCTCGTTCTTCATGACCCTGATCATTCGCTCGATCAGCCGATGCTCGATCATCAGCGGGGCAATAGGCATCATCGGGAATACCTCCGTGAAAGAATAGTGATCTCGAAGCAGAAAACTATTTGCAAGGTAAGACGGACAAAACGCCCTGTCAAGTATGGAAGAAAATGGTCCCACGGAGATTCGAACTCCGGTTTCCGGCGTGAGAGGCCGGCGTCCTAGACCCCTAGACGATGGGACCGAAACGATCAATGATAATAGCAGAAATCTATGACCTTTTCCACACAAATGTAAAGCCGGAGGGGAAGAAGAACGTTGCGCCGGCCTCAGGAGCTACGGGGATTACCCGAAGAAACCCGTGAACCAGCCCGGCCCCTCATGAAATGTGCTTAAGCGGCTGTGAGAGAAGAAGCGATCGCCCGATACCGGAAGCGGTAAGGGGCGGGGAAAGGGTTTTTCTTTCCGCTCCTCCTCATGATAGTGTGCGTGTGGCGCGAAAGCTATGCCGGCCAGTCGCCCGGGCTATTCAGCCTTGTTGTGCTTGTGGATTTGGAAAAAATGTCTTATAATAGAAAACTATAAGAGGGTCGGGGCGTAGCGCAGCTTGGTTAGCGCACCAGTATGGGGTGCTGGTGGCCGCTGGTTCAAATCCAGTCGCCCCGATTTGCTTTTAGTTTTTGGTGATTCCTCTTGCTGATCCTTCTATCCAACGACGATGGCATAGATTCCGAAGGACTGCATACCCTGAAAGAAGCGCTTTCGAAGACCGACGATGTCTGGGCCGTTGCCCCTGATTCGGAGCGGACCTGTATCGGGCATGCCATAACCCTCCACAACCCGCTTCGCATCAAAGACCACGGAGATCGCTTCTTTTCGACAAACGGCACGCCGGCCGACTCGGTCCTGCTCGCTTTGAGGGTTATTCTCCCGAGGAAGCCCGATCTTGTTATTTCGGGAATCAACAAAGGTCCGAATATGGGGCAGGATGTGGCGTATTCGGGGACCGTAGCAGCGGCGAAGGAAGGGGCCTTCACCGGCGTCATCTCGTTCGCTGTCTCCCTCAACGCCCGGACCGCTTTTCTGTTTCACGATGCAGCCCGCTCGGTGGTTGATATTGTGGAAAAAGTCCGATTCGGACTCCTTCCTCCTTCCACGCTTCTCAACGTGAATATCCCCAACGTGCCCTACGAGGCAGTAAAGGGTTTTAAGGTGACAAGGCTCGGCAAAAGAATATACAATGGTAATATTATTGAGAGAATCGACCCCAGAGGCGGCCCGTACTACTGGATCGGAGGGGACGGCGAAGGATTCGAGGCCATTGAGGGCACCGATCTTCATGCAGTTGATCAGGGTTATCTGTCTCTTACCCCTCTCCACTGGGACCTAACGAGTCATGCGAGCATCCAAGGCTTCAAAAATATATTCCTAGGAGGGCACTATGAGAACCACAGTATCGATTCTTAAGGCCGACATAGGAAGCGTGGGAGGACACATCTGTCCCAGCAAGCAGTTGCTGCAGCGGGTGGGAGATTTCATCGAGAACAATTACAAAGGCCTGATCCATGATTACTTTATCTCTCATACGGGAGATGACGTGGCGATACTGGCAACGCATGACCAGGGCGTCGGCAGCGAGGCAATACACAAGCTGGCATGGGATGCGTTCGTTGCGGGCACGGAATGCGCGAAGGAGCAGGGCCTTTACGGGGCCGGCCAGGACCTCCTGAAGGACTCTTTTTCAGGGAACGTGAAAGGCATGGGACCGGCCGTGGCGGAGATGGAGTTCGAGGAGAGACCGAATGAGCCTTTTCTCTTTTTCGCGGCTGACAAAACCGATCCCGGCGCCTACAACCTTCCCCTTTACCTCGCGTTTGCGGACCCCATGTACTGTTCCGGCCTCATCCTGTCGCCCCAGATGTCGAAAGGATTCAAGTTCGTGATCATGGATGTGGAGAATACGGAAGGCGACAAGGTGATCGAGCTGAACGCCCCTGAAGATCTTTACGATATCGCCGCGCTCCTCAGGGACAACGAGAGATTTGTCGTAGAATCGATCTATTCAAGGGAAACGAATGAGATCGCGGCCTGCGTGAGTACCACGAGGCTTCACAACATTGCGGGCAAATACACGGGCAAGGACGATCCGGTCATGCTCGTCCGGGTCCAGGGCTTGTTTCCGGCAACGGGCGAGGTGCTTTCGCCCTTCAATATCGGCCACTACGTGGCCGGTTTTATGAGAGGGAGCCACACCGGACCGCTAATGCCGGTGAAGATGAATTCGGGTACGTCTTTTTTCGACGGCCCTCCTGTGGTTTGTGCACTTGCTTTCTGTGTGCATCATGGTAAACTGACCGAACCTGCAGACGCTTTCGACCACCCGTACTGGGATTATGTGAGGTTGAACGTTTCCAGGAAGGCGACGGAGATCCGGCGACAGGGTTTCTCCGGATCGGCAATGCTTCCCTATTCCGAGCTCGAATACGGAGGCATTGTTCAGAAGATGAACAAACTGGCCCCGAAATTTCAGGTGAGAGGTTAGTGCGGTACTACGTAGAAAACTTCGGCTGTCAGATGAACGAACATGACATGGAGAAGGTGAACCGCCTTCTCCATGTTGCCGGTTTTGAGGCCGCGAATGATCTGGAGCAGGCAGGTATCGTCATCGTTAATACGTGTTGCGTGCGCGAGAAGGCCGAACAGAAGTTTTACAGCCTTATGGGCAGGCTCCGGAGAGTCAAAAGAAGGAGGGGGCTGGTTATCGGCGTCATGGGGTGCATTGCGCAGCTGGAGAAAGACGCGATCCTTGAGCACCTCCCCTTCGTCGATTTCTCCCTCGGGCCTTCAAGCATTCATCTCATAAACGATGCTGTTAACGCCGCCCTGAAGAAAGAGAAGTTCCTCGACTTCTCCGACAACGGATCTGTCTCTTCTCTTTACGTGAGGCCGGGGAACAGAAGCGGCAGCGTGAAGGCCTATGTCACCATCATGAAGGGGTGCAACAACTTCTGCAGCTATTGCGTCGTTCCCTACGTGAGAGGCCGTGAGGTGAGCAGGGCGAGCGCCGATATCCGGGAAGAGATCGAAGAGCTTGCGTCCACAGGGGTGAAAGAGGTCATTCTCCTGGGGCAAAACGTGAACTCGTACAACAAAGGGAAAGATGATCTTTCTTTCCCCGAATTATTGAGGGCTATCAACGATATCGACGGTATAGAGAGAATTCGTTTCATTACGTCCCATCCGAGGGATTTCTCGGACGATCTTATAGATTGCTTTGGAAATCTGGAGAAATTGTGCGAGCAGATCCATCTTCCCTTTCAATCCGGTTCTGATAGAATATTGGGGCTTATGAACAGGGGCTACACACTCAAAGAGTATGTGCGGAAGGTGGACAGGTTAAAGTCGAGATGCGGCACGATAGCGATTACCGCTGACTGTATAGTGGGGTTCCCGGGCGAAGGCGACGAGGATTTCAGGGCGACCATGGAGCTTGTGGAAAAGACGGGCTTTGACGGTGTTTTTTCGTTCTGCTTCTCGCCGCGCAAATATGCGAAGGCTTCGGCTCTGCCGGACAGGGTGCCGAGAGACGTTGCTCTTGGCCGGCTCCACGAGCTGCAGGCCCTGCAAAGAACGATCACCCGGGAGAAGTTCAGGAGCATGGAAGGTTCAAAAGCAGAGGTGTTAGTGGAGGGGTTAAGCAAGAACTCGAGCGACGAACTGACGGGCAGGACGAGGACAAACCGAATCGTTAATTTCAAGGGCGCTGGGGAAATGATAGGCAGGCTGGTGGAGCTGGAAATCGTTAAGGGCTATGCCAATTCCCTTAGAGGCGCAGACCCGAAATTGAAGGAGGCATGAAATGTTGAAGGAGATGAAAGTCGCAGGAATAACCGTCGACCCTTTCACGAATACACCCATCGTTATTTTGAAGGATCACGAAGAGCAGGACGTACTTCCGATCTGGATCGGGTTGCTTGAGGCATCGAGCATCGCAACCGCGCTCGAGAACGTGCAGACCCCGAGACCCATGACCCACGACCTGCTGAAAAATGTGCTCGATCATTTGGGTGCCAGGGTGGTGAAAATCGAGATCAATGACCTGAAGGATAACACCTACTACGCGGTGATCCATCTGGAGGTCGACAAGAAAAGAATGGTGATCGACTCAAGGCCGTCTGACGCTATCGCGTTGGCCCTCCGGGTGAATGCGACGATACTGGTGGATGAGAATGTCATTAAGAAGTCGGCCAAGGTCGAGCTATCAAAGAAAGAGGACAAGGTGGTCGTGGATACGAGCGAGTGGGAGGAGATCCTGGAAAATCTCTCCCCCGACGATTTCGGCAAGTACAAGATGTGACGCAAGCGGGCACCGGAAATGATAGATCTCCATACACACTCGGTGTTGAGCGACGGTGAGCTTATTCCTTCCGAGCTGGCCAGACGGGCGCACGTAAAGGGCTACAGGATCATCGGAATTACGGACCATGCCGACCCTTCCAACCTTGAGCACATCATTTCCTCGATGCTCAGGTTACGGGACAGGATGGAGTACTATACGAATATCACTATCCTTCCCGGCGTGGAGATCACCCACGCGCCGAAGGGCATCATCGGCGAGCTGATCAGGTCGGCGAGGAAACTTGGCGCATTGTACGTGGTAGTTCATGGAGAAACGATTGCCGAGCCGGTGGAGGAAGGAACAAACCACGAGGCAATCACGGCAGGGGCAGATATTCTCGCCCACCCCGGCCTTATAACCGAAGAGGACGTTATTTTGGCAAAGGAGAAGAATGTGCTTCTTGAGATCAGCGCACGGGCGGGTCATTCCCTCTGCAACGGACATGTGGCGAGGCTGGCAATGCAGACCGGCGCTTCTCTTGTCTACAACACGGATTCCCACGGCCCGGGTGATCTTACCTCAGAGGAGGAGGCAAGGAAGATCGTGCTCGGTGCAGGACTTCCGGTCGAGTATTTTGCCGTTATGCAGCAAAACGCGCTGGATCTGGTAAAGAGCGCCGCGGAGACAGTGAGATGAAACTATCCATAGATCCGTCGGTCCGGAATATACCGTATTACCCTAAAGCGGCGCTCTACGGAGCCGATGAGGGCTGGACGAGGCTTTCATCCAATGAGAATCCCTACCCGCCTTCACCGAAGGTTGTTGAGAGCCTTGTCAATGCCGTCTTTGACCTGAACCGGTATCCCGAAAGCGAGTTCGCGCTGAAATCGCTCCTCGCAAAGAAATACGGAATAAAGCCGCAGAATATCCTTATCGGCAACGGGTCGAACGAAATTATCGAAACATCCTTGAGGGCAATGAAGCATAACGGCCGTAATCAGGTGATGATATCGGATCCCAGTTTCGCATTCTACAGCATTGCATCGAGCATCTACGGATACCAGACCGTTTCCGTCCCGCTCGACTCCCTGCAGCTTAACCTGAAAAGCATTCTGGAGCGGATAGACGAGAAGACGAGGGTAATCTTCCTTTGCAACCCGAATAATCCTACCGGCACTATTTTCGATGATCGATCCTTCAGGTCGTTCTTGGAATCTTTGCCGCCCGAGGTACTGGTCGTCGTAGACGAAGCATATGCGGAATTCTCGGATAACAAGGAATTCCCCAAATCGATCAGCTATATTGACCGCCATCCGGTCCTCATCCTGAGAACCTTTTCGAAGGCTTACGGACTGGCCGGTCTGCGGGTCGGCTACGGTATAGGTGAGGAATCCCTGGTATCCTTCCTCGAAAGAACCAAACAACCTTTCAGTGTCAACATGATGGCACTCATCGCTGCAAAGGCCGCGTTGGGCGACGAGAGCCATTTGAAGAAAGTCCTCGATAACAACCGTAAAGGCAAGAAGTACCTGTACGATACCCTGGGAGACATGGGCGTGGAGTTCTTTCCCAGCGAGGCGAATTTCGTGCTCATCAAGCTCGGAACCCGGGCGGAAGCGATCACCAGGAGCCTTTTTGAAAAGAGAGTGCTCATACGCTGGCTCGGCGGATACGGCCTCGCCGACTATGTGAGGGTGACGGTAGGCACGATGAACGAGAACAGGGTCTTTACCGAGGCGCTGAAGAGGTTGGTTCCCTGAAGAGAAAAAAACCGATTATTACAATTGACGGGCCTGGCGGCGCCGGCAAGAGCACGGTTGCGAGGAAACTTGCGGAATCCGTAGGCTACAGGTACCTCGATACGGGTGCCATGTACCGGGGCGTCGCCTACGCGCATCTGAGGCAGCCGGACGCCGATCTCGCTGCATTCCTCGCGCGCGTTCCTCTCAAATTCTCGCTTGGAGGCGGCATGACCTCAGTCTTCCTCGATGGGGAGGATGTGACGGAGAAGATCAGGACGCCCGAAATATCCCTTCTCGCCTCTTCGCTCTCCCAGGACCGCTGCGTCAGGGCATATCTGACCGCAATGCAACGGGAAATGGGCAAGGACGGGGGTATTGTTCTCGAAGGCCGGGACACGGGTTCGGTAGTCTTCCCCGATGCGGAGATCAAATTTTATCTTGACGCGGACATAGAGGAAAGGGCAAGGAGGAGGCATTTGGAGTTTGCAGCCAGGAATGAAGGCGGAGACCTTCAGAAGGTCAAAGCAGAGATAGAGAAGAGGGACAGGAACGACTCGGAGAGGGGCATCGCGCCCCTTGTAAGGCCGGAAGGGGCTGTCTACGTGGATACGACAGGTCTGAGCATCGAGCAGGTCGTGGAGACCCTATCCTCGCACGTGAGGCAGGCGGAAAGATGATCGAGATAATCAAGACCAAGCATATAGGATTCTGCTTCGGCGTCAATCGGGCCGTGTCGAAGGTGCTCAAGGAAGCGGAAGCGAGAAAAGAGAAAATTTATACGCTCGGCCCGCTGCTCCATAATCCCCAGATGGTGGAAATGCTCGAGAGCAAGGGCATAGTTCCCATAGACGACGTGTTCAAGCTCGACAAGGGGGTCGTGGCGTTCAGATCCCATGGGATCAGGAAAGAAGAAGAGGAGTACATACGGGCGAAAGGCCTGCAGGCAATCGACACCACGTGCCCCTTTGTGAAGAGGGTGAGGAAATATGCCTTATACCTCCGGAAGAACGGCTATAAGGTCGTGATTGCAGGGGATGAGCGCCACCCTGAAGTAAAAAGTGTATTGAGTTATTTGGATAATGATGGTATTGTATTGGGTAATTCGTTCTCCATCGAAGCCAAAAAGATCGGGGTAGTCAGCCAGACCACGCTAGACCAGGAGACACTTGCAGACATA
>MVRP01000151.1 GCA_002067405.1 Syntrophorhabdaceae bacterium PtaU1.Bin034 | reverse complement strand
TGCTACCTCCTTGGGATCGGTAATCGCCGCGTAGTGCTGTTCTACCGGCTGCGGCAGCGCTCCTTTCAGGTCTCCTGAACAGTCTCGCTCCGCCCGTCCTGTGGCGACGGCGTACCGGAGAACCTGCCCGGCAATGGTTCTGAGGCGATGTGCCATATATAAAGCCCCCCGAGCCTCCACCCGACGAAGGACCGCGAGAAGTTCAGGAGCTTTGATTTCGTTGACAGGCCGCTTCCCCAAGTACGGGAACAAGTCCCGCTCCAACCGCCCGAGGATCAGATCGGCATGGGTCGACGACCACCTCGGTTTGAACTTGATAAACCACTCACGGCCTATAACTTCAAACGTTTCCGCTTCGGTTGTCTCAGCCTGTTTCTTGGCTTTCTTCACGGCTCTCGGATCGATCGTGTTAGCAATCTGTCGTCGGGCTTCTTCTTTTCTCGCTCTGGCCGTGGCAAGATCGACTTCAGGATAGGGACCAAAGCTCATTCTCTTTTCTTTTCCGTCGAAGCGATATTTGAAATGCCAATACTTACCCCCGGTCGGAGTCACCAAGAGGTAAAGGCCGCCGCCGTCAAAGAGCTTGTACTCTTTTTCCCTGGATTTAGCATTCCTTACCTTGGCGTCGGATAGCTGGATAATTCGCTTGGGCATAGAGTTGTCTCCTCTTCTCGCATTGGGACGCGGATTCGAATCCCATTTGCAAAAGCTTCATAAGCTATTTGAATCATTATCAGTTCCCCATGTTTGGGGGCATACAATTTTCTTTGGGGACATTTTCATGGCATTTCTGTCCCCAAAAATGCTGGATTCCAGTAATATTTATAGCATCCTATAGGACACATGACAACAAAAAACCCGCCATTTTCAGCGGGTTTTTGGACGTTATAAGTCTTCGTCAAATTACAAATTGGTGCCGAAGGCGGGAATCGAACCCGCACGGGGGGTGAACCCCACCGGATTTTGAGTCCGGCGCGTCTGCCAGTTCCACCACTTCGGCGTTCCTTATTTTATTAGGTTTCCTGATTACTGTCAACTTCTCACCTGAGCGATTGTAGCAGAATTGTAGCACGTGTCCAGGACCTCGACTGATGATCTCAGGCTCTCCGGGTAGTGATGAGCATAGCGCATCGTCATGGAGATGGTCTTGTGTCCCAGAAGTTCCTTGACTTTGTAAAGGTCTACCCCATTCTGAACAAGCTTTGTTGCAAACGTGTGTCGAAGGTCGTGAAATCGAAAGTCCATGATCTCTGCCCGTTCCAGTACCTGCGCGTAGGCGGCTCTCAGGCTTCGTACAGCCATTGGAAACACACGACCTGATATATCTCTTATCCTGATCTCCTTAAGGGTCTCCTGAAGCGTCTGGGACATGGGTACGGATCTCTTCTCACCGTTCTTCGACCTCTCAACCCTGATAAGATTTCTCTTGAAGTCGATATCTTTCCATGTCAGGTTCAGGATTTCGCCTCTACGCATACCCGTATGAAGGGCAGTAACGAGCAAGCTCCGTAACCAGTGTGGGTTAGTCGCCTTCGCAACGCTCCAGTTTTCTGATATTGTTAAAGTGATCAATTTTGGTGGTCATCATGGCGGAGAGCATCGCTCTCTTTCGGGGCGACGTCGTGATGACCGTAAAACTTTCTCAGCATCTCCGGACAGGTTTCCCTCGCCCTTTTTAAGCACCACGTTGCCGGGTGCCTTCGCCCTCTCCAGATTGGAGGTAAGCGCACAAACCACCGTCGTGCCGAGGCGGCTCGCATTGAAGAGGTTGTTCTGAACTACCACGCAAGGATGTCGATACCCTTGCTCAGATCCTTTCGGATCTTCGAAATCAATCCAGAAAATGTCGCCTTGCCGGATATCGCTCAATAGGGCTCCTTTCGAGCCCTCGCCCGGTAGTATGCCTTTGCCTGTCGCCTCGACTCGGTCTCTTCGGGAGTCTCTGATCCTGCATAAGCTTCGTTCAGGGCCTCCAAAAGCTTTTTCGATCTCCTTCTCTCAAGGAATTCCTTCACGGCCATAACAAAAACCTGGCTGCGGGAGCACTCGCACTCCTTGGTGACTTCTTCGATCTCCTTGAACATCTCATCGGGAAGCGATATCGCTGTTTTCATACCGCAAGGATAGATACTGGTAGGAGCATTGTCAATACTGAATTGGCGGACAACCTGCATCCGGGGTAATTCGCACAAAGGTAGGCGCCCGCCTTGCTTGCTTCAGCACCCGTCCTATCATTCGGTGCCCTATATAGGCACGATTGCCGCGTGAATTCGAGCACAGAACAGCGCCAGTCATCCGCCACGAGTAGCACCCATTAGAGGGCACTCCATGGGCGGCGCGCTGTTCAATATGTCAGATTATGGAGTCTATACGCCGTTCAATGGGACGGAAATAATGATTTCCAGCAGCACGAGACGGGGCCGGAAAAGGCCGCTAAAATCAGCAGGTGTCAGTTACGCCGGGCAAATCGGCATAGGGGGCGACCTTTCGACCACTCCCCTGCCACGCCACCCGGCATGCGGGTCCGCACCGGGCGATTCGAGAAGTTGAGGTTGTCCCCGAGCCTTGCAGTCAGTGACACGCCGGACAGGCTTCATCACGAATCGTTTTGGCAGAAGGCTTCACCTTAATGCCTTTCCGCGACCCGCCCCGGTATCCCGGGCTTCTGATGCAATGCGTGTCCGAGAGTCATTGTACATGGCCCTCCTTCCCGTTCGGCCCTTCACCGGTTGATCCGGCTATTATGGCCTCTTGCTGACTTCTCGCCTACGGCATTTAGCCGCTGCCCTTTCAGACATAAGACGAGATCTTCCCAGGTAAGAACGCGATCCTTCACCACACAACCGCCGGATTTACACAATGTGTCTCCTTGACCACAAAAGCTTCGCGATGTCAGGTTCGCTCGCCTTGACAGATCATGCCTCGTATCCGGTTCTTGTCCATCGGCTCGTGGCTTCGTTCCGCACTTCCTTCCCACGCTCGGTCACCCTCGCGCAGTGGTGCTTCGCTTCGCTCGCTGTGGCCAGCTTACGAGAGGACTTTCACCTCCGGGATTGCGCCCATGCTGGGCGCATGAACTACCCCGCAGCAGAGCTGCGAGGTATCAAAGGCCTTGAAAGATCAAAAAGCATGAGTTGGCCTCTATGAATTTGATGATAGGTGCGGCCCTGCTTTCTGACGTAGTCGCGTATTGCTTTCACATTGCCGTATCGACCGACGGTGTTGGCATAGAACCCACTCGTCCAAAACTTTCCACCCCAGAGCACTTTTTTTACCTCGGGGTGGCGGAGAAAGATTTCCTTTGCCGTTATGCTTTTTGTGATCTGGGCTATAGCGGATGGGGACAAGCGGGTACGCTCTGCACCAGAAAATGCACGTGATCTTCATCTGCGCCTATCTCTACAAAATGCATCTCGTACCTCTCCCCTATTCCCATGCATACGTCCGTAAGCGTGTACTCCACTTCTCAGGTAAACACCTTTCTCCTATACTTCGCCGGGCAGACGAGGTGGTAAAGCAACAGCGTTTTGTTGTATCGTTTGAGGACATGTTCACTCACACCGCTATTCTACCCCGAAGCAGAGCTTCGAGGAATTCTTTTGATTAAAAAGACTTTAGTGTCTTTACGAAGTTTTGGAGACAGTAAACCGGCCCATGACCGGAAACCGAACGACTCCCCCTGTTTCTATCAACGTGGCAGAGCTATGATCCTTCTGCCTGGATCAGTGTGCCGCAATTGCACCAAAAGTTGATAGGGAGCGATTGGGCCTTGTGTGCCGTTCGGTAAAATTCAGCTCTAAGACCCGGTCCGCAGCGCCTCCGTGCGCGGCCCTGGTTTTGCGACACAATGACAAGGCATCTCCTAGCGTCCTCCCTGGACAATATCATCACAGTGCTTATCTTTCCCCCATGGAGAACGCGCGCTTCGGGAAAAGACGCTCACAAAGGAGGAAGAGATGAAATATTCGCTGAGCTGTCCGCCACCTTGTAGCCATAAGATCGATGTCGACGCGCAGAACGACGACGAGGGGATCAACAAGATCATGGAAAAAGCCAAGAAACACGTAAAGGAGGCCCATCCGGACATGCCGCCCATGTCAGACGCCCAGATGAAAGAGATGGTGCGGTCGAACATGCAGAAGGCAGCATAGGAAGAAAACACCACCCGAGGCGCGCGCCCTTGCATACCACGGGCAACATTTTGGAGCAGCGTGGGGATAATTCCATATCGTTATGAAGCGCATCAGCTGCCTGCCAGATTCTCTCACACCCGTCCATCTTAAGACAAAAGCCTCACTGATCAGGAGGCGGTCGGGGCCTTGAAAAGGTTTGCCGAATACACGGAAGGCTGGAAATTCTTACGCGAGCAATCCGAGGAGTATACGAAAAACATGGCCTCAATTTCATGTATACTTGTCCTGGAAGATAGCCCTCTGTATCCCGCCTTTGCAATCACCAAGAAAACAGACAGGGTCTTCTATATCGCCAACATAGCACCTCGCGAGGCTGACGATATTTCGATGTCGGCATCGAATGCCCTTATCAAGAGATTCGCTGATGATTTTCGCCGATTTCGACAAGCTGAGAGAATTGCGATCTCGATAATCGTTACGAAAGAAGACGTCGGCATCGAAGAGATTATTCCGAGTTCCAACGTACGGCAGGCTTTCGAGTGCTATGTCGAAATCAATCCGGGCTGTCGGCATCCCAGCGATGTGAAACGGCTCGATGTTTTTATTTGCCTCGCCGCGAGATACTGTCGCAAGCCGTTAGACACATTCCTGATAAGAAGATATCTGATCGAGGAACTGAAGTGGACCAGGGAAAACGCGGAATGGTGCACGGATAGAATTGAGGCAGGTTTGACCATACTGAAACTGAGTAGTGGTTGTAAAGCACAGCGGGGAAAACGGAGCGGTTGGTCAATTTGCAAGAGAGGCCGGGCAATAGATAGATAGAGGCTCTGTCTTCTTCAAGCAGGCCGAACTGCTTCTCAGAACCCTACCGTTACTCGATGAGGAAAGGGATTTCGCGATCAAGGGGTGGAACGGCAATCAACTTCTTCGTCAGAGACATGCCACGCTCGTCCGTCGACATCGATCTGACATTCCTCCCCATCACCGATCGTGTAACCGCCCACAACAAAAAGGCCTTCAAGCCCTCATCTATTCTTTCTCCATTTTGTCAATCGTTTCCTACATTCTTCCAAAGGCAGCCAGCTTACGCCGCTTTGAAGCAGCTCCAGACGATCGGCGGCAACAAGAGGGCTGATTGAACCATGGTTGATCAGCGTGTCTATCATCCACAGAATGCCGTGGACTTCTACTCCTTGAGATTCAGCGTGGCGTCGGAGAAGGCCGTCGCCAGAGAGGAGTATGGCTCCGGTTTGTAAGGAGAGGAGAAGCACTGAAATATCCTCGACGCTTAGCGCCCCGGAGAGACTTCGGCCTTCATCCTTATGAAAAATCGTGAAGTCTGTGTTTGAATTCCGTCAACGGTTCGTCGAGAAGCCCAGCCGCTTTACTTTCGCTGATTGTATTCTCGACAGCGGCACGCAGCACAAGCTGTTCGAACCGGCTCGATACCTCCGAGCCCTGGTAATCGCCGGGTTCCCCGAGGCGTCGCCAGCCAGCCGCGTTGTAAGCCTTGAAAAAGCGATGATACAACGACTCCTCAATGAGTTCGAGGTCGCACGCCCGGTGGACCATGGCTGCAATAGACACACCCCATCGGCGTTTGAAATCTATCAACTCCTCCAAAGCGATGCGATGCCTGTACCCTCCCCATTCGGACTCGAAGGGCACCCGCGGCATAAGGACGGCCCCAGCAAAGCGATTGCAGGACCTCTCCTGATCCCTGGACAGGCTGCACGTTGGGTGAACCAATAGGTGAGCGACTTCATGCATCGCCGTAAACCGTTTGCGAGGCAGATCGCCGTTCAGCCATGCCGCAACGACTATGACGGGGTGGCTATCGGCCCAGCCCGAGAAACCGTCAAAACTCTCGGGTGCATCGACGGTAAGGGTTTTGATACCATTGGTCTCGAGCATTTGCAGAACATTGGGTAGAGGATCACTTCCCAGATTCCATTTTTCTCGAAGGATTTCAGCTGCGTCCTCAGCCTGTTCGGGGCTCATCACCTCCAAACCTCCCAAAGGACTTTCAAACACTCCGGTCAACCCTAGTATCTGTTCGATTTCGAGATATCGTTCAAAGAAGTCGAGAGCCTGTTGCCTTATCGATTCTTCGAACTTGGCGGACAGCCTTGCTTTCTTTCGAAACTCGACATCATGAAGTTCTACGGTGAATGGACGAAAGAAGAAGTCCAGAGGCTTGTCCAAGACATCGGCGATCGATATGAGAACCTCGTCTCCGGGCATCATATCTCCACGCTCATAGCGGTGAAGGGCGTCGTGGGGGTGTCGAATATCACTTCGTCCAGGAGCCCTGAGAAGGGTATCACGAACATTGGTGGGAAAATTCACGCTAAGGAGTCGTGGTCATCTCGCTTGCCGGTAGCCAGCGGTAGAGCGTTGGTATAGAGACACCGAGATTCTGTGCAACATCTCTTGGCGTCATACCTTCGGCCAGTAGCTTTTTTGCCGACGCGATCTTGCTCTCGGTCATCTGCCGTTTGCGTCCTCCACGACGGCCTAACTTCTTGGCGGCTTCCAAACCTGCCCGGGTACGCTCGATGATGAGTTCCCGCTCCATCTCAGCGAGGCTGGCCATGACATGAAAGAAAAATCTTCCCGATGGCGCACTGGTATCAATCGAATCGGCAAGGCTTTTAAAGTTGATTCCCTGCCGGGAAAGATCGCTGGTGAAATCTACAAGGTGCTTAACGCTTCGACCCAATCGGTCAAGCTTCCAGACCACGAGAGTATCTCCTTCGCGGAGCATTTCGAGGGTCTTCATGAGGCCCGGTCTCTCCGCGCGAGTGCCGCTTATTCTATCCTCGAATATCTTCTGGCAGCCTGCTTTGATGAGGGCCTCTCTTTGCAAATCAAGATTCTGGTCCCGGTTTGAGACACGGGCATAACCGATCACCATTCTCTAATCCTTATTGACTTTCTTTCCGTTTAAGTAATGGCAAGAGCTTTAAGCGGGCGGTCTTGGCGTCAATCGACAGGAGGGCGCCAGCCTCCAATTCCAATTCCATTTGATGCAGGGCCAAGACGATCTTGCTGCCAATTGCATCGGGACTGACATCTTCCGCCCGGATCTGCACTACACTAGGGGATACGCCTTGAGTAGCAGCGAGTATGGCGCTGAAATCAAGATCATGGGTGAGAACGACATAACCATTTGTTGCAGCCCAAGCCATAATCTCAGAATCAGGTGCATTCATTCGACCAATTGCCGACCAGTGAGCTGCTTCAAAGCCACTCTTGGTGAGCAGGTCAATCCATCGGGGTGACAGATTCATATCGACAAGAAGCTTCATGCGTTCGCCAAGAGAATCTCACGCTCTTCTGCTCGCCAGGCGGCGTAACGTACAGCCTGCAAAACGTCCTCCCGTTCCAGATAAGGGTAGTCAGCCAATATCTCGTCTATGGTATGGCCTGCGCCGATCTGGCCCACGATCATACCAACGGTGACCCGCATCCCACGTATGCAGGCTCTCCCGCCCATCACATCCGGTTCCTGGGTAATCCGGTCCAGTGTTATCATGGCACGCTCCTTTTCTTAAAACTCATTAAAATGGTAGCCGAATGAGAATACGATTTCAAGAACTATTTTCGAGAATTGGAACTGCCTGATTTCCAAATTGCCGCAGGGTGATAAGCAAACACAAACCCGAGGAAGCCGGCATAGACTTAAGAGTACTCGAAGCACGTGAGCCCAATTGTTTGGGATAACATCATATTGTACCGGGAATACATCATCGACAAGAAGTTGATAAAGCCTTAGTTCGCGCACCAATGTTCGCGGTACCCTTAGCTTAGCCGGCAGCATTCCCCCGGCGCCACGTGCGACATGTGCCTTCACCTCAGGGGTTCAGTCGGCCTCACCGCCACTGCGATCCTCACCACCCCCGCAGTCCTCACTCCCCCCATCAGTTCGATCACCTTCCCATGCTCGACTGCCTTGTCGGCGTAGATCACGGCAGAGACATCTGTCCCCGCCCTGGATAGAGCGACGAGCCGGGCAGAGATATCGGCGACCGAGGCCACTTCTTCCTTATCGAGATGGAGCTTCCCTTCTTTGGTAAGGGTGAGGGCGACGACCTGCTTGATCTCGTCCCGGGCACTCGCCGCATGGAGGGAGGTTGACGGGGATGCCCTTCTGGACGGTCATGGAAAGGGTAGCCACCATGAAGAAGACAAGGAGAAAGAACATGGTATCGATCATGGGGATGATCTCGATACGGGCCTTCTTTCGTGCGGTCTTTGGCAGTCTCACAACTCACTCCTTAGGCAGCGCCATCTCGAGCCGGGTCGCATACGCTTCGATCTCTTCCGCCTCCCGTTCCATGCGGGAGAGGAAATAGTTATAGGGAATGAGGGTGATCCCCGCGACGGCGATCCCCGCGGCGGTGCACACAAGCGCCTCCGCCACCCCGCCGGTCACCGCATGGGGCTGCCCGAGGCCTGAGGCAGCCATGACGTTGAAGGAATTGATCATACCGATGATCGTGCCCAGGAGGCCAAGAAGAGGAGAGAGGGCGACGATCGTATCGAGGGCTGAAAGTCCCCTTCTCATGAGGGAGACTTCGGAGACCCCGGCCGTTTCCATGGCACCCGACGGCTCGGATGAATGGGTGAGACCCGCTGACAGCACACGCATGACGGGTAACGACCTCTCCTCCGCAACAGCGAGGGCTTCGTCCTTTCGGCCGTGACGGACGATGGGGATCATCATCCACCCTCCTTTCACGAGCGTGTAGAACATGGTGTACCTCCTTTAGCGCGTCTCATCGAGGCGGAATCGTATCTTTACGTCGTGAAAGCTCGCGACGGGTTCTTTGCCTCTCCTGGCCGGGAAGAAGAGCCATTTCTTCACCGCAGCGACCGCGGCGGCGTCGAAGTCGTCGTGACCGCTCGACACCCTCACGGTCACGGAGATGGGCTTCCCCTCCGCACCCACGAGCACCCGGACCGTCACTGCCCCTTCGCGGCCTTCCTTTTTCGCAGATGCGGGGTATCCCGGAAGGGCACCGAGATGGTAGCCGGAAGCCCCGTAGCCCCCTCCACCCTCCCCGCTTCCTTCCCCTTCTCCTGCGCCGGTACCTGTTGCGCCGCTCCCGATGCCGGCTTTTCCTCCCCCGCTGGAGACACCTCCGCCGGCACCGGTGCCGGTACCACCACCCTCGGAGACCCTGTCCCCTGCGTGCGGTATGGCGATGGAGGTCTCATGTGCTTCCCCGGGGAGAGGGGGAGAGGATCATCGATACTTGTAGGAGCCTTTGCCGGGGCAGGGTCCAACGCGGTGGGCTTCTGGTCGGGGGTGACCGCCGCCATCCTTACTCTTGGCCTTGCCGCTCTTTTCGGTCCGGAAGGAGGCGCAGAACCCGGAGTGAGGGTGAGCTTTCCGCTTCCCATGCTGACAAGCTTCGAGGGCTCGATCTCAACCTCTATGGGCGGAGAAACAGGCGAAGGGGGCATACAGAACCATCCAGTAAACGACAGCAGAAGAAAGAACACCCCGTGGGAAATCAGGGATAAAGCTGCTGCTCCCAGATAGCGGCCGTTGATCATCGATGTATTCTCCCATCCATGTGAGGACTCGGTCGCATACAGCTCATTCCTGGAACACTACCGTATATCCCCCTCTCGGACTCGGGACAAAAACGCCGCTTCTATTGTGAAGCGGCGCAAGACTCGGCCTGTGCGCGATGCTTACAACGGTCACGTCGGGCATCCGCTCGATCAATAGCCCGTAAAGTGTCGCTTCGGTTGTCTCATCCAATGAAGACGTCACCTCATCCAGAAAGAGATAATCGGAGCGGATCAGTAGGATGCGGGCAAACGATAGACTGACCCCCGATGTCAATAGTGGACACCATACCCCTCATGCCGCTGCCCTCTGGGCATAGAACTTTCTCTCGTATGCCGCAGGGGATAAATACCCCAGCCGTTTCTGGCGTCGCTCCCGGTTGTAGAAGACTTCTATGTATTCGGCGATCTCCCTGATAGCTTGTTCCCTTGTTGTATAG
>MVRP01000150.1 GCA_002067405.1 Syntrophorhabdaceae bacterium PtaU1.Bin034 | reverse complement strand
CGCTTGGACGACATGATTTACCTCTTGTAGCTCTGGCTGCCTGACAGGCGAAGTGACAACCCTTAAACTCCGCTGATAGCTTCCTGTAGTCGTTAGCCGATCCGCTGACCGGTTCCTGCCTTGATTCAAAAGGCAATCCTTGATTGACAAAGATGTCGGTCTGTAATATTCTTACCAGTAATAGTAAGAGTGGGAGGCGTACCATGAGGATCACCTCAAAAGGCCAGATAACTATTCCTCAAGAAATAAGGGAAAAGACGGGACTTCTGCCTTATACGGAGGTTGAGTTTCAAATGACATCAGACGGGAAGGCCTGTATTCTGAGGACAAAAAATGTGGAGCCCAAGGAGAGGCTTGTGGCGCGGATGAAAGGAAGGGCTACCGTGAAAATGAGCACGGACGAAATCATGAAGCTGACCCGTCGAGGATAAGATGGACGTTCTCGTCGACAGCAACGTTATTCTCGACATCGTCACTGCTGACCCTGAATGGTTCTCCTGGTCGAGCCAGTCTGTCACGCAGTGCAGTTCCACTGCTCTTCTCGTTATCAACCCCATTATCTACGCGGAAGTGTCAGTTGGCTTTGAGGAAATCGAGGATTTGGAAGATGTTCTTGACCCCCATCTGTTCCGCCGTGACCCGATTCCCTGGGAGGCAGCATTTCTGGCTGGAAAATGCTTCGTCACATACAGGAAAGCTAAAGGCGGAAAGACGTCTCCCCTTCCGGACTTCTTTATCGGTGCCCATGCTGCCGTTGCAAAGATGAAGCTACTGACAAGGGATGCTGTGAGGTATAGAACCTATTTCCCCACTGTCGAGCTAATTTGCCCGTGACAGTGGCTTCCTTGTACTCGTTGACCCTGACGGAAAATGATCCACGTTACGAGCGGCATTCGAAATCTCTCCCCCTGACATGGACGCAAACCAGCCATGATGATGCCAATGACCGCGATTGCAGCAGTGTTGACGTACGTGGTATCTTTATTCTGAACCAAGCGCGAGAGACGATGAGCGAAGAATGGTCGGTATCGTGAAAAAAGGACGTCAATGAACCTGCATATTACGAGCGGTGATATTGCGGGAGACATACTGAGAAGAAGCGGAATTCCGGGGGAGGTATTTGTCTGGCATGACATTCTTTATGAGGGACCGAGAAACCCCGGATGGCCGGAAGAGGACACGTTGCACGCCCGGGCTGAATTCCTCGAGGACACTACCGGCGGAGGATTGACGAGGCAAATAATCCTCGAGACCCTGAGGGTGCAGTACACGAAACTGGAGAAGGCAGGGGATTATGATTCCCTCATTCTCTGGTTTGACGCATGTCTTTTTGATCAGTCGATGCTTGCTCACATTCTTGCCTGCATAAAGGTCAAGGCAATCAACAAGGCAGAGCTGATCTGTGTTGATACCTTTCCCGGGATCAACCCTTCGACGGTTTGGGGCAGCTTTTTCCTTCCCAACTGGCATCGCTTTATGATAAACGGCAACCCATAACCAGGGAGCAGTTCCTGTTTGCCGAACATGTAGACACTGCCTTTGCCCTGCAGGATAGGAAGGCATTTACGGAATTGGCACACTGGGAAAAGGCTCCCTTGCCCTGGGTCTGCGCTGCTGTCACCCGTTGGCTACAGGAGCTGCCGGATGAGATGAACCGATTGGGACGCCTCGAACAACTAACCCTGGAAGCTCTGCGTTCCGGTTGCCGCACACCATCAGAAATCTTCAGCTTCGTCGCCAGGCACGACACGCATCCGGTATACTGGGGAGATACTACGCTTTGGGCGAAGATCAACAAGCTGGCAAAACGTACCTCGCCACTCGTGAAAATACAGGGTCCGGCGCCCCTGCTGCCCCAGTGGAGCGAGGAGGAAACGCTTCACCATTTTCGAATCTACCCCTTGTAGACGAACGGAAGATTTCTCGGCCTTTAGATTCATGCTTGTGAATGATACTCCTTCCCGCATCACTCCCTGATCATGCTGCCTTTCTGATGGCTCTTTCCCGCGGTCTCATATGGAACAACTGAAAAGAGCCGGTGTAGACGTGTTCGTGCGGCCTGGGGAGATCGCCGAATACCGTGTCGTTTTCCCCACCGCCGATGTTGATCAAAGGCAGCCATTCTTGATAAGGAGTGGTGACGATCTCGCTATCGGTGACATACCCCCTTTTGAACCATGCCTGATTCATCTCTGCTGTATGGGTACCCCCGGTTTGCAGATGGAGTTAAAGCGGGTGCTGAAGGCGCGCGGATTTCGCGTGTCAGTCGACATGCAGGGTTTCGTGCTCCAGGCGGAGCATGAGACAGGCGCCATCCAGCCGAAAGATGTGGCGGAGAAAAAAGAGATCCTGAGTACTGCTGATTTCGTCAAGCTCGATGCGGTGGAGGCCCAAACGTTGACGGGAAGCGCGCACATGGCGGACCAGGCGGACGTGCTGGAAGACTGGGGAGGTCGCGAGATTATAATAACCTCTTCAGAGGGAGCGTTTGCCCGGAGCAAGGGAAAAACGACCTTTGCGAAATTTACCAACAGGCGAACGCGCGGCCGGATGGGGCGCGGCGACACTGTTATAGGCTCCTGGCAGCCAGACTGGACCATTCTGTTGAAGATTCGCTTCAGTTTGCCGCAACACTCACATCCATTAAGATGGAATCGGCCGGCCCCTTCAGCGGTTCGCTGGATGAGGTGATCGTTAGAATGGGGAATCCTCTCTCGTTTAACCGGTAACGGGTGAAAGCAAACCCGGGTGATCAAAAGCAAATCTCTCATTGTAGTAGCAAAGGAACGAGGATAAGCAGGCGAATCGCTTTGCTTCCTGAAAGCCACATTCCAAGATCACCAAAAACTTTGTTAGCTACGAATGGCAATTGGGATTCAGATGAAGCTCTCCATAGAGGCGCTATCATAACAGTTACCTTTCCTTGCTCATTGAGGGCTTGATGTGAGCTGATGGAGCAGCCTTTCGGATAGACAATTACGGAATACGATGATAAAATCATTCCTGCTAAAAAACGAGTTCTTAGCAGATTTTTATCAGACCCCGACCGTGTGTTAGCCTAGATATCTGTCGTCGTCTGGCGCGACAGGGTGTGCTACGCCCGAGATCATGGAGGACTCTTGGAACGTCTTGAAGGTGTCAAGGTACTTGTGGCCGAGCTGATGCTCGAGGAAGTCATCGAGCTGTTGGCGAGGGCCTGTGACGTTGATGTGAAATACCAGCTGAGCCGCGAGGAGATCCTCGCCATCATCCCCCAGTACAACGGCCTGATCGTGCGCAGCGAGACGATCGTCGACAAGGAACTGCTCGACGCCGCGGTTAACCTCCGTGTCGTCGGGCGGGCGGGCTCCGGCCTCGACAACATCGATATCGCTTACGCCACCCAGAAGGGCGTCATCATCTGCAACACGCCGGAGAGCAACATCGTGTCGGCGGCCGAACAGACGATGGGTCTGCTCCTTGCGAGCAGCCGCAACATCGTTTGGGCCGACCGTTTCATCAAGAGCGGCAAGTGGGGGCGCAAGCAGTTCGAGGGCAGCGAGCTGTACGGCAAGACCCTGGGCATCATCGGGCTGGGGAGGATCGGCGGGTTGGTGTCGCAGCGGGCGCGGGGATTCGCCATGCGCCTCATCGCCTACGACCCCTACATCCCCGATTCCCGCTTCTCGAATCTGAACGTGGAGAAGAAGAACACGCTCGAAGAGCTGCTGCGTGAGGCCGACTTCATCACCATCCATACGCCTCGCACAAAAGAGACCATGAACATGATCAGCGACGAACAGATAGCGCTCATGAGGCCGGGCGTGCGTCTGGTCAACTGCGCCCGCGGGGGCCTCTACAACGAGGATGCGCTGTATCGTGGGCTGAAATCCGGCCATATTGCCTCCCTGGGCATCGACACCTGGCTGCACGAGCCTCAGGACTCCCATCCCCTCTACGAGATCGACACCGTGGTAGGCACCCCGCACTTGGGAGCCTCCACGTTCGAGGCGTCGAAACGGGTGGGCGAAGAAGTCGCGGCCGAAGTGATCGCCGGCCTGCAGGGGCGGCTCGTCAAGAACGCCGTCAATATACCCGCCCTGTCGGACGAGACCTACACCAAGCTGCAGACCTTCATCCGCCTCGCGGAACAGATGGGCATCCTCTACCGGCAGATACGCCGGAAAAGTGTGAAGCGGATAGAGATCGTCTTCGCCGGCAGGGAGATCGATGAACCTGCCGACGCCAAGATCCTGTCGCTGGCCGCCCTCAAGGGGGTCCTCGAGGGAAGCATGGCTTTCGGCAACGTCAACTTCGTCAACGCCGCATTGCTGGCCGAGCAGATCGGCGTGGAGGTCAAGGAGACGATCTCTCTGGAAAGTGGAGACTACCGCAACCTCATCCGCATGATCGTCACCGAAGGCGACGGCACCGAGTTCTCCGTCGCCGGTACAGTGCTCGAGCGCAAGCATCCCCGCATACTCCAGATAGGGGAATCCCTCATCACCTTCGTTCCGGTGGGCAAGCTGGCCTACGTGCCGCACAAGAACGTGCCCGGCGTCATCGGGAGAGTGGGCACCATCATGGGCGACTACAACGTGAACATATCGCGCATGGTCACGACCAGCGGCCAAGACAACGTCTCCCGCGACTCGATCATGATCCTGGGGCTGGACAACGACGTCCCGCAGGAGGCCATCGATCGCTGCCTGCAGATGGACGAGATCTACGAGATGAAGATCCTCGATCTTTAGATTCTGCGTCTGCGGAGGAGGCTCCGGGAACCCCCTTTGGGGACGCTCTTACGATGAGATGTTGACATTTGTGGAAACATCGTCGGCTGAGGCCGACGCACAATAATTTGATCATTCACGTGGCCGAAGTGCCCCAGGGGAATCCGAAGATATTTACGGATACTGCAAAAGGCTTTATGGAAGGAATTAGAGTCCTCGGCCCATTGTTCACAAAGGAGTAAACAGTGATTTTGCGTGTTCCTTACTGCAAAGACGAGCAGCTTGAGGCGGACATTGACGAACAATGCCTGGCCGGGATCATCTCTCCTAACGAGGTTGAAATCGGCGACGAAACCGAAGTGATTCGACAGGCACTGGCGAATCCGGTCGGGTCCAAGAGCCTCAAGGGTTTCTTAAAGGATGCCCGGGATGTCTTGTTCCTCGTCAACGACGCGACACGTCCTACTCCAACAGCACGCGTATTGGATATCATCGAAAAAGATATCGAAGGACATCAGGTAAGTTTTCTAATTGCTACAGGCATGCACCGTGCCCCGACCGGAGAGGAATACCTGCAAATTTTTTCTGAAAAACACTACTCCAGATATAAAGATTGTATCTTTGCCCACGATGCCCGAAAGAGCAAGGACATGGTGCTGTTGGGCAAGTCAAAAAACGGCACGGAAATGCGTATCAACCGCATGGGTATAGAGGCCCATAAAATAGTGATCATCAGTTCGGTCGAACCGCACTATTTTGCCGGTTACACGGGTGGGCGAAAGTCGTTCCTGCCCGGTATTGCGGCGTTTGAAACTATAGAACAGAACCACAAGCTGGCTTTAAAACCAGAGGCCTGCGCATTGAAGCTGGACGGCAACCCTGTTCACGAGGACATGATCGACGCACTTAAGACGGTAAAAAAGGAGATCTTTTGCATCAACACCGTTCTTGACAAAAATCACCGCATATATGCGGCTGTGGCTGGCGACATTTACCAGTCAATGGAGCAGGCGGTCGACAGGGCCCAAGAGGTCTTCGTGGCCAGGATTCCTGAGAAAGCGGATATTGTCGTTTCAGTAGTAAAATTCCCCGCTGACATCGACCTTTACCAGGCCCAGAAGGGGATCGACAACGCCAAGCTTGCCCTCAAGGAAGGCGGCATACTGATACTGATTGCCAAATGCCGCATGGGCATAGGTGAAGAGTCATTCGTAAATCTGTTGAGTTCAGCCCGCTCGCAAAAAGACGCGCTGGATCGAATCGAGCATAAATATGTCCTGGGCTATCACAAGGCAGCGAAAATGGCCGAAGTAGGCATGTGGGCTCAGATCTGGGCTGTAACCGATCTCGAACCCGAACTGCTCGAAAGGATATTTATCCGCCCCTTTTCTTCTCTGCAGGCAGCATTGGATGCGGCTCGAAAAGAAAAAGGTAAAGATGCGAAAGCGCTTGTACTGATGGACGGCAGCATGACCATTCCGTATGTAGCATAGCCGCTTGTTACTGTGGCGGCAAGTCTTGGATTCCCGCTTTCATGTGACAATTGTTGATTTTCTGTGTTTGTCTTAGCACTCTGATGGTTAGGTGCAAGGCAGGGACCGGTCCGATTGTCTTTTCCTGACGATTATTGAAAGTGTTTGCGGGCTGACCACCAAAAAAGACCAGACAGAGCGACCTGGAAGGTCAACTCCCTTTGCGCCGACCAATGCCCGGGGATGTCCGTCCATGCGGGCATTCAAGCGACTGCCAACAGTGAGGATCATCGAGATCAGAAGTCAACGAGAAGCAAGCTGTCGGGTCACTACCGCTGCGACGATCAGCAACCAAGGCAAACCTCAAGTTTCCTAAGCGCCTGCCTATGTTTCGCTTCATCCATCTTTTTGATATTGAGGAGTTTCACTGGATGGCCGACAGGCGGTCGACACCTTCCAGTCCGATTAGCGTCCAGTCCGGATCGCCCTTCTTTATCGAGAGAATGAATTGACGCTCCGTGTCAGTGAGACCCTCCCTGATGGTCTTCACAAGATTATCCCGCGCGTCTTCCAGTTCCTCCCGAGAGACCTTTAGCACCGTCATCCCTTCGAAATCAGCATTGAATGTCTTCTCAAGATCCATTAAGTTCGGATTGAGCAACTCGGCTATGGGCCTGTCGTGACTGACAAGGTGGATGACGAATGATTTTCTTATCGCTTCTGTTATCCCTTCATTTTCCAGAAGGAGCTTGACATCAAAGAGATCGCGCGGGTGTTGCCGGTCAAGGGCAGCACAGATTTTGCCTCTGTATATCTCCGCTTCCGCCAGAATCCTCACGCTCGCTGCCATTCCGAATATATCTTCCACTGCTTTCTTTAGCGATAGCTTCTTAGGCTCGAAGATCGTTCCTCTGAAGAAGTACATCATATGCGAGGTAAGACCGAGGGGGCGTAACGTTTAGATCCTTTGTGATTGAGATTGGTCCCCTATTCCTTTGACAAGATTATCCTCCATAAAATTCCTCTATGATAGTAAGTGTTTGATTGTGGGTTTGCTGCCCTTAATCGGATAGCGTCGGGCTTAAGTATAGAATTGCAACCATAATTAGAGGTAAAATATTTTTTCTAAGGCAGGCGTGAGTGTTTTTCCTCTCCGCGAGTTATCTTTGCCTCACTCAACGAATAGGCAAAAAAGGAGGTTTTACGTGTCCAGTCTTTTTACTCAATCATATGACATTATTCAGGGAATGGAGACTGCCTATGCCGAATTTATTGCAGGAACATTTCTGCCCGCTATGGAAGCCATAGGTTTTCCTGCGGTCGGCGGGTACTATGTGGAAGTGGGATCAGGCCCAAGGATCGTGGGCGTTCACCGGGCAGAAAGTAGTGACAGGATTTGGGACTCAATCAGGAAGAAAGAGTTCAGGCACCTTCTTCTTCAGTTGAAACCCCTGATCTGTAATTACCAGACTGCAGTACTGGAACCGGCGGGAAAAGCGAAGTACGTTGAGTATGTCATACAGAAAGGCGTGTGGAAGTTCCAGCAGCACTACGACCTGCGACCGGGCATAAAGAAAGAGTATGCCGATTTCATTGTCAATGAGTACATTCCTGCCCTGCAAAACCTTGACTATGTGGAAGTGACCGGCGGATGGAACGTGGTACTGGGAGGAACGAAGGAAATCATAGGCGAACTCACTTTTAATGACGCGGTCGATGTCGGGCGGATGCTGAACAGTCAGGAGTACAGGCGTGTCAATGACAGGTTGCTGGAGGAGTTCGTGATTAACTACGAGAACAAGATTTTGCGTTGTACCGAGCGCTTCCATGAACCAAGATGGTTCAGGCTTTAGCGCTGATCACAAATAGACGAGAGTGCAATGAGATGAGTGACAATTCTTGCAAGGAAGTAAATAAACAACCATAGAAAAAGGCGTGCTCGATGCAGGAACAAAAACGAGAAGGTGCCTTCAGCGAAAGCGGCCTGCCGCTGAGCTGCTGACGTGAGATGAAACGTGGACCGGCATATTCGGAGAGGTGAGGCCTGTGCCGTGCATTTATACGGCCGGTCAACCAAGTCTGTGGATCGGGAATACATTCTCTCTTATGTAACGGATAACGCTCTCTGCGTGGGTGACGCACAGGTCCTTTTCCCAGCCTTGAAGAATAAAAGGAGGGTCTTCAAGGCTTCCGGCATCTGCGTCGGATCGGTACATCATACCTCCGACAAGGTCCGAGAATTTGTCCTCAGGCTCCGACCCGGTCAGCACGGACCAGGCAAGCGCCCAGAGCGCGGATGTTTTAAAGATATTGTAGCCTCCTCCACCCAGGGCCATGATCTTTGGAGAAAGCGCTCTGATCTCTCTGATCACCTGTTTATAGCCGTTGCCCGTTATGTTGAGGTGGGCAAAATGATCTTCACGATGGCTGTCGCCCCCTATCTGAGCGAACACAACGTCGGGTCGGTATCGTTCGATCAACGGAGGGACTATCGCTTCAAAAGTGGCAAGGTATACTTCATCGTCAGTCCCTGCTCTCAATGGAATATTCACGTTGAAACCCGTTCCCGCACCGGCGCCGATCTCCGTTTCCGAGCCTGTTCCGGGGAAAAGGGTGGCGCCGCACTCATGAAGTGAAATTGTCAGAACGCGATCGGTGTTATAGAATCCTTCCTGTACGCCATCACCATGATGAACGTCTATATCTATGTAGGCTATTCGCTGCTCCTTTTTTATCAGATCGGTAATTGCGATAGCAATATCGTTCACATAGCTGAACCCTGATGCGTGGCTCCTTCCTGCATGGTGAAAACCACTGATCGGATCGAAGACTATTTCGGCTTCTCCATTAAAAAGCAGCATGGCCCCTTCGTGAGTGCCTCCGGCAATGGTAAGAGCAAGATCGAACATCCCTTTGAAGACGGGGTTGTCATCCGTACCCAATCCTGCACCCAACATCTCTATGTTGAATTCCCCCCTATCTGCCCTCTTTAACAAATCGATGTATGTTCGGTCATGAAAAAGATAAAGCAACTCTTCATCGATGGGCTCCGGCCTCCTTATCCTGAAGCGGCCGTCGAGGAGATTATAGTACCGGTTTAAAAGCTCCATGAAAAGCCTGGCCCTCACCGGCTTGTAAGGATGAGACGGAAAATACTCGGCGTTTGCCAGTTCGTTACCGTATATCAGCACGTTAGACAAGCCGGTCTCCGTTCGTTTCCGTTTCTGGTTCGCCGCTTGCTTTCGATTTCATAAGCCGCGTTTTCTATTGATTATGACTCTACTAGACTTCCTCAAACATCTCAAGGGGGCTTTCGCGCTACCCCTCTATCCCGGTCGTTGATTACTCTGAACCACCTTCATCTCATCCCTCGCCCCCCACCTCTTGAACAGATGCCCGTCGATGGAGAAAAGGTCGAGGACTTTACCCACCGTCTGATCGATAAGGTCGTCGATGGTCTTCGGTTTGTGGTAAAAAGCCGGAACCGGAGGCATGATCACACCGCCCATGTGGGTGACACGAGTCATGAGATCGAGGTGGCCTGAGTGAAGGGGTGTTTCTCGGACCAGCAAGACAAGCCGTCTCCGCTCTTTCAGTGTGACGTCCGCGGCTCTTATAAGGAGATTGTAATTGAAGGAGTTGGCAATACCCGAGAGGGTCTTGATGGAGCAGGGCATGACCGCCATTCCGTCCACCTGGAAGGAGCCGCTCGCTATGGCTGCCCCTACGTCATCCACATCATATACCGCAGAGGCCAGTGATTGGAGGTTGTTAACGGTATAGTCCGTTTCGATGAGGAGGTTTTTCACTGCCGAATGCGTGATGACGAGATGTGTGGTAACTCCCGCGGAAGCAAATACTTCCAGGGCCCTAACGCCGTAAATAACACCTGTGGCCCCTGATATGCCGATAATAACGCTGCTCATTCCGCACCTCCAACCTGTCTTTGGGTTTGCCTCACCCCCTCCATCACAACCCCTTCGGTATCACATCAACGAACTCCACGATCTCCATGGAGCAGGGCGTATCG
>MVRP01000149.1 GCA_002067405.1 Syntrophorhabdaceae bacterium PtaU1.Bin034 | reverse complement strand
ACCGTGACACCGTCTTTGGTGATGGTCGGAGATCCGAATGTCTTGTCCAGTATGACGTTTCTTCCCCTTGGTCCCAATGTGACCCTTACCGCGTCGGCAAGGGCGTTTATCCCTTTTAACAGTGATTCTCGTGCTTTCTGGTCATATAGAATATCTTTGGCCATGGTATCTCTCCTTTCCTAGTCTTCGATTATGGCAAGAATATCCTCTTCCTTGAGGATCAGGTGTTCTTCGCCGTCAATCTTGATATCTGTACCGGAATATTTGCCGAAAAGGATCTTATCGCCCGCCTTTACTTCGGGCGGCACCCTCTGTCCCTTGTCCGTCATCCTGCCAATGCCGACGGCGACGACGCGGCCTTCCTGGGGTTTTTCCCTGGCGGCATCCGGAATGATGATCCCTCCTTTTGTTTTCTCCTGCTCCTCGAGCCTCTTGATAATTATTCTGTCCTGTAATGGTCTGACTTTCATTGCTTCGCACTCCTTTCCCTGTTTTAGGAATCTACAATATGATACCCGGTGCCGTGTAACGCAAGATCTTCCGGCCGTCTTGCATCAATCGCCTAATTCACACATTCTTTATGAAGTTGCTCCTTCCCAAGCTTTTAAAGCGTTGTGGCCACTGTCTCTGGGGGCCCGAAAACCTGTTCATGGGCTCCATTAACGGACATACACTATAGATAGTGATAATAAAGGGGATTTGAGATGAGGAGACAAATCCGGATTATCGTCTCGACCTATTCCAGTATTTGCAAATCAATATAAGCCTTATTATTGTTGTTCGCAAGAAGCCTTGCTCTTTCTTTTTTATTGCACAGCCTCCATAAAGTGATCAATGCTGTCATAGAATCGGGCTATCTCGTGGAGCTGACAGAGCATTACCGTGGCTGCGGGAAATAGAAAGGTCGACGATGCCCTTGCTCACCCCTGATCAGTTGTCGAGTTTCCCTGCTTTTTATCTCGGAGCTTGGCGCGTGCGGGCGGTGGTTCCGTGACCGTAACGGACCGCTCGTCTTCGAAGTCCTTCGCAATGTCAATGAGAGAGATGTAGAGAGCCATGATGAGAGGTCCGACAATAATGCCGATAAGGCCGAACGCCTGAATGCCCCCAAGCACGGCAAAGAAGGTGAGGAGAAAAGATAATCTTGCCCGCCCCCTGATAAAAAGAGGACGAACCACATTATCCACCATGCCGATGCCTATAATGCCGAAGGCCGCCAGGATAATCGCCTTCAGTATGTGCCCCGTGACTAGAAGATAGAGGGCTATGGGTACCCAGACGATGTGGGAGCCGACAAAGGGAATAAAAGACGTGATTGCGGTGGCCAAACCCCAGAGGGCCGGTGAAGAAATCCCGACTGAAATAAATCCTATGGCCCCCACTATCCCTTGGGCCACCGCCACGGCAACACCCCCATAAATAGTCGAAACGATCACGTCCTTTGTCTGTTTTGACAGGTTTTGCTTGTTCTGCTCTGAAAAGGGCAAGAGTTCAAGAATCCTGGTCACGTAGGCACTGCCGTCCTTGAAAAAGAAGAAGAGGACGAAGGTCATGATAAAGAAAGTGACAAAAGCACCTGCGACATTACCCAGCCCGCCGGGAGCCAGGCGCAGCAGATGTTTTGACAAGTTCGAAAGGCTGTTTACCAAGTAAGTGATAATGCGCTGCTCATCGAGATTAAAGACAGGCAGCACCCTGTTTGCAAGATCGTGGATAATCGAATCCTGGTATGCCGACCGCACGCCCTCGACGGTGAGGCCGGTATTCGCGAGACCCTGCAGTTCGCCTATCAGGAGGTACGAAAGGTAGGAAAGGGGTCCCAAAAGCACTATGAGAACAAGGGCAACCGCTGCCAGGGAAGCCAGAGCCGGGCGCTTTAAGTATCGGAGGATGAAGCGGTATGCCGGATAGAAAACGATCGCAAAAACCGCAGCCCAGATGAGGGATGGAAAAAACGGTGCCATGATGAGGTAGGCAAGATAACTGAGGAATGCGACGAGAACAAGGAGGATACCGATTCGAAACCTGCGGGTCATAAGAAAACCATAGGCCGATATAGGTCGCGACCATTCAACGCACGTGCAAAGGCAGCAGGGGAATCGCTCGCCATCGAAAACCGCAAGAAGTACTGTATTAAGGTAGGTTTCGCACCGGCACGTGTCAACGAAACGTTCTCTCCTATAAATATAATACTAAGGGAAACACCGACGGGTCGACAGAAAAAAACTTCGATTTGTATAAGATGTGCGACGCGGGGTAGGGCAATCGGGGGAAGCCATAGGCTTCACCAGAAGTCCTGTGGCAAATGGGTGTTCTATGAACTACCCTTTTAAAAGAAAGACAGCGGGCTGAATCAGTGTTTAGGAACACTTCGCACATGAAGAACGCGAGCCGGACGCTCTCGCCTTTGCCTTCCCGTACCACCATGTTCATCCGTCGTTCCAGTCTCCTGAACCGATGAGGGGCAGGCCGTGTTCGCCTTGGAGGTGAAAGGTTCACAGTTGAGAAATACTATCGTGAACTTATGGGACTAGACATTAGGTGCAAAGAAACCCGCTATTTTTTAGCTGCCTCTTAATGCTCTCCTCGCGGTGCTATGCAGAAGGAGGCAGATGAAGAGGCAGCTGCAGCAGCATTCCGGTTCGGGCGACCCCAAAAAATTCTAGGAGACCGGCCGCTTTTTGACGACCTGTTTCTTTGGGCTCAGTGTCCCAACTTTCTTTGCGAGGCTGCTTAGCAGTCTCGTCAACCGGCCGACCGCCACCTCCTGGACATCGTTGTCCGAGAGCGCGGTGAGCTTTGCCAGCAGTTCATTTGCCTTGTCGAGCCTGAGCTGAGACTCGGGCGCGATTTTCTTTTCCACCAAAACGGCGATCTCTTTGGCAAGAGACTCGATCCCCTGTCTGATCTTGATAAATTCTGCGACGTTGTTCATTTTTTGGTTCCTTTTGGTTGGGTGATGGGTGAAACATCGTGTGATGAAGCCTGAAATCGATCATCTTGGCGTCTTTGACGTCCCGGATCGTGACGTGAGCAGTTTTTGTCTGTTTCTGTCGTTATTTTTCCTGTAAGCATAAGATCTTTTTGTTATTACACCCGACGTCGAGCACCCCCTGTTTTCCACTCTCCCGCCTGCCCGGGCGATGGCGTCTTCCTTACCGCTCCGCCCAGCACCCCTGGCTCCTGAAATACTCCTCGATCCTGGCAACGCGCTCGTTAAGCTGCTCATCCCTTTGAACGTCCCGATGCCTCCGGATAGCCCTGCACGCGCTCTTCACCACGTATGCGAAGTCGTTTTCATGTCCGAAGTAGGATTTTCGGAGAACCGGATCCAGATAGGAAAGGATAAGTACTCCATCCGTGTCCTGTCTCAGGCACTTACCGATGACTCCCGCATACGAATCACTGACCACCCTCTCGTTTTCGCTGAGCCTCTTTTCTTCGAAAGACCTGACGTAGTCCAAAAGGTGTGTCCCCACGACAATTCGGGGGTAGACCGCAACATCGGACTCAAGCGCATAGGCGCGAGAGATGGCTTGACCATAGAGATCGCCGCCGTTCAGTTCCGCGCAGATCCCCGCTTCTATTGCACCTCTGAAGAGAACGCCCTCGGCAAGCTCCGTCAACATGAGCAACCCGAGCTGACGCAAGAGACCGTACAGACCTATAAGCGGGCGATGTCTTCTCTGACCTCCAAGATTGATTTTCAATAGAGCGAGGTCGGTAAAAAACTGAAGGCCTATCGCAGATTCGGCACTCCTCTCAGCAAGCCGGAGCTGTGATGGATGGAGTTCTTCCTTGACTGCATCCGGGACGGCATGCGCCATGGGGAGAGGCTGATTAAGGATCGTAATGCGCTCTCTGAAGTGTTCGACGGTACCGAACGTCGCCCGCGTCAGACGCGTGAAGGTCCTTTTTTCATTCCGAGTCCGCGGAATTCCTTTAAATCGGCCGAGCTTCCCTCCCTGCCCAAGAAGATCCACCAACGCAACGATATGAAAGGCAGCCGCCTTTTTCCTTCCGGCAGCCGGACCTGAAGACCGGACCTCACTATCTTCCGTGGGGAGCCGGGAATACTCGTTCTCCCCCGTTACTTCTCTCACGACCGTGCAGAATCCCGGTATACGCGCATCCTCGTTCTCGTGGCGCAGCACCGCCTCGAGGATCATGAGACCCTGTAACGGGCCGTCGTACTTGTCGATCCTGAACTGTTGATCATTCCACACGAATTCCCATCGCCTTTTTCTCAAAGACTTGCGTTCCGGGTCCTTGAAGCTTCCCAACTTCTCGAAATGCCGCTTCCCGATTTCTTCCCTTCTTGTGAAACTGATGGCCGGTCGCGACGTCAAATATTTTTCTATGAGATAATAGCGTACGTCGCCGTGACAGTATTCGGCTCTTATACGTCGGTCAAGGTTCATCTCTGATGACCGCAGAAAGGTCTGCTCGATTATCGTCTCGCGGTGATCGGGGAGCTTCGACGCATCGATGTTCGAGATCAGGAATTTCTTCTCGATTTCGATGAAGTTGTCGGACACTATCCTTGCCTGTCGTCTCATCGGCTTTCTCCTTTAAGCGACTATATCGACGCTGAGACTTGAGAATAGGCGGGCCGACATCGGTCAGCAACCCATTTGCCTTGAGTCAGCCGCCCCACGTATGCAACGACTCTTTCCCTGTTTTCCATAAAACCTCGGCCTCTGCCGACTTTGCTCTTTATCCGTTCTGTTGCCTGACAGATGATGCCGTGTGAGACGTGCTGAAACTAAAGGGCTTAGATGTAAACGTTGGGGTTCCTTCGCGGCGGCCTTCAATGCCTTTTCGGCTACGAGACTCGCAGAACCACCTCGATCGTCATTTCTGTTTCGGTGAGTTTGGTTCTTCCCAAGGAGGCCGACGAGATGCAAAGGATCGAGGCCCCGAGGAGGGGCTTCGATCCATAAAGCTTAGGCAGTTACGACATTTATAGCCCTGAAGCCCTTCGACGTCTTCTCGACGTCAAAGGTAACCATCTGACCCTCGGACAGGGACTTGAAGCCGCTGCCATTGATCGAGGTGTGGTGGACAAAAACGTCTTCGCCGTCTTCTCGGGCGATAAAACCAAAGCCCTTAGACTCGTTGAACCATTTTACTGTTCCCCTTGCCATGATAGAGTACCTCCTTTCACAGTATGAAAGGTTACGAAACGCAATAAAAAAAGCCACAAAGCTCAAGAGTCTTTGCGGCCTTCAGTACGGCAAAAACGTAAACTTTATGCTTTATTATCCCGCGGGGACCCGACAAAGTCAAGGAATAAAAAGCTCAAGTCGGCGCCCGAGTCGAGCAGCTTCGTGAGGATCCCGACAAGTTCTGCGTTGTGGGAATCCCGCCTTGTAACGCGGCCCCGTGCTCTATCATGCGCCTGTCACCTATCACTTCTTCCGTACATTTTCTGCTGCCGGTCCTTTTTGTCCCTTCACGATGTCGAACTCAACCCTGTCGCCTTCCGACAAAGACTTGAAGCCCGAACCCTGGATGGCGCTGTGATGGACAAAAACATCCGCGCCGCCGTCCTGAGCGATAAACCCGAACCCCTTTGACTCGTTGAACCACTTCACTGTCCCTTCCGCCATATACCTCTCCTTTTTTATTAGAATGCGGTGTCAATCATGAACCGCATCCGGGCCGGTTCTTTCCCGTCCCGGTCTCACTTTTTCTCGCCAACCCTTGCTTTTGCTTCTTTGAGCAATTCGACGGCCAGATCTATCTGACCCTCGGACAGCGAAATGCCGGCGGGCGTTGCTACCATCTCTCCGTCGTCACTCGTATGATGGACCCGTACATCTATCATTCTCGTCTTCTTCACATCACGTATCGTCACCAATATCTTTTCTTTTGCCCTCACGTCGATTTTTCCAATGAGCATGAATCCTCCTTGTTTAGAGCAATGGACCTATCGTATGCCCTGTTGTGTGGCTTCCGCTTCACCGAGGACCAAGTGGTCCACCCTCCGGGAAGTCATCCGGGTGGCCGTAAAAAGCGGACCGCCCCCGACGGTTCTTACGTGTGCAGCCATGCATCGGGCGATCACTGTCCACGGAGAATACACGGCCACATGCGACGTCCCTTCAACGGGACATCTGTGATTTCTCAGGCTGCCTCCGCCAAAGCCTTTTTCACGGTCTCGGCGAGAGCGGCCATAGAGAGGGGTTTTGCACCGAACCAGCGTATCCCCGTTTCCCGGGCCTTTGACAGTCTTTCGCCATCCTCGCCGGTGAGAAGAAGGATCGGAATGTCGCCGCGCATTTTGAGAAACTTCTCCGCGAGAAGCAGGCCCGAGATGTCGGGCATGCCGAGATCAGTGATGATAAGGTCAAAACTCGCAGGATTATGAGAAAAGATGGCAAGGGCGTCCATGCCGCTCGTCTCCGTCCGGACCTGATAGCCCATTTCTCCAAGCATACAGTTCACGGCCCCGGCTATCGTTTGGTCGCCATCCACAAAAAGTATTCGCTTATTCATCCTTCCTCCTCTTTCTCATATGCAGGGTTGGTTGGCCCTTCCGTACTATATATCGCGCTTTTCGCTGCAATGACTGGTAGAAGCCGATCGAACTTGTCTCGATCACTTTTGTCTCGTGGAGTTCGTATAATCCCTCGTTCATAGCATCAAGCCGGATGGCACAATGAATAACGACAAATGTCCCTTTTGCTCCGGCATCAATCTTCGGGAGGTCGGACTCCTTAACGTTACAAAGGTACGCACCATCGTCGGTACCCAGTTGAACCGCCACCATTCGGGGTTCGGTGGGAACATTCTCTATCATGAGCCTCCTAAAAAGGGGTTACGAAAGATCCCTTTTGAAACGATCTGCTGGTTCCAGGAAACTACACATTGGAGGGCAGGATGACACCCATCTTAAGGAAAGGCAAATACAGTGGGATAGCCGAGGGCACGACACGAAGTACCCTTTGGACTGCGAAGCCCGGCATGCCGCAGAAAGCACAATCGGAAGACCGGGCAAGTTTAGAGAGTGCTGTTTCCAGCCGTGGCTGACTTATCGCCGATTGTCGATATGCCGAAGACTCAGTATACCATTCCGGTGCACATTAAGCAAATCGCTTCCCTTTGGAGATGATAGGGAAAGGTTAAAGAACGCCGGAGGGATGCTTCTTCCGAAACCCTTCATGACTAGAGAAAGCAATTGCGGAACTGGTTACCGATCGAACACGGGTCGCCCGGGCGCTATGCAAGCCGTAGCGAAATCAGCGATGCCCGGGCGTCTCCCCCGCTTATGTCCGGTACAATTTTCAGTTCCAGTACCGTTACTCCGTTGAGGTCGACCGCGTAGTCTTCGACCTCGTGAGTAGCGCCGGGTGGGCTGAAGGTGTACTGCTGGCGAACAATTTCGCGGTAAGAACGCCCGGCATCTTCCGACCAGCGGAGGACAAATTCCTGAGTGCGCTCACGGCTGTCTTCATGAAACACGAGATGAATTCGTCTGAGTGCCTGGGGTTCATCGAACAGCACTCGAATCATCTGCTCCCCGGCTTCACCGGCCTGCCACCCCTGACCGTCGCCGGGTATCAGCGCCGACTCGATCGGACGCCCCGTCTCCTCGGAGGTAATTTCGACCTGTGCGAGGCGCTCTATGTCCAGCAAGCGTCGCCCGGTAGAGAAAGACCCGATGGAACTTTGGTTGATAATCCTCTTACGCATCATGCTCCACGTACCTCCCTTTTCTTAATTCCTTTAGAAAGTTGACGACTACCGACATCAAGCGCTCTGCGTATGGATTCAGCCAGCTCTCGTTTCGTTGCAGGCTTCATCAGAAGCTCCCGGATGCCGAGAGGCTTCGCCACGATCAGTACCGTGATTGATCTTCACCGTCGCGTTCTCTTTCCGTGAAAATGGTTATCTGCGGGGATGCTATTTAATATAAGGCTTTGTTGGAAATACTCAAGCATGCCGGAAACACTACTCTAGTGCCACGATCACTGCTTTACAGCCTTGAACCGGTCTGATAAACTTGAAATCGGAAGAATCTCGTCAGAGGTAAAGTTGGCAGATCATCAAGGGTACCGACCGGGAAGATGCGACTCCAGACAAAACCGTCCGGTGAGCGACCCAAGCCGGTACAATAATCCCCCAAATTTGTGAATGATTATGAATGATCGGGAAAGAGTCGCCGAGTTGAAGGCCCTCCTCGAAGAGCGGACGAGCGCTCTGGTCGAGGCCCTCGATGCGGTGAAGGCGTCCGGGGAAGAATGCCAGGAAATCATCGAACACATGCCCCTCGCCTTCCTCTCCCTCGACCCCGGCCTGCGCGTACTGACATGCAACAGGGCCGCAGCGCAGCTTTTGGGGGTGGGACAGGAAGAACTCGTGGGCAGGAAGCTCTGGCCGTCATACCAACGGGAGGAATCGGACGGGGTCTTCCGCAAGAAGTACCTCGAGGCCCTCGCACAGAACAAATCCGTCTCCTTTCAAGCCTTCTCCCCGGTCGTTCGCAAGTGGCTCGACGCCCGCGCCTATCCTTCGTCCGGGCGGCTCCTCGTCTACCTTCGCGATATCACCAAAGAGAAGAACCAGGATGACATATCGGCGAAGCTCTGGAAAGATTACCGCTCCCTCGCCGACAATGCCCCCGACCTCATCCTCCGGTTCAACGAAACCCTCCGCTGCACCTTCGCAAACAGGGAGTTCCAGCGGCTTATGGGCATCGGTCCGCTTCACTTCATTGGAAAAAGCATAGGGGAGGTCGGGCTCCCGCAAGAGACGGCCGAACGGCTGAAGTCGGCAAGGAGGACGGTATTCAGGAGAGGACCGTGGCATCGATCGATTTAGAGTTCCTCACGAGGGAAGGAAGAAAAATCTTATCGTGGAGAGCGGCGCCGGAAGTCGACGGCAAGGGAACGGTTACCTCGATTCTCGTCATCGCCCGCGACATCACCAGACAGACGGAGGAGGAGCGGACCCGCCTGAAGCTGGCGGCCGCAATCGATACGGCGGACGAAGGGATCGCTCTGGTGGAGCCCGATGGCACCGTCAGCTACGTGAATGCCGCTTTCTCCAGAATAACGGGGTACGAAAAAACGGAGCTGGCGGAGAACAAGATCGACATCCTCTCGCGTGAAAGTCCCGACCCTTCCGCGATGCGCTCCATCTCCGAGGCGGTTGCCGGTGGCGCGGCCTTGTCGGGGCGCTTCGTCCTCCGGAGGAAAGGGGGCGACGAGTTCAAATGCGACCTTCGGGTGTCACCCGTGAAAAATGCGTCCGGAAGCGTGACGAGCTTTGTCGGCCTGATCCGGGACGTGAGCCGCGAGGCGACCCTCGAGGAGCAACTCAGGGAATCGCAGAGGCTCGAGGCGGTGGGGACATTGTCAGGGGGCATCGCTCATGATTTCAATAACCTCCTTGCCGTTATTCTCGGCAATGCGGAACTCGCGGCCGACGATATGCCGCAAGATTCCCCCACGCTCCGCAATCTAAATCAGGTGCTCACTGCGGCGATCCGCGGTCGGGACCTCGTCAAACAGATCCTCGCCTTCAGCCGTAAATCGGCGCAGCACGTGAAACCTTTCCGCCTTACGCCCCTCATCGAAGAGACCGCCAAGCTCCTCCGCAGCACCCTTCCCACCACCATCGAGATACGATTCGATCCGGACGCCCCGGAGGATACACTGGTTGCCGATCCCACGCAGATACAACAGGTGCTCCTCAACCTCGCGACAAACGCCGGCCACGCAATGGTCGAGGGGGGGTGATGACCATTGGTCTCCGGCACGTCACCATCGACCCGCAGGGTCCGCTTCCCGATCCGGAGCTCCGTCCCGGTGACTATCTCGTTTTGTCCGTCAGCGATACGGGCATGGGGATGGACGAGACGGTGAGGCAGAAAATCTTTGAGCCCTTTTTCACCACGAAGGAATCGGGGCAGGGGACGGGCCTCGGGCTTTCGGTGGTCTACGGAATAGTCAAGACGCATGAAGGGGCGATCACCGTGAGCAGCGCGAAGGGAAAGGGAGCGACGTTCAGGGTCTTTCTTCCCAAGGCTCAGGCGCGTGCCCGGGAAGAGGTTATTGCTAAAACGGCGGGCCCTCGTCCGGGCAGCGGCACGATACTCCTCGTGGACGACGAAGAGGCGGTTACTTCCATGGCGCAGCTATCGCTTTCCCGCCTCGGCTACGACGTCCGCGCAGAGACGGACCCGGAGGTGGCCCTGAGAGAGTTCTCGCGCGACCCGGCGCGCTTCGATCTGGTCATCAC
>MVRP01000148.1 GCA_002067405.1 Syntrophorhabdaceae bacterium PtaU1.Bin034 | reverse complement strand
CGCAACGGAGCGGGCCGTGCAGGACAGGCGGCCGATCCTGACCGATGTCGAGGCCAGGATCGCCAAGCTGGAACGTTACGAGGGCCTTGTGCAGGTGATCAACACGGCCATGCCGCCGCTGGAAGAGATCGTGTCCCCCGGTGAAGCGGTGGACCTAGCCCGTTTGTGCAACGACGAGATGGCGGAGGTGGTCGCAAAGTATCCGGACAAGTTCGTCGCTGCTGTTGCAAACCTCCCTCTCAATGATATAGACGCGTCGGTCAGGGAGGCTGAGCGGGCAATAAAGGAACTCGGGTTCAAGGGCATCCAGATTTACACCAGAATAACCGGGAAGCCGCCGAGCGCTGACGAGTTCATGCCGCTCTATGAGCTGATGGCGGAACTCGACCTGCCGATCTGGCTCCATCCGATGCGGGGTTCCGAGCAGAAGGACTATGCCTCGGAAGACAGATCGTACAACCAGCTCTTCTCCATATACGGCTGGCCTTACGATACGACGGCGGCGATGGTAAGGTTCGTCTTCTCGGGTATCTTCGAGAAGTTCCCCAATCTCAAGATCATCACGCACCACCTCGGCGGTATGGCCCCCTATTTCTCCGACCGCGCGATTGTCCACTGGAACAACGGCCTGCAGCGCATTAACGCCGAGTATTTCCCCGGTCTCAAAAAACATCCGGTCGAATATTTGAGAATGTTCTATGCGGATTCGGCGCTCAACGGCAACAGCAACTACGCGATGGAATGCGGGATCAAATTCTTCGGCGAAGACAGGGTACTTTTCGGGACAGACATGCCCTTCGACGTGGAGAACGGCGATGTTGCGATACGGGAGACGATCAATGCCATCGACAGGATGGAGTTGTCCGCATCGACGAAATACAAAATATACGAAGGAAACGCGAGAAAGCTCTTGCATCTGTGAACCTGATCGGGCATAGATTGGTAAGACTACCGGTGGAGGCTAATGCATGAAAAAAGAACAGTACGGAGCCGTATTCGGGCCGATACGGAACAGGAGGACATTCGAAGAAGTGTCGGACAGGCTGAAGGAGCTTATCTTCAACGGCACGCTTCAACCTGGCCAGCAATTGCCTTCCGAGCACGCGCTCGCACAGTTGTTCCAGGTAGGCCGCCAGTCCGTTCGTGAGGCCCTCAGGGTGCTTGAGCTTTCCGGCTTCATCAAAGTGCGGCCGGGTGTCAAGGGCGGCGCCGTGATCGAGGCCACCGTACTGAGCAAAATGGCCGGGCTCTTCCTCGATACCATCAAACTTCACAAGATCTCCCTGGTCGACTGCATGGAAGCGCGCAAGGCAATCGAGAGCTCCGTGTTGATGCTGGCCATGACCAATGCTGACCAGACCGACATCGAAAACCTCCGGGACAACATCGTCCGGGCCCGGAGAAAACTACAAGCGGACAAATCCGCGTACGAGGAAAATATCGATTTCCACCGCATTCTCGCCAACGCTTCCAAGAACTACACGTTTTCCATCGTGATGGAATCGATCCTCGCTGTCTTTGCCGATTTCAAGAGCAGACACGAAGGAGTCGAGGTGAAGCAGTCCATGCATATCACGACGCTCCATGAAGCAATTGTGGACGCCATGGTCGCAAAGAATGCAAAGAATGCGCTCGAGTTGTTGGATAAAGATCTGTCGTTTGCAGAAGAAATCCTGTTGGGAGACACCCAGAGCGCATGAAAACCGACCGCTAAAGAGGAAAGAAAATGAAACAGACGACATTGAACGCAACGCAGTTTTGCGATGAACTGAAATTCAACCGTTTCCACGGTCTTTTACTGGTCCTCGGGCTGTTCACGCTGATTTTCGACGGGTACGATTCCCAGATACTCGCCTACGCCATGCCTCATATAGTGAAAGAATGGCATCTGACCCCAATCCAGGCAGGCTCCATCATGTCATACGGCCTGGTAGGCCTCATGATTGGGACGGCCGGGCTCGGGATGCTGGCGGACAGGATAGGCAGGAAAGTGCCCCTTATAATCGGCCTCTTCCTGTTCTCGTTCTTCAGCGGTATTCTCTATTTCGCACCAGACTTCAAAACCTTCTGTATTTTCCGCTTCCTGGCCGGGCTGGGGATAGGCGGAGCGCTCACCCTCACGATCACCCTCACGTCGGAGTTTGCTCCGGCTAAAGTTCGTGCCAGGATGGTCAGCACCATGTTCACCGGCTTTATGATAGGACCGGCCATTGCCGGGCTGATATCGATCCTGGTAATTCCCGCGTACGGCTGGCGGGTCGTATTGCTCTTTGCCCTCATTCCGATACTGTTCATCCCTGTGCTGCTCTGGCTTCTTCCCGAGTCCGTCCGCTTCCTTGCGGAAAAAGGAAAATTCGACAAGGCCATCCAAGTCCTGCGGCGCATCGAAAAGGCAGCGGGAGCAACCCCCGCTGAATGGACGAAAGAGAGTTTTCCCACTGTTGCCGCCGGGCATAAGAGCAGCGGCATAAAGACCCTTTTTACGTCCAGACTGGCCATCATGACGATCCTCATCTGGTTCGTCTACTTCTTCAACCTGCTGTGCATCTATGGTTTGACCACCTGGCTCCCTACGCTTCTCGTGAAATCGGGCATCCCCATGGTCAAGAGCTACGGCTACACGCTTTTGAATCACCTCGGAGGCGCGGCCGGTGCTATCTGTCTTGGCGTCGTCATGGACCGGTTCGGGAGGAAATCGGCCCTTGTCTTTGCTTATGTTCTCGCGGCGATTTCCATGTGGGTCTTCGGGCTGAGCACGCATAGTCCGCTCGCCCTGTACATTGTCGGCACCGCGACCGGTTTCTTTGTCATCGGAGGACAGTCGGCCAACCATGCGGTGACGGGTGAGATCTACCCCACCCACGTACGCTCCACAGGGGTAGGGTGGGCCCTGACGATGGGGAGGTTCGGGGCTGTGTGCGGCCCCATGCTGGGCGGCCTTCTTCAGGCAGGCGGGTTCTCATTCAGCCAGTATTTCGCAATTTTCGCGATCCCCTGTTTCCTGTGCGCAGTGCTCGTCTTCTTCTACAGGGTCAATGTGAAAGGACAAACGCTGGAGGCAGTGGAGGAAGAATTGATACGGACAAGGACTGCCCGTTAGCATTGAAGGGCCGGAGGCATTCACGGGGCTCCCGGCCTTCAAACCGGCAATCGCCTCCGGAGCAATACCACAGGGACCGGCCGGTATCTACTGCTTCACCAATGCGAGCTATGAAGGAAACACTTTTCTGCGTCTGGAGATAACCGGTGTGCAGCCGATGGAGGACAGGCAATTGGCGGAACTTAAAGCGCTTAGCGCCAGCGGTTACGACTTTGGATGGCGTTATATCCCAAGGTCAACGGCCCGGGAGCCGAATTGAGCCAGGCTGCTAAGGGTAATCGTTCCTGTGGCAAAGTGGACACTTGAATAGTTCCCGTGACCGTATTGTCCCTGACCGTACCCCGCATTGGTTCCTCTTCCGCTATTCCATACGATCTTAATGACATCAGGAGGTTTTTTTGCTAAATTAGACGCATGAAAACCGGCCGGAATGTATACATGCTTCCACTATTTCTTGCCGCGCTATTCTTCGTCTCGTGCTCAACCATGCAGCCCACGAGACCTATCACGGATGTGAGCATCGAACAGCTCAAGAAGATGCTGGACCAGAAAAGTGACTTTCTTCTTGTGGATACGAGGACCGAATACGAATTCAGGCAAGGGCATATTCCGGGTGCTCTGAATATACCGCCGCACAGGTTCGACGGATTGGCAGCGCTGTTGCCTTCCGACAAGGACCTGCAGATCATCTTTTACTGCCGGGGACACGGCTGACAACCGAGCAAGCAGGCGGCGGTCGCAGCCAAAAACATGGGCTACCGGAATGTTGATACCCTTATGGCCGGTTATCCCGCATGGGTCGCGAAGGGCCATAGCGTGGAAACCGAACAATAGCCCGCAATCGCAGGATAGCTGTAGAATAACTTCTGCAGTAGAAAGGGCGACCCGGGGGCACCTGCAAGCGGGTTGCCGGCAAGTAAAACGCCTCTTCCTTTTGTTGTAGGGGTGCATTACTGCCGAAGCAACGGTGCAAAGGGGCAGAGGGGCAACGGTGAACAAGCATTTTCTCCTCCGCCCCCTATCTCCTTTTGCACCTCAGCATAGCAAGGGGCGCTGAGCCCCGATAATTGCAAAAACAGGGGGTAACGATGCTGTTTTCGAAGACATTCATTCCTACCATGAAGGAGGTCCCGAAGGAGGCGGAGGTAGTGAGCCACAAGCTCATGCTGCGCGCCGGCTTTATAAGGAGACTTTCCTCGGGCATATACACCTGGTTGCCTTTAGGCCTGAAGTCGCTCAGAAAAGTCGAGCGTATCATAAGAGAAGAGATGAACGGAAAGGGTGCCCAGGAGATTCTCATGCCGGCTGTTCAGCCGAAGGAGCTATGGGTCGAGAGCGGAAGATGGGAATTTTACGGAAAGGAGCTTCTGCGGTTCCGGGACCGGAACGACAGGGAGCTTTGCCTTGCCCCCACCCACGAGGAAGTGATCACGGACCTGGTAAGAAAGGAGATTCGGTCTTACCGCGAGCTTCCGGTGACCCTCTATCAGATTCAGACGAAATTCCGGGATGAGATCCGTCCGAGGTTTGGCGTGATGAGGTCGAGGGAGTTCCTCATGAAAGACGCTTACAGCTTTGATGTCGACGAACAGGGCGCCGAAAAGAGCTACATGGCGATGTTTGACGCCTATGAAAACATCTTCAGGCGATGCGGCCTCCGGTTCCGCGCCGTTGAAGCGGATACGGGGGAGATCGGCGGAAAATTCTCTCACGAATTCATGGTCCTCGCTGACACGGGTGAGGACATCATCATTTCCTGCGACACATGCGGTTATGCGGCCAACCTCGAGCGGGCCGAAGTCGGGGGGGCTGCAGGCTCCGCAGAGAAGCGGGACGGCGGCTCGTACAGGAAAGTGGAGACCCCGGGGAAAAGACGCGTGGAGGAAGTGGCCCGGTTCCTCAATGTCGCCCCCCGTCAACTGGTCAAAACCCTGCTTTTCACTACGGACAAGGGCACAGTAGGCGCACTTGTGGCAGGGGACAGGGAAATAAACCCCACCAAGCTGAAGAACGTCCTGTCGTTCAAGTTCGTGGAGCTGGCGAGTGAGGCTGTCATCGAGGAGGCAACCGGAGGACCTCTGGGCTTCTCCGGCCCCATAGGTCTCGACATACCGCTTTTTGCAGACAAGGACCTGCTCTCCATGCAGGATTTCGTTGTGGGCGGCAACGAAAAGGATATACATATAGTCGGTGTGAATACAGGCGATTTCAAGGTCGAGGGGTACTACGACCTGAAAGTCGCCACTGAAGGGGACACATGCCCCCGCTGCCAGGAACGCCTTACGTCGACAAAAGGGATCGAGGTCGGTCACATATTCAAGCTGGGCCTGAAATACAGCGAAGCCATGAACGCTACCTTTCTCGATCAGGCGGGACAGGACAGGCTCATGGTCATGGGCTGCTACGGGATTGGCGTCGGCAGGACCGTGGCGGCAGCGATCGAGCAGAACCATGACGAGAACGGTATTGCATTGCCCTTCTCCATCGCCCCCTTCGAGGTCGAAGTGCTGCCTGTCAATACTTCGCATCCTGAAAGCATGGAAATAGCGGATACGGTCTACAAAACCCTTCTCGACAAGGGGGTCGATGTGATCCTCGATGACAGGGACGAGAGACCAGGGGTCAAGTTCAAGGATTGCGACCTTATCGGCGTTCCCTTCCGCGTTACCATCGGGGAACGGGGCCTTAAGGAGGGGAATGTGGAAATCAAGATACGGACCCTGAAAGAGCCGGTAAAGGTCAAAAAGGAAGAGATTGCAGGGAGGATCATGGAATATGTTGACACAGCTCGAGGGTGATCTCACCCCAAAGGAAGAAATCCAGGCAAGAATCGACAATCTGAAGAAGCTGATGGCGTCATCGGGCATCGATTTCGCCGTGATCATGCAAAATGTCGATCTCTTTTATTTCACCGGCTCCCTTCAAAAAGGCACACTTGTCGTTCCGCTGGATGGGGAACCTCTTTTCTTCGTTCAGAGAAGCCTCGACCGGGCCATGATAGAAACGCCGCTTGAAGTGACGGGGATAAAGACCGACAAGAATATGGCGGAGATCATCAGGGACAAGAAAATCCTTAAAGGCACGGGCGGCATGGAGTTCGATGTGGTGCCCGTTGCCAATTTTGAAAGATTCAAGAGCATCACAGGCTTCGGGAATTTCACCGATATTTCCGGCCTGATAAAGGAGCTAAGGATCGTAAAAAGCCCCTTTGAGCTCGAGCAGGTAAGGAAGTCGGGCGCGATCTGCGATCGTATATTCGCGAAAGCGCCTGGCGTGATCAGGGAGGGTGCCAGGGAACTGGATATTGACGCCGAGCTTGTGGCGGAGGGGAGAAAGCACGGCCATCAGGGGTTCCTGCGAATGAGAGGCCTCAACCAGGAGATGATGAGCCTCTATGTGACCTCCGGTTACACGGGGACAGTTCCTTCTGCGGGGGATGTTCCGGTCTCGGGCATAGGCGTCACTCCTGCTACCGGGCAAGGATCATCAACGAAAAGGGCGGAGAGAGGCATTCCCGTCATCGTGGATTACGGCGGCGGCTACAATGGGTATATCACGGATGAGACCAGGTCTTACGTCTTGGGGAAACTGGATGAGATGTTCCGGAAACCTTACGAGACAGCGCGACTGATCGTTGAGGATACGGAAACTTTTGCGAAAGAGGGGATCGACTGTACCGAGATGTTCGCGAGGGCTTACGAGAAAGTAAAAAAGGCAAAGCTCGAAGACCACTTCATGGGATTCGGTGCGGGGCAGGTGACGTTCATCGGCCACGGCCTCGGTCTCGAGATTAATGAGCTTCCCGTTGTCACGGCACGCCACAAGACAATGCTTAAGGAGGGCATGGTCTTTGCATTTGAACCCAAGTTCGTTTTCCCCCAAAAAGGCGTGGTCGGAATAGAGGTAGACTTCATTGTGAGAAAAAACAAGCTTGAGCGTGTCACCGGCACGCCTGTCGATCTCGTACGGTTGTAGCCTGTCCCGGACCCGCCTTGCACCCGGCGCTCCTTGGTTTCCTTTGCTTTCCTGCGTAGGGCCCCCTTCCCCATTCCACGACGGAGACATGTTCCGCCGTGGAATGGGGCTATGTCGCAACATTTACTTCCAAAATGGAAAATCCAAGGGGGGTTTGACTTAAGCTTGGCCTATTTTGATCCGCCTGAACTTCCGGTACCCATTCCCGAGCTGCTGCCGCCCGATGTGCTGCCGCTGCCCATGCCGCTCGTGCCGCCCTGGCTACCCGATGGGCCTGCTCCTGATTTGCCCATGTCTCTGCTTGTGGTTCCGCTCTCGCTCTGGCCACCCATCTGACTGCTTGAAGTGCCGCTGTCTTTCTGGCCACCCATCTGACTGCCGCTGCTCTGCTGGTCCTGACTCTTCTTGCCTCCTGCGAGGGCGTCCGTCGTTCCGACGGTCCACGCCGCCATCAGGCCGATCACGAGCACCCAGATAAAAATCGCTCTGTTCCTCATGCTTTTCACCTCCTTATATTGCGTGATTACTGAAAAACTAAACACCTTTTCTTTTTTGTCAATTGAAGCGGCGTGGCGAAGACAGGGTGACCGCATTTGGATGACGTGCCGCCAATAACACGGAGCGACAGCGGTGGAGCCGGGAACGGAAGAAATCTTCGACAGATGGTGTGGTTATTTCATCGGATGAAAATCACCGGCAGGAAGTACGGATCAGTTGACAGGCATTGTCCTCGGCTGCACCTCAAATACCTGGTCGGCCCATTCAACCGATCGACGGTAAGCTTCGGATATTCCGCTCACGTCCAGCGACAACTTCCCGGCCCACAGGTCTACGTCCTGCCAGTCTGCCTTCTCGTAGGCAAGGACAAGCCGGAAGAGCTGTCCGTGACGGTTGTTGCCCCCTTTGAGCCCTATTTTCACCTCCTTTGACACATTCATGGTCTCAAGGATTTCCGCGAGGGGCCGCCCGACGAGAACGTCCAACAACGAAAGCATGCCCATCATAAAGAGCTCCGATCCGTTGTCTGCAAGGTCGGTCTTGTGCGTCAGGGCCTCGCAAAACTTGGCTCTTACCAGGGAGGTGACGACGACCTGCGAAGGCCTGTCAACGCCTATGAAGGTGAGAATGATGAGAGAGGCCCATTTTCTCAGTTCCCGCTCGCCGAGAAACACAAGGGCCTGCCTGATCGAGGTGACGTGGTCGCGAAAACTGAAATAGGCCGAGTTCATGTAATTCAGGAGGGTGTACGTGAAGTACGTATCCTGCATGATGATTTTTTCGAGATTACGAAAATCGAGCTCCGGCTGGTTGATTTCGGAAAGCATTCTCACATAGTTGAGCTTGCTTCCCGGAATATTCTTCGCCGATACTATTACCGGCTTTCCGAAGAAATAGCCCTGAAAATAGACGTAGCCCATTTCTCTGGCTTCCTCGAATTCTTCAATTGTCTCTACCTTTTCTGCGAGAAACTGGATTTTTTTGTTTTTGTTGGATGCAACGATCGCCTTTCGTTGCTCCGGGGTGGTTGACCGGAAATCTACTTTTATGATGTCGGCAAGGCTGATGAGGGCTTCGGTCGATCTGTTCTTCTGATCAAAGTCATCCAGAGCGAGAACATAGCCCGCGCCCTTCAATTCCCGGCAGGCCGCCACGATCGAATCGTCGACCTCCACGTCCTCGAGGATTTCAATGACCGTGGACTCAGGGCGCAAGCTGAAAGCGCTCCTTTTGTTCAGGAGATCGCGATTGAAATTTATGAAGGCCTTTTTCGTGCCTATTAGTTGTGGTCCAAGCATCAGAAAAGCGTTCCGCATGACGTCCAGGGTCGCCGAAGTAGCGTCAGTGGCGTCATAGGTATTCTTCATGGAGCTGCGGTACAGCAGTTCGTATGCCAACACGTTTTGCTTCGGATCGAAAATGGGCTGCCGCGCAACAAAAATATCATTCACCGGTTCGGCGTTCACCTTCTCTTCTCCTTGCATCCGGTCTCTGTTCTTCCCCTGCAAAGAGTGTTATCGGACCTTCGGTTGTCTTCTTAAACAGGCCATGTGCACAAGGTATGGTGCGGACACAGGTTAAACCGGAACTATTTTGTGCAGTACAAAGCTTACGATAGAAAAAACGAGAGTGAACAGAAGCGCCCACCAGAAGTTGCGGACTTCGAACCCCGGAACAATGGCGCTCACAAGGAGAACGAGGAGGGCGTTAAGCACGAAGATGAAAAGTCCGAGGCTCAAAATGGTAAGAGGGAGGGTGAAGATTATGAGGATCGGCCTGACAACTGCGTTGACGAGGCCGAGAACAAGAGCGGTAACAACAGCGGCAAAAAAACTTCTCACGAGAACGCCGGGAAGAAGATAGGCAGAAATCAGAATGGCGACGGTCATTACGAACCAGTTGATGAGAATATGCATGATCGCTCCTTGTGAGATTCTAAGTCCATTTACTCCAAAAGCAAGAGAAAACGCTAAAATTCAATCCTGATGGGCGTTCCGTCGGGCACATACCTCCAAATCTCGTCCATTTCCTCGTTTGTCACGGCAATGCATCCGTCTGTCCAGTTAAGGAGCGTGTGCAGGGACCCCACCCATGCCTTGCCTTCGGGCAGACCATGGATCATGATATTGCCCCCTGGCTCCACCCCGAGCTCGCGGGCGGCAAGAATATCGTTCTCGTTCGGATAGGAAATGTGCATGGACAGGTGGAACTTGCTCTTCGGATTTCTCCGGTCCAAAAAATAATCTCCCTCCGGTGTTCTTGAATCGCCCAGCCGGGTTTTGTGGCCTTTGGGCTCTCCCCCGAGGGCAATATGATATTGCTTCAACACCTCATCGCCCTTCATGAGCATAAGGAGCCTCTTGCCCTTTGACACGTAAACCCTGTCGGCTTTAATGGGTGCCGCTTCCTCTGAACCACAGAAGAAAGGCATGAGGACGGCCAGAAGAATTGAACAGAAGGGGATGAAAAACCTGAAGCCTGCGCGCATGCCTGATTCTCGCGCCGATTATATCCCGCTTCTTCCCGCTTCTCAAGAAAAAAAACCGAAGGAACGGCTCAAAAGCCGCCCCTTCGGTAGGGTAATCGGAATCGGCCTTCACAGAACCTCTTTCGCATCGCTTATGTTCAGTTCCAGCATCCTCGTGCTTGCGAGCAGGCGGATCACGTTCTTCTTCACCGCC
>MVRP01000147.1 GCA_002067405.1 Syntrophorhabdaceae bacterium PtaU1.Bin034 | reverse complement strand
AGATAGTGCTGATCCAGAGTACGCTCATATCGCCTCCCACAGGTCGTCGCACTACAAAGACGAAAAAGTTTGTTGCACAAGGATGGGATGTTGGATAGAATGGGAAAGAATGACGCCATGGACAGCCTTGACAAGCCACAAAAAAATGCTATATTTAAACAAAGTTTGCGTCGATATTACGCGGTAAAAGATGCCCTTATCTTCCAAGGGCATTTTTTTAGACCCTGGAGAAAATTAAATGAGCATAAAGAATTTTGATCAGATCAAGACACTAATCGATATAGGTATGGAGAAGGGCTACCTGACGCCTGACGAAATAAATGACTTCTTGCCTCAGAACGTGTTCTCTCCCGAAGATATCGAAGACATATTCGACTTTCTGTCCGAGTCGAATATAGACGTCGTCGAGACGATAAAGGAAAAGATCGAGACTACCGAAGAAGAGCAACGCGAGTGGGAAGAAGCTGCCGAGAGGTTCCCTACCGAGAAAACAGACAATATCATCTGGGCCTACCTGAAAGATATAGGGAGAATCTCTCTTCTGTCTTCAGACGAGGAGTACGACATAGCCAAGAGGATCGAAGAGGGTGAGAGAAAGATCAGAAGCATCCTTTTCGACATGCCCGAAGCGATCGCCGAGTTGCAGGAACTGGCGACACAACTGAAGAAGGAGGCAATTGCGGTAATCGACGTCATAAAGAATATTGACGAGATGAATTACACGAAGAAGGACGAGGAGCAGTATAAAAAGAAGACAATAACCCTCGCCAATAGCCTGAAGAATCTGTTCGAAAAAAAGGAAGAGATGAAAAGGCAAATGGCAGAGGCAGATGAGTTTACAAAAAAACAGCTGGAGAAGAAGCTCGTCAGCACCGACGTCAAGATAGAGGAAGTACTGAGTAATCTCAATTTGCAGAAGAAAATCCTCGAAGAAATCACGAGAAAGGTGGAAAGACGCGTGAAGTTTCTCGATGAGAAGGAAGCCCAGTTCGTCGAGAATAACCTGCATCAGATGAATCTCGTGGAGAGAGAGCTGAAGGTTGTCAAGAACCGGCTGATCAAGGCCAATCTCAGGCTCGTTATCAATATTGCCAAGAAGTACCTCAACCGGGGCCTTTCCTTTCTCGATCTTATTCAGGAAGGGAATATGGGCCTCATGAAGGCCGCAGAGAAGTACGACTACCAGAAAGGGTACAAGTTCTCCACGTATTCGACTTGGTGGATCAGGCAGGCAATCACGAGGGCCATTGCGGACTACGCACGGACAATCAGGGTGCCGGTCCATGTTCTCGAGACCATGAACAAGATAACGAAGGTGACCATATCCCTGTTTCAGGAACTGGGAAGAGAACCGACCCTCGAGGAGATATCGGTCAAGGCAGCCTTGCCTTTGGAGAAGGTAAGGAAGATCATGAAGGTCTCCAACGAGCCGATATCAATAGAAACACCCATCGGGGACGATGATTCGAAGCTCGGTGACTTTATTGCCGACCCGAAATCCCCCTCTCCTTTCGAGGAACTGGTCAGCATCTCCTGCAAGGAGGAGATAGACAAGGTGCTCTCGACGCTCACGCCAAGGGAAGAGAAGGTGATCAGGATGAGGCTGGGCATCGGGGAGAAGACGGATTATACGCTCGAAGAGGTTGGTGACGTGTTCGGTCTCACGAGAGAGCGAATAAGACAGATCGAGGCAAAAGCCCTGAGAAAGCTGAAACATCCTTCCAGACGAAAAAGGTTGGAAAGCTTCCTCGAATAGAGATAAGCGACAGTTTGAACAGTATCCCGGAGACCAACGGTTTCCGGGATTTTTTTGCCCTTCTAATCATACCTGCCCGTCGTCATCCGCAATCCCTCTACCCTCCGGCGTACCTTGCCACTTCTTGTGATCTTTGTATGCAGGGAAATGCGCGTAAACATTGACACATCTTCTGCTTCTATGCTAATATTCGCGCTGGGTGTTGGGGAACATCTTCAGTATTGTCAAGGAAAGTCTTGGCGGTTTTGCATGCAACACGTTCGTCTCAAATCATCTTTCCACACAACACAATTAACCAAATGGAGGTGTAGTTAAATGGAACCGGAAAAACTCGCAAACCCCGCACCCTTAGGTCTTATGGGGTTCGGTATGACCACTGTCCTTCTCAACGTTCATAACGCCGGCTTCTTTCCCGTCGGGTCCATGATTCTCGCAATGGGGATATTTTATGGTGGAATTGCCCAGATCATTGCGGGTATTCTGGAGTACAAAAAGGGGAATACCTTCGGAGTTACCGCGTTCACTTCTTACGGTTTCTTCTGGCTCACCCTGGTCTTTATCCTCGTTTTCAAGAACCTTCCCGGAAACCCGGTGGAGTTCATGGGTTGGTACCTGTTCCTCTGGGGAGTTTTTACCTTTTTTATGTGGTTCGGCACATTCGGAAAGAACAGGGTTATCCAGTTGGTCTTCCTGAGCCTCACAATCCTCTTTTGGCTTCTCGCGGTAAGAGACTGGACGGGCAGCGAGACGATCGGCAAGATAGCGGGGTGGGAAGGGATAATCTGCGGCGCTTCAGCGTTCTATCTCGCGATGGCGGAGGTTATCAATGAGGCTCGCGGCAGAACGGTTCTCCCGATAGGCGAGCCCAAAGTCTTCAAGTAGCATACCTGGTTCAAGAACCGACTCCGATAGACTGTTTCAAGAAAGGCGTCTTTCCGGGCGTCTTTCTTGTTTTTTGTGGTCATCATGTTTCCTGGTGGTTACTCCCTTATTCCGTTTCGTTCTTGAATCGTTGTCATTCGGTTGACAACGCTCTGCCTGCCGAAGAACTGGTGTTGACACCGCCGATGGATGCGAGTCCCGGGAGCCGTATTCATCTTGACGAACAACAAGGCGGACATTATGCTTCGTTGATGGTACTGACGTGCAATACCTTCTCGGATAGTTTCGGGGATATCGGGTGAGCATTACCTCCTCCATATTGGTCATAGTCGGTCTTGCCCTTTTCGAATCGGTAACCGGTATTGACAATGCAATTATCAACTCCGAAACGTTATCCGGTATGAAGCCGAGGGCGCGAAGATGGTTCTTGACATGGGGCATATTGATCGCGGTGTTTGGCGTCCGCGGGGCATTGCCGTGGCTGATTGTCTGGATCATGGCCCCGGGCCTCAGTCCCTGGCAGGCGTTTACCGCCAGTCTCACCGGCGATCCTGCCGCCCTTCAGGCGATTAAGGCAAGCGCGCCGATCCTCCTTATCGGGGGTGGGGTCTTTTTTATATTTCTTTTCTTCAACTGGATTTTCATCGAACCAAAAACCTTCGGCCTGCCCGGCGAGCGCACCATCGCCAGGCATGGTGTCTGGTTCTATGCAGTTGTATCGATCCTCCTGACGATCATTGTCTGGCACGCGCTTCACACGAGCCCGATGCTGGCTTTCGGCGCTGTCATGGGCTCAACGGCGTTCTTTATTACTCACGGGTTCAGGAAGTATGCAGAGGAACGGGAACGCCTACTCCTTAGGGGCGAAGCAGGTATGTCCGACGTCGGAAAAATCCTCTATCTTGAAGTCATCGACATGACCTTTTCCATCGACGGTATCGTCGGCGCTTTCGCATTCACCCTGTCGGTACCGTTAATTCTGATCGGCAACGGCATAGGTGCGATCGTGGTCCGGCAGCTGACATATTTCGGGGTCGAAAGGATCAGGAGATACGTCTACCTGAAGAACGGCGCAATGTACTCCATACTGTTCCTAGGAGTGGTCATGCTGGCACACGGTTTCGGCGCTCACGTCCCCGAATGGCTGTCGCCTTTGGTGACATTCTTCATCGTGGGCTATTTCTTTTATCGGTCTGTCCGACACGCAAGACGGGCAGGCGCGTGATTTTCCGAAACAGAGATAACCATTCAATAGCCGACGACGCTTCCCGCCCTCCTGGGGTCTGCCCCTCCCTGTAGCGCGCCCGTTCTCTGGTCGATCATTACCCCTTGCGCTCCGCCGAAATAGAGGTCATACGCCTTCCTGACGTCCAGCCCGTACCCCATATCGACGAGGCCCTTTCTGACACGTGGGGGAATGCGCGATTCCAACGATATCTCCTCTGAATGACAATGGATTCGTGGCGCGTCTATCGCCTTTTGGATGTCCATTTTGTAGTCGATCATGTTCACGAGGATCTGAGGGAGCCCGCTTATGATCCTCGTGGCGCCGGCCATGCCGATGGCCAGATACGGTTTTCCGTCCTTGAGCACAATGGTGGGTGAAATACTGCTTATCGGTCGTTTCCCCGGCTCTATGGAGTTCGGCTGTCCTTTTTCAGCGGTAAAATCGCTCATCTCGTTGTTGAGCAGAATTCCTGTGCCCGGCACTACCATGCCTGACCCGAAGAACGAATTGAGGGTTTGGGTGAGGGCCACAAGGTTGCCCTCTTCATCAACTACCGAGACATGCGTGGTCTGGGTCGACTCATAAGCGGCAGGATTGGGCATCGCGATCTTCCTGTTTATCTTTCCTTCCTCGATCCCTGCCCTCACCTTCACCGCATACGGCTCGGACAGCAGGGCCTTTTCCGGCACGTGCACGAAATCAGGGTCGCCCATAAATCGCGTTCTGTCGACAAAAATCCTCCTCATTGCCTCAGCCATAATTTGAACGGCGTCGGCACTGTTATGCCCCTTTCGTACAAAATCATATCCTTGCAGAATGTGGAGCATTTCGATGATCAGGACGCCGCCCGAGCTCGGCGGAGGCATCGAAAAGATTTCGTAGCCTCGATACATCCCCTTGACGGGATTGCGTTGTATCGGGCGATAGTCCGCCAGATCCCTGCTGTTCAGCCAGCCCCCGGAACGCTTCATCTGTTTGTCGATTGCCCGGGCAATCTTCCCCCTGTAGAAGGCGTCCGGCCCTTTTTCTGCGATCAACCTGTAGGTCTTTGCCAGGTCTTTCTGATAGATCCTGTCGCCTTCCTTAAAGGTCCTGTCGCCATTCTTCAGGTAGGTCCTTGCCGCCTCCGGAAACCGCGAAAGCTTCGCTGACTGGTTTCGCATCATGCCCGCAAGCAATTTTTCCACCACAACCCCATCTTCGGCAAGCCCTATGGCGGGTTCCATGACGGTCGCCAGGTCCATTCTGCCCCATTTCTCGAGGGCAAGGGTGAGACCCGCGACCGTTCCGGGCACGGCAACCGAGCGCGCACCGACTTTCATCTGATCTCCCTTGAGCTGTTGTGCCTTCACGCTCCCCGGCGCCGTCTCCCTGTAATCCAGTGCCGCCACCTTCTTCGACTTCGCAAGATAGACCAGCATGAAGCCGCCGCCGCCGATTCCCGAGGCGTAAGGCTCTACCACGCCGAGCGCGAAGGCACATGCGACAGCAGCGTCAACCGCATTTCCCCCTTTCTTCAGGATTTCCACACCCACCTGGGAAGAGACGGGGTGCGCGGTCGCCACCATGCCGGACTTCGGGGCGTGAGGAGAATTCGATTCAGCGGACCGGGATTCCTCTTGGGAGCACCTGCACAGGGAGATGCAGAGCAGCACGATCAGCACAATATGATGGAGCCATCGCCTTCCGGCTGTTATCGGGCAATTGCAATGCGACACAAAATAAAATGTAATCATGGGGCCGGTCCATTAAAACGGGCCGGCTGACAACGACCTGCCCCTCACGACGTGCAGCGGAGGGATACAACTATTTATTTACTTTTTGGCCGTCTTTGCTAAACTCTAGCGGCAAAGGAGGTGTAGAGATGAAGATGAACAGGCAGTTCTGGTCCGTCATTTGTTTCGTATGCGTCATCGCCTTGATAATCACGGGCTGCAGTCTGGGAAAATCAGCGAAGAAGACAACGGAACAGGGTAGACAGACGGAACAGATGAAGCAGGAGGAGGCAGCTCGACTGGCCGAATTGGCCAAGGAGGAAGAGCGCGAAAAGAAGTGGGAGGAATACGCGACCGACGGGGCCCGCGTGGTGTACTACCTGGACAAGGAGGGGATGACCTTCCCGTCGAAGAACATGGTGCAGGTCTGGCGAAAAAGGGTTTTTCCGCAGAGGTCGCCCCAAAAGGAGATAATCTCCCTCGATGTGATAGACTGTGTCAAGCAGAAGTACCGGTCGCTCATAGTCCAGGGCGTCCAATGGGACGGTTCCTCCGAGACATGGAGAAAGCCCAGCCCGTGGACGACCATTCATGGAGATACCGCGGAAGAGTACATCCTCGATCATTTCTGCAAAGAGGCTGAGAGCCCGGAGAAAACCGAGAAGGCGACGAAACCGTAACATACATATAAGGGTGCAGGAGCGATTTGATCGCTCCTGCACCTTGTCCTGCACTGAAGGCGATCGTGTTGCCGCCCAGGAGGCAGTGCTTATATTTACCCTATGGGCCGGGGAAAAATAAGCAGTCGCAACAAGGACCGAAGGTAGGACAGTGGGTCCGGTCATACTCCTTCTTGTCTTCGTCGTCCTCGTCCTGCTTGCTTTTGTCGAAGCACTGTTCCACAGACGGAATCTCTCGTCCATACCGATCCGCATCCATGTGAACGGGACACGCGGCAAATCGAGCGTGACCCGACTGATCGCAGGCGGGTTGCGGGCGGGCGGCCTTGTTACCTGCGCGAAAACAACCGGTACCCTCGCGAGAATGATCCTTCCCGACGCGTCCGAATACCCAGTGTTCAGGCCTGTAGGCCCCAATGTGATCGAGCAGGTCCGTATCGTTGCCACGGCCGCAAGTTACGGTGCGCAAGCCATCGTGGTGGAGTGCATGGCCCTTCAGCCGCATCTTCAATGGCTCTCCGAATCTCGTTTCCTGCAATCCACCCATGGCATTATCACTAATGTACGTCCGGACCATCTTGAGGTAATGGGTCCGAAAGAAGAAGACGTGGCATGGGCCCTTGCAGGCACCACCCCGGTAGGGGCGATACTGTTCACGGCGGAGCAAAAATATCTACCCATATTCGAAAAGGCGGTGCTTGACCGGAAAACACGGCTTTTGGCCGTCACTCCCAAAGACGTGGCTGCCGTCACGGACGAGGAGATGGAAGGCTTCCCTTACGTGGAACATAAGGAAAACGTTGCCCTCGCCCTTCGCGTGTGCGGGGAACTCGGCATCGATCGTCAGACCGCGTTGACCGGCATGAGGAAGGCGCCGCCCGACCCGGGAGCCATGACCGTCTCCCATATCAGGTTTTTCGGGCGGCAAATCTATTTCGTCAATGCCTTTGCGGCAAATGACCCGGAGTCGACGGAACAACTCTGGAATATGGCCCTGAACAGGTATGCCGGGGCTGAAAAGCGGATAGCGATCTTCAATTGCAGAACCGACCGGCCCGTGAGATCCCAGCAGCTCGGTCAGGCATGCGTCCGCTGGCAACCGGCGGATTACTACCTGCTCATAGGTTCGGGCACCTACTTTTTTCTCAAGTCGGCTATCTCGGAGGGAATGCCCCTCAGGAAAGTCCTTGTCCTTGAGCATGACAGCGACAGCGACATATTCGAGATCATTGTCGAGCGGGCAGGGAGATCCGCATTGGTCGTCGGCATGGGGAATGCAAAAGGCCAGGGGCTGAGCCTCGCCCGGTTCTTTCAGAACCGGGGTATTCTCAGGGAAGCGCTCAAGAAGGAGGTCGCGTGATGGATCTTCTTTCGATCTCTATCGGCATCGGACTCGGCGTGAGCTTGGTCCTGTCAGAATTTCTCGGCATCGCAGGGGGAGGCCTGGTCGTCCCCGGCTATCTCGCCCTTCACCTCACGGAACCTTGGACTGTTGCCGCCACGCTCGCAGCCGGATTTGCTGCCTTCGCCCTCATACGCATGCTCGGCTCCATAGTCATCATCTTCGGCAGACGCCGCACGGTCCTGATGATTCTGGCCGGCTACCTGATGGGAATGCTGGCCCGTTACCTTATGGGTGGATTCGCTCCGCTGGAAGGGGTTGAACATAAGGTGGTCGGCTACATTATTCCTGGTCTGATTGCAGTGTGGCTTGACAGGCGCGGGGTAATAGAATCGTTTTGCTCGCTTATCACGGCCTCTGTCGTGGTCCGTCTCATTCTTATCCTCATATTCGGGTCAAGGCTTGCGGCATGAAGAATATCTACTGGAGACCCCAAAGCACGCCTGTCTTTGCCTTTATCCTCATGGCGCTGTTCTCGGTGACGGGCATCGTCGCGGTAGAGCACTTCCGCGTGGAGGGCAGAAGACCGCACTACGAGAAGAAGATCGAAGCATCAAGGCTCGCCCTGGAGGCAATGGAACTGCTAAGGGACGAGCGGCTGCGGCAAGGCATCGCAATAGACTCGTCCGTCGATCCTGCCGATTCCGGCTTGATCGGGTCCTTTGTCACGCCCGTGACGAGCGATCCGGGTAATCTCGAGTCCAAGCAGACCTCCGTCAACCCGAATTTTGCCGGTCTTATCGTTGACCTGCTGGAGCAGGCGGGGGTCAAGGAAGGCGATCCGGTGGCCGTCAGTTTTTCGGGGTCTTTCCCCGCCCTCAATATCGCAGTTCTGGCAGCGCTCAAAACCCTCGGCCTTGACCCCACCATCATCTCTTCGGCCAGCGGGTCGCAATGGGGGGCGAACAACCCGGACTTTCTTTGGATCGACATGGAACATTTCCTCTATAAACAAGGCACTTTTCCTTTCCGCTCTTCCGTGGCGTCCATGGGGGGCAAGAACGACCAGGGAAGAGAGATGACGCAAAAAGGGCGGGAATACATCCTGAAAGCGATAAACAGGAACGGGTTGACCCTGTTGAAATCAAAAACGCTGAAGCAGAACATTGACGAGAGGATGGCCGTCTATTTCAGGAAGTCGGCCCCGAAGGTTTTCATCAACGTGGGCGGCGGTATCGTATCTGCCGGCATTCGCCCCTTTAAGGTCCTTCTGAAACCGGGGCTCCTCCCACCTGACCACCCGGTGGACGCCAAAGTCGATTCTGTCATAAATCGCTTCCTCAAGGAGAAGATACCCGTAATACATCTCGGCAACATCCGGCAGCTCGCAACCCACTACGGGTTCCCTATTGCGCCGACCTCCATACCAAAGGTAGGGGAAGGATCCATCTATCTTCAGACCGAATACAATCCCTGGCTGGCGGGCGGCGTTCTGCTGGGAATCGTTGTCGGCCTTTATGTTTTCTCGCGGTCTGATTGGGGATTCCGCATACTGCAGGCGTCTTCGAAGAGGGAAGAGATAGGCCCGCCGGAACCGATGGTTTAAGATTCTTTTGCGACGGTTGTTGTTTGGTTGTCTGCCGGAAAGCCTGATCCGGCACTCTGTATGCGCTGACTTATCTCCGTAACGATCCCCTGCAGCCTCTTGACCAGGTCCAAAACGTCATTACTGTTTGCCTTGAAGCCCGATGTCTTGCTTTCGACGATCCTGTAACGGGCATTGATTTCGATCTGCGCAGCCTCTATCCTGAGGGTATTTCTCGCAAAACAGGTGACTGTGCCCCGGCCGTTGGCAGCGAATCTCCGGTTGAAGATCGCCTCCTCGAATCCGGAGAAATTCTTTTCAATAATGCTCCTGAAGGTCGGGCAGGAGCTTTGTTCGATCACATTTGCCATTGTGCCGACATCGATCTTGAAAGGTTGGTCAGCGGCAGCGCCATGGAGATCGAGCACAAACCGTATTCCGTTCTTCTTGACCACCTTCCTGAGGAATTTCTTGTATTGCGTTCCGATATCATTATTCGGGTCTTCTCCCGCCCTATTCTTGAGGAACAGCACGTGTGCCCCTGTGAGGCGGCCAAGCTCGATAGCCAGCGAAGAGGTGTAGGCATCCTCCTCCTTCCAGCGGCTTTCTCTTGTCCTGTAATGTTTGCAGCCGTGAGGCGCGGAGATCAAAACAGGGATAGTGCCTTTTATATAGCCGTAATAGGGGTCCGCCTCCTGATCATAATTGATGAGGCCGAACTCGGTGCGTCTGATGTTTTCTATGACTGCAGGGCCCAGCTCTTCAGCGTTCGCTTTTTGAGGTTGAAGGGAAAGAAAGATAAAAACCCCCGCAAGAAAAATCGTCCCTCCTTTGACTAACCTGCCCCACATATATCTTGTCCCGGCAATTCCCAAAAGTAGGTATAATGATAGGAGAAAAAGAACCGGCAGTCAAGGGGGCCAGACGCCGGGACGCCGGGCAGCAGAAGCAGAGGGGAAAGAAAGATGGAGCGAATAATCGATGTGCACATGCATGTAGGCCACAGGTTCGAGTGGACGGAAAGGGCGCAGCAGGTATGGATGGATACGGGCCCTTACGTACCGAGGCTTTACGATAGGGAAGGCACACAGCTCTCGGAACAGTACGGC
>MVRP01000146.1 GCA_002067405.1 Syntrophorhabdaceae bacterium PtaU1.Bin034 | reverse complement strand
TGCACGGAGGACGCCTGGCCGCTTGCCGCAAACCCGCCGACCGTGATTGGCCCCTGGGCCACCGCATAGACCTGTCCGTCTCCGCCTTTGAGGGGTGTCATGAGAAGGACACCTCCCTCGAGGCTCGTTGCATCTCCAAGAGAAGAGACGACCGCGTCGATCCTGTTCCCTACCCTGGCGAAAGCCGGGATTTCGGCCGTCACCATTACGGCTGCCACGTTGTTCACTTTCGCTGTCCTGGGATCGACAACGATCCCCATTTTCTCGAGCATATTGGAGAGCGACTGATTGGTGAAGAGGGTTGTCGCCTTGTCTCCCGTCCGTTTCAGCCCCACTACCAGGCCGTATCCGATAAGCATATTCGGGCGTACACCGTTTATATAAGCGATATCCTTTATTCTTGCGGCAAAGCAGTCAGTCGGCGTCGCTACGGCAGCCGCCAATGCCGCTGCAAGCACGCCAACCACGAATAAGACCACCAGAGGATTCTTGCGTCGTATCATCTGCTGCCCCCTCTTTGACCGCTCAACTTACTCTCCTTCTCAACTTCTTGAATACCTGTTGCTTGCAGCAGGGTCATTTATTCGGCTTCCTCAGAAAGGCCACGCGTAATCCAGCAACCGCGCGAGCCATCCCGGTCTTTGCTTTTCCGCCAGGACGCCTATGCCCGTATAGATGACTTTTGCGTCGGCAATCTGCGTGGACAATATGGAATTGTCATACGCTATATCCTTGGGCCTCACGACACCCTGTAACAGTATTTCTTTCTTTTCGTTGTTGACGTAAAGCTCCCTTTTGCCTTCTATCGCCAGGTTACCGTTGGGCAGGACATCCATAACCCTGGCTGTTATGGTTGCGCTCAACGAGCCCGTTCGTGTTGTCTCTCCGGACCCGGAAAAATCATTGTTCGGCATGCCTGCATTTATCAAACTGGAAGAATTCTTCCACGGTCCGTTGGGATTGGTTTCCAGACCGAAGAAATTCGTAATATGCGCCTTGGTTTCCGATTTCCTCGTTGTATCGGTCGTCGCCTTCTCCGAAGCCTGGGACACCTCCACTATCTTAACCGTAACGATATCGCCCACCGATCTGGCCCTCTGATCACTGAACATGCTCGCAAACTGACCCCGCCAGACTTTCGAGGTCTTCGCCCGGGGCGGTTCAGCGTGCTGTTGGGGGATCCTGTAGGTATCGGAGATGGTGAAAGGTTCATTATTTATCCTCGAAGGCTCCAATGCCGTGCAGCCGGCAACCAAAAACATGAATAGAGAGAACAGTATGGCGCTTCTCATCGGTATCTCCTCAGAACTCCACGGACACGGTATTGCTTCCCGTCACTTTGCCGGCAATTTCCTTTCCCGACGTGCTCTTCACCCTTACCACGTCTCCCATCTTTCCCTTTTCAAGGGCGGTGCCTTTTCCCTGAACCAGGAGCCTCCTGTTTTGGGCCGTAATGTTCACGACTTCCCCTTTCTGTATTGCCGTCGGGTCCTCGAGCACCTTGAGGGTAATCACATTGCCTGCAAGAAGCTCCTTTTTTGCCACTTTACCGAGCACGTCGGCGCTATTCATCGGATAGGCTGCGCCTGAACCATTGAGGTAGGTTTGCTTCTCGACAACGTCATCCGCCGACAGCACATCCCCCTTCTTTATATTGTGCTTCAGGACATAGAGCTTTCTCTTCACGAACACCTTGAACGGCACGTAGATATTCGTTACCCCTCCGTTCCTTCCGTCGAGCTCGACCAGGCAAATGCCGTCCCCGCTGGCATCAGGCACTTTCGTAAAACTGATGCCCCTCGTCCTTGTTTTCTCTCTGGCGTACTGCGGCAAGTTGCTGAAAGTCACCCGGATATTGTCGTCCTGATAAAAGCGTTTGACGAAATCGACAATATCTGTCTCGACCTTCGCAAACGAATATCCGCACGGCAGCAAAAGGGCGGTAATCGTAAAAAGGACAACGAAAAAGGAAAGACGGACTTTACCTCTTAACATTGTTCGCCATCTGCAGCATCTCGTCGGCTGCCTGTATTGCCTTGGAATTGATCTCATATGCCCTCTGCCCCACTATCAGGTTGACCATCTCCTGCATGACATTCACATTTGACATTTCCAAAAACCCCTGGAGAAGTGTTCCCATTCCGCTCTCCCCGGGTTTTCCCGATATTGCTGTCCCACTTGCCTCCGTTTCCACATACAGGCTCTTACCCATGGCTTTCAGTCCTGTCAGGTTGGGGAATGTGTAGAGGTCGAGTTTGCCTATCTGCTGGGGCTTCTGTTGTCCCTGTACCAGAGCCGAGATGGTGCCGTCCGATTCAATCGATAACTTGGTCGTATCCTGAGGAACCGTAATGCTTGGCTCCAGCAGATAACCGTCTGAGGTGCATATCCTCCCTTCCGAGTCTTTTTTGAAGGCGCCGGCCCTCGTATACGCCTTATCGCCTGATGGCAGCACTACCTGTATGAATCCATTACCCTCTATTGCCACGTCAAGCTCGTTCTGCGTTTCCTGGTAGTCACCCTGGAGGAATACTTTCTGGACAGCGGCAAGCATTGCGCCGTGTCCGATCTGTATACCGGTCGGCACCTGATTGCCTTGCTCCGTCCTGGCCCCCTGCATTCTCAACGTCTGGTACATCAGGTCCTGAAAGTCGGCCCTGCTCCTCTTGAATCCGGTCGTATTGACATTAGCGATGTTGTTGGCTATGACGTCAAGGTTTGTCTGCTGCACATTCATGCCGGTTCCGGCAGTATATAAGGCCCTTATCATAAGAAAAACCTCCTAGATTCTTCCCAGGTCTATAAGCTTACCCATAAGCTCGTTGAAGGACTGATCGACCTTACTATAGGATTCGTAGGCACGCAGAGCGTTGATCATCTCCACCATTTCCTTCATGATATCAACATTTGACGCCTCGTAGAATCCCTGTTTGACCGTATATGCTTCGGCAGGGACTTCCACGTTATTGCTGTCCGTATTGACAAAAAGATTCATTCCGAAATTCCGCAGCTCTTTGAGGCTTTTGAAATCGGCTACTTTGATCCTGTCTACCCGTACCTTATCCACAAATATGGTCCCGTCGGTCTCTATCCTGACGTCCCTTCCGTCAATGGTTATTTCTCCGCCGCTCTCACCCACGACAAAGTTGCCGCTCATGGTGACCAGTTTCTTGTCTTGATTAAGGCTGAACTGGCCGTTTCTGGTATACATGTTGCCCTGTGGCGTTTGAATAACGAAGAAGCCGGTTCCTTCCAGTGCCAGGTCGAATACACTCCCCGTCTCGACCAAAGGCGCGTCAGAAAAATGCACATAGGAGTCCGGAACATTGACGCTGGTGGCCTGCACCTGATCCTGTTGATTGGAGTCCCCGTATGTATTGTGGATCACCACGGGCCGGGACGCTTTGAAGCCGGGAGTAAGGGCATTGGCTATGTTGTTGGCGACTATCTCAAGCCTTCTTTCGTTTGCCGATTTCCCGCCGAGGGTTCCGATAATTCCGTTCAACATGACAGTAACAATTTGATGCAATTGTCATACCGGGAAGGGCGAGCATACAAGGAGATGAGCGGATGGGAGGTTAAGAAGACGAGAAAATACAGAAAAACAAAAAGAAGGCCCGATTCCGGCAAGGATTTGCCAGCGTGTGCCGACAGGCATGGCCATGCATAGGCAGCGGTGCTGCTGCCAATCGTTGCCTTTCAGCTTCTTATCTTCTTACCTTCTCAATTTCTGCCTTTCAGACGTGGGAACTTTTTTCCGGGTAGGCAATTTTTTCATATCACGATCTCGAAACCCGAACCATCCTTAGCCGCCGGCTGGTCCTGGTCCGTCTGTCTCTGAGGCGGGGGCGGAGCAGGCGGCGGATCTTTCCGGTGACCCGGCATCTCACCGCCTTTTTCGTTTTCTCTGTGGCGATTCCTGTATCGCCTCGCGTAGGGCAGATCGTGTTCTCTCAGGTTACCCCACTCCTTGCCGATGCCCTCGATATTGTGCACAGAGTCATGAGTAAAGAAGCCCTTAAGGTCCATGTGATCAGTTATTTGCAGCCTTCTCTAACTCTTTTCGATCGATCGCAGAAAAAACTTTCTTGAGCTCCAGCAGTATGAGGAGCCGGTTGTCGAGTTTTCCCACACCCTCGATATATTCAGATTCTATGCCGGCGACCAGTGCCGGAGGGGGTTCGACGGTGCTCTCTGATATCCTCAGGACTTCAGAGACCGAATCGACTATAAACCCGAGCACCATTCCGTCCAGCTCCACGACGATTATTCTCGTCGATTTGTCATACGTTCTGCCATGAAATCCCAGCCTTTTTCGTAGATCAACTATCGGTATTATCTTGCCGCGCAAGTTTATCACTCCTTCAACAAAGGCCGGGGCATTAGGAATCCGGGTGATATCGATCATCTTGTTGATCTCCTGCACCTTGAGTATATCCACTCCGAATTCTTCGTTTTCGAGCTTAAACGTGACGAGCTGCAATATTCTGTTATCGTTCATGGCTGCCCTCCTTTACACTTCTTTTCGGATTGCTGAAAAAAAACTTAAGAAAAAACGATTGAGCGGGAAATGATATCAGCTAAATGAGGGATGGATTTATCGGCCACTTCCTGAGAGTATTCAAAGCCTTTTTAACTTTTTCTGTTGCAATCCAAATTGCCCCTTAGTATGATTTCGGCGCAGCCGGAAACGGGATGGTGATCCTGACCGGCTTGCGGGTCGCTGATATTTTTTACAATCCAGATCACCAACCGCCGGCAGCCTTCGCCAGCTTCCGATGGCCCGCTAAATCCAGAATTTCAGGCATTATGATTCTTGCCTTGCGGTGAGACTTCTACTAAGCCGGAAGTCAGGCAAGAATAAATCGAAGGAGGGAGTCATGAAGTCCAGGATGCTAATGGTTTTCGCTTTTCTTTTGACGGCGCTGGTGATAGCAGGCTGTTCCAGCACGCCCAGAGCACGTGAGAGCGTGCAGGAGTCGGCGCAAATGCAGCCAGCCGAATGGAACCCGCAGGTAATGCTATACCGGAACGCCGACGTCAATATCGGGCAGTACAGGAAAGTGATGCTCCTCCCCATAGAGATATATACGGGCCTTGACGCGGAGTTCAGAGGCGTATCCGAGCAGGAGCAGCAGGAGATGGCCGGCTATCTCCGTTCAGACGTCGAGAAAGTCCTGAAGGAGAAGAATTTGCTGGCGACCCAGCCAGGACCCGACATCGCACGGCTCAAGCTGATCCTCGCAGGCCTTCAAAAGACCAGGCCCGTCGGTTCGGTCGTCGCCCATGCGCTCCCAATCGGCCTCGCGTTAAATCTCGGCAAAGGGGCTATGGGAAAAAGCGGGTCTCTGATGGGGACAGCCACTGTGGGCGGAGAATTCACCGACTCGACGAACGGAACACTAATCGCCACGTTCCTTGTCAAAGAGGCGCCAAACGCGATGGATGTCACCGCCATAGTCTCTGAGTGGGATGCCTCGAAGAAGGCCATGGACAAGATAGCTCAAGGACTCGGGGACCGGCTTGAGAAGATGCAATTCGGTCATAGATAGAAAGAGACGTTCATCGTTACTAAGCCGCATATCGTGCGTGCGACTGGAGCGTTTATCCTTTGGCTCTCACGGATGGGGAGACGGACAGCCCTTCCATCAAAAGAAAAAATGGACAGAATATCGAATGAAACGTAATCTTACAATTTAAGAAGAATGGGAGGTAACTTTATGGCTGAAGGTATCACACGAAGAGACATGTTGAAGCTCCCCGCTCTGGCTGCTGGCGGTCTCGCCCTGGCAAGCGCGATGAGCGGCTGCACAGGCAGCTCGAGCGCCGACTCCGGTTCAGCATCATCGGGCGGCCTGCAAACGGTGACCCCGCCGTTGCCGGCGCTGTCTTCCGATCAGATGCGTATCATCTTCCTCGGGACTTCATGCGTTCCCCGAACAGGGCAAGAGTGCAACAGCATATTCGTAGAAGTGGGCAGCGGTGACCAGTTCATATTCGACTGCGGATCGGGCGTGGTCGCCAAGTACGGGGCAATGGGGATCCCCTTCTCGCGGATGGATAAGATATTCCTCACCCACCTGCACGGCGACCATATGTCCGATCTCACCCATATTTACGCCTTCGGACCTTCGGGCGACCGCAAGACCGCCCTTAAGATCTGGGGGCCTTCTCGCTCGAATATGACGAACCCGACGACGGGGGAGAACCCCAACGACGGGACGGCGGCGTTCTGTGCCGCGTTCCAGCAGTTCATGGCCTGGCACGTCCAGGCGTTCAGCTTTTTGCAGACCGGTTTCGGGCCGAGAGGGTCCGGTAATAACGGGTACGACATACAGGCTACGGAACTCGACTGGACCGCAACTAACTTGCCTACCATATATAACCAGAACGGAGTGACAATCACTTATTGGCCGGCCGTCCACGACAGGAACGGCTCTATAAGCTACAAACTGACCTATAACAAGATGTCCATGGTCTTCAGCGGCGATACAAAGCCCAACGATTACATGACCACGAACGCAAAAGGGGTGGACGTCCTCATCCACGAGATGGTCGTGCCGCCGGAGATCTGGGCGGCAAAGAACTCGGGACTCCAGCCCGGGCAGCCGGGATGGACCCAGGCGCTTCAGATCGCCACTAATGTCCAGGACAATTCCCACACCCCGCAGAAGGCGTTCGGTTACATCATGAACCAGACGAAGCCTCGTCTCGCCGTCGTCACGCACTTTCAGGTCAACGACGATACGGTCGGACCCGCCATGGCCGACATCACATACTGGTACAAAGGCCCGGTCGCTTTCGCCACCGATCTGCTGGTGCTTACGGTCTCCCCAAGCCAGATTTTACAGCAGCAGGCGGTGATCGACCCATACGCATGGCTGGCACCTGGGAAATTATCGGCCGGGCTGTATGCCGCGGAATATCCCACCCCCTACTCCCAGCTAGACCAGAATATCCTTCTGAACCACTGTATTCCAGTGTCGACCTATAGCCCGTGAAACGGGCCTGCCGGACCCCTGGCCGGGGGTCTGGCACATATGTTCCTTTGCACCTTTTTGCGGAATGTGAGCCGAAAGGCGGATCGGGGCCTGGTGCCCCGGCAGGGGCGCCGAAGCGCCCCTGCTCAACTTACTCAACTGCTTTTCCCCACGCAACTGTCTCTACGCAATCTTCCTGTACGCATTAAGCAATGACGCGCTTTCCACGAGGGCGGACATGTCGAGGATGAGAATGGCTTTACCGTCTCCCCTGATGGTGGCCCCGCCTATGCCTTTGATGTTCCCCAGGAATTCGCCGAGAGGCTTTATAACTACTTCTTCCTGGCCTTCTACGGCACGGGCCTTTATGCCTATCGTCTTCTCGCCTATAGTGCAGATCACGACGTAGTTGTCCCGATCTTCATCGGTTTGTCTCGAGAAGACGCTTGCAAGGTTTACCACGGGAATGACCTTGTCCCTGAGGACAAGGACTTCCTTCTTATCAACCGATTTGATCAGGCCTTCGCGCAGCTTGACCAGTTCGGTCACTGTGTTCAAGGGAATGGCAAAGAGCTCGTCGAGCACCTGAACGATAAGCGCCCTCATTATGGCAAGGGTGAGAGGCAGCCTCAGGCTGAGCCTGGTCCACTGGCCTTCCTCGGAATCGATCGAAACCTGTCCGTTCATCTTCTCGATGTTGGTCTTCACCACATCCATTCCTACGCCCCTGCCCGACACGCTGCTCAGCTTCTTCGCGGTGCTGAGACCGGGGGCGAAGACCAGGTTCATGGCATCCCGCGCAGAAAGGTTGTTTATTTCGCCTTCGCTGAGCAGCCCCTTCTCCCGGGCTTTTTCTTTTACCGCTTCCACATTTATGCCTTTTCCGTCATCGAATATCTCGATAATGACGTTGTTGCCTTCATTAAACGCCCTTAGTGACAGGTTCCCTTTTCCGCGCTTCCCCTTTAGTTCTCTCTCTTCGGGGGTCTCAATGCCATGGTCTACCGAGTTCCTGATGATATGTATGAGTGGATCGTGAAGGCTTTCTATGAGGGACCGGTCTAATTCTGTCTCCTCCCCTTCCATGGTCAGTTCGATCTCTTTTTTGAATTCAGCGGATAAATCCCTCACGAGCCTCGGCACTTTGTTGAACAGCTTGCTGATCGGCACGAGCCTCGCCCGCATCACGCTGAGCTGCAGCTCGTTCGTCACTACCTCGATATAATTCGTTATGTCGGCGAGGTTATCGAGCACACTGTTCTTCATGTCATTCTTCTTCACCATATTGTTGAGCAGTATCAGCCTGTTCTTGCCGAGCACGAGCTCTCCCGCCAGATTCATCAGCTCATCGAGTTTCTTGACCTCTATCCTTATTGTTTGCTCTTCCTTGTGTATTTTCTGCTTGGACAGAACGTCCTTGAGCTGGCCTTCGGTGATAACCTTTTCCTCGAGGAGTATCTCGCCGAGCTTCTTGTCTTTCTGTTCCTCCTGTTTCTTGAGGGCCCCGTCCAGTTCCTGGCGGCTCAGGACGTTTTCTTCCACCAGGATCTCCCCGAGCGGTTTTTTTACAGGATTTGCAAGGGATTCCAGCTTATTTACGGTAGCGGCCGTGTTCGTGGCCTCAGCGCCGCTCTCCTTTATCTCGTCAAGGAGCGCCTTTATCAGGTCCAGCGCTTCGAGAAGAACGTCCGCTACTTCCTGGTTCGGCTTCATGTTCCCCTTCCGGATCATGCCAAGAATATCTTCGGACCGGTGAGCCAGGGTTGACAGGATATTGAAGCCGAGGAAACTCGATGTCCCCTTGATCGTGTGAACGGCCCTGAAGATGCTGTTGATTATCTCCTCGTCGGGGTTGTTCTCTATGGCGATGATGTCCTGTATCGCTTTTTCTGTCAGCTCGTTGGCCTCGACGATGAACTCGTCGATTATCTCCTTCATCTCATCTCTGTCTGCAAATTGATCCTCCATCAGGGTCCTCCACCCAAGAGGCTCTCTATTTTGTAAAGAAGGATTTCGGGTTGTATGGGCTTGTTGAGGAACATGTTGATACCCGCTCCGTATGCCTCTTTCTTTAGTTCGCTGTCACTTGTCGTGGTGAGCATTATTACGGGCAGATCAAGGTTGTAGTAGCTGCTGCGAAGGCTCTTCACGAATGATATGCCGTCCATGTTCGGCATGTTCAGATCCACTATTACCAGATCGACCTCTAAATTACTCAGCTTCTCCATCGCGTCCATCCCGTCTTCGGCTTCCTCAGTCGCATATTCTTTCCTCTTCAGGACATAGCCGATAAGCTTGCGAATAGTCGGGGAATCATCAACAATCAGAATTCGTTTCATGGTCATCCCTTTTGATAGGCTATCGTACCGGGAAATATTAACGGCTTGAATCCCCGCGATATATTGTGAAGGCTCTCCGCGTGCCCTATCGTGAGAAAGCCTCCCGGTTTCAACGATTCGTACAGGTTGTCAACCACCTTCTTTTTCCCCTTCTCGTCGAAGTAAATCAGCACATTCCTGCAAAAGATCACATCTATCTGCCTATATTTTCGGTAAGAAGCGGAATCCATTAAATTCAGAAAGTCAAAACTAACGTATTTCTTTACCGAATCTCTTAATGCGAAGGTATTGTTGTTCTCGATAAAGTACTTGTTCAGTAGGGCTTTGTCAGTGCTCCTGACGCTGTAATTGTTAAAGACGGCTTTTTTTGCGGATTCCAGGACTTTCGGGCTTATGTCCGTGCCGTAGATGGTAAAGGGTATCTGCCTGTTCATTTGAGCCATCAGTTCGAGCATGATTATGGCAAGGGTAAACGGCTCTTCACCCGTCGAGCATCCCGCGCTCCAGATCTTCAACCCGCCGGTAAAACCGGTTCCGTTCAAGTAGTTTTTCTGGACAATGATCCTGAAGGCATCGAGCTGGGGCGGGTTCCTGAAGAAGCTCGTCTCGTTCGTGGTGACCTGGTCGAACAGGTATTTCAGTTCCTGTTCCGTCCTGGACCCGCCGAATTTCAAATAGTAATAATAATCCTCGAAACTCGACAAAGAGAGCTCATTGAGCCGGTTTGTCAGCCTGCCTTCAAGCAGGTACGCCTTGTTGTCCGCGAAATAGATGCCCGTCTTCTCGTAGATGAAGTCCTTAAGGAGGACGAATTCCTGATTGGTCAGCATAGCGCCTCTGATTGAGAAAGCCTTCCAAGAGCCATCCGGGCGGCTGTTTTCACATCCTCGTCGTTGCTCTTCGTGTATGGCCTTATATGGGGGATCGCTTTTTTGTCATTAAGCTCGGAGAGCGCCTTCAGCCCGCCGATCTTTATGAGATTGTCCTTGTCCTTGAGAGAATCGATGAATA
>MVRP01000145.1 GCA_002067405.1 Syntrophorhabdaceae bacterium PtaU1.Bin034 | reverse complement strand
ACAGGTGGCCGGATTGCCCCGGAACAGGTGGCCGCTTTGGATCATAATACGTGGCCGACTTCATCGGAATACGCACATAGTCCTCAGCAAGTTTCTTTGAGGTATGGCCTGTGGAGAACAGTCGTTTCTTGCCATTCTCATCGATAAGCCGAACATCCCATACGAAGCAATTGCGCGTCTTGTTCCAACGCTTAATCAGCATTTAACCAACCCTCTTTTCTCCAGTTCTTCAATGTATGCTAACGTAAACCTCACGCTTCTGCCCAGTTTAATGGGTTTCAGTTTCCTTTTCATCTTCCAGACGCGAAGCGTATTGACTGACAATTGCCACCGTTCCGAAAGGTCCTTATACGATAGAAGTCTTGCTGACATCTCTATTCCCCCTTGGATTCTTTCTTGAAGACTCTCTTAACTAGTCTCTCACAGACATCCCTCAGATCAGGATCGTATTTATCTATCCTTGCGACCAGAGGCTTGACCTTCGTTCTTATCCCTTTCACGAACTCCTTCCCGCCAATCGATAGCGCCAGCTCCTTGTACTCGTCGTCGGTCAACTCCCTCCCGCTCTTCATTTCCTCCCATTGAGCCTTGAACAGAAGTTTGGCAAACTTAGTATACTGAAGTTCTGCGTTGATGCTCTCGATATCATAGTCTTGCACTTTTTCCGGGTGCTTCTTCGTGTACACGTTGTATATCTCTTGGTATTTTGCGACCTCTTGGTTGGTAGCTTCTTTAGAATCGAATTTCTTGAAAAGCGTATCTCGTGCCACGTTCTCGATGATGAAGGCAAGGGGAACGGTGAAGGACGCATTACCCTCCAATTCGTTTTTGATGGATTGCAGATACTCCAGAAGGTCCTTCATAAATCTACTGATACTGTACGAGATACTCACTTCAACGTAATTCTCTTTGAACATCTCTGACAATCGTGCATATGTTTCTTCATCAACTGCAAAAGATTTTGCTTTTTTTCTCATATTATCCCCCAATTCATAATGATTAACATACCGATGTTAATGTCACGATGTCAAGACTTTTTTCGAGACTTTCTTTCGTCATTTTTCGACCTACGTTTTTAAAGTTACGAAATGCAGATTTTCGCTATGGATGGAACCCTTATAGAAAATGTAGTCCAATACCTATCTTTTCCAAACACCTTGCGTCGATCCTGCTCGAATTTTATTTCTGTTTCCAAATGACGAATTGCAATCATTTGGCTAACATAAAGTCCATATCCAGCGCCTTCTTCTTCGACGTCTCGCGCCGACCTACCCCGGTAAAATGGCGAAAAAATTTTCTCCATTTCATCTTTTGCAACCATGGGCCCAAAAGAAGAAACTGCAAATTCTATTTCTGCTCCGACATCCTTCGTTCTAACTACAACCTTTCCATCTTCCGGCGAGTATTTAACAGCATTATCAATGAGCGTATGCGCAATCACAGCTACAGCATTTCCATTCGCCGTAACATCGTTGTAGCTTGACCCTTCGAAGTGAATTTGCAGACGCTTTTCGGCGATTCTGGGTTCATAAATTCTCTTATACTTGAGCACTAATCCATGAAACCTAAACGTGCCGCAATCATCTTTTCTTTCCAGCCATTCCGGATTCAACAGGAATTTGGCAACTTTCAACTTTTCTTCCAGAAATTTACTGGCCTGATAAATAGCCTTTATCGGTTCCGAGGCTTTCTGAAGTTTATCCTCGAAATCCACACCATCCTCGCTCATCTCGATCAGGACATTCACATTCTGAATTATCTGACTATTAATCTGCTTGTAATCATGCACAAACGAAAGCCCCTTTTGAATTTCCGGTTTGATGCGTTCCAGGAACTGAACTTTATACTGTTCCCTTTTTACGTAGGCGCTCAATATTTTTTCTTTTTCCAAATCTATCATTTCTTCATTGTTTTCTGTAATGCTTATTACCGACCTGACCACATTATCGAGCATTTCTTTAGTTATCAACAATCCTTTCTTCGCCTTCATCTGTTTTGCCTGCGCGGGGCTAACAAACGAGTTATCTTTTACTAAAATTCCAGCAACTGTTAATCTTCTATTTACCTTACGATAATTGTACCCGTGAGAACACGTCATTAACGTTTCCGTTGATGGCTCTTTGCATTCCGAGCTTTTGCATTTGTTGCACGTCTCTGGCCAATCAATCATAGAACCGTTTTTTTTAATTTTATCGAAGATATGGGGGAAAGGAAGGTATGACCTATCCATTGGCAGTGGCAATCATTATGGATATACTGATTGCAGCTTTAATAACTTCAATACCGAGAGATACAGCTTTTGAATTGTCAATTTCACTCTTGAGATAATCCTCCAATTTGTTCGTTGACCGCGACAAAATTGCATTTGTCGCTTGTTTCTTGAGTTTTGCAATATCTCCTTGTGTATGCGAACCAGTTAACTGAACAAACCTGTCCAAATAAAAGGACATTGAAAATCGCTTACGTAATAATTCATCCACAACTCTTTTGAAATCAACATAATCACTTGATTTCGCTAAAACAGCGTCCGCCATACGGAAGAATTCTTGATATTTTAAAGACCAGTCGGCATTAGAATAAGCAACAACGATCTGGGCAGGGCAGACTTGATGCAGATGTTTTAATATCCCAAATCCCTGATCTTGGGCCGACTGCTTTTTCCCCACCCCCTGTATATCTAACAAGATAATATCAAAATCTCCTTTCTCCAGCGAAGGAAGACTTTTTATATCTTTCCAATGTTCAATTGAATATCCGTCTTTCTTAAATAAGCTCAAGTAAGCGAAGTCACTATCGTCCACAACCAATATCTTGGATCTCTTTTTAATTTCTTCGAATGGTATTTCAGGCCATTCTTTCTTTCGGAAGAAGTTTAACATCGTCATTTTTTCCCTGCGTACAAACCGCGAGCCTCTATGAGCCACCTATCAAAAAACCTCGTCTCGATGGAAACGCCAACCTTACCTCGTTGATTGTATAGTATTATATGCTTTTATTCCCACGATTTCCATACTCTTCTCATTATTCATTACTAGCTGAATTATCCGACTGATTGTAGCCTCCTTCATTGCCACAAACCCCTCATACCCCCCACGCCTTAGCCGTTTTTCATACCTGTACTTTGGTTTCACCGCTATCTTTTTCCCATCGGGAAGTTTCTTTGAGCGCTTTTGCGTGCTCTTGAGATACCTTCTCAGGAATCGCTTCAACACGGCAACCTGATAGTCCGTAAGCTCCACCTTTTCCGGTTCTGCCAGTTCAAGGGGTCCGATTATGCCCCAGAACCTCCCGAGGCCCTCTTCTTCAGCTACCTGACATTTCGTTACGTATTTGCCGAAGTATCTGCTGTAAGGATCATCAGGTTTGAGTATCCCCCTGCTTCTATTGTGCAGAGCTACATTATACGCCCTGTAGTCTTCCGTCTTTGTGAGCCTTACCCACTTTATCGCGATGGTAGACCACAATTCCATATAGTCCCTGTCCGAAAAAGAGGGATGATAGACCATGAAATGGTAATGGGGCATCAATTGACCCTTCAATGCGCCTGATTTTCTCGGCTTCCATTCCTTCTTCCAGACAAGGACCGCCTGAGGATAGTTCCTTTCGATCCATGTCTGCCACCTGTGAAGTATCTTTGCCCCCAGACGCGCTCTCTCCTGTATCGTTAAGTTACTCATCACATCATCGGCAAAGGTGAGCTCGAAGCGCATCCCGAAACCGTATGGAACCCGACACAGCGTCTTTATGAGCCTTCTTCTTGATTTCGAGGAAAATCCCTTTATGATCCCCCTTGTGTCTGAGCTTCCCGAAGGACGGCTTCCCAGAACCTTCCTGTCTTTTACCTTTATTTCCACCATTCCCGGGAATGTATTGACTGTGAAACTGGAGTTCTCATTATTACAATAACTTAGGCCAATTCTATGAGCAAATATGGACCTTAAACAAGCAAGTTCCATTTCTCCTGTCAACCCTTCCCCGGTCACGCGCCGGCTTGCGCTAGCGCGAGCGTGGGAGGGCTCGCTTGCGCCACCGGCGGGGAGGGCTTCGTATGGTTCCGATTGTCTTCCTTGACTCCCGAGCAGTTTGGATGTAACCTTATCCCTAGAAATCACACTTTCCACCCCAGCCACCGGACCACCCCGCCAAGAGTTTTCGGTGGCTTTTCTTTGTCCACACTCAGGTGTCCGCACAGCTGTCCACCGTGCATCAATTCAGCGCAACGTGCCTAAATGACCATCAACGACTTTGAGTGTGTTTCTTTTTATGTTTTAAGAGGTTAGATTGTGTTGATTTTTGAGGGGTCTTTGCGGATTTTTGCTTTTTCAAACTCGTAATGAGCAGGTCGCGGGTTCGATTCCCATCGTCGGCTCCAACATCTCAATATCCACGCAGAAAACCACCAACTGGCCTCTCAGGTGTCTCCTGCTAACACTCTCCTGGTGAGACTGCATGCATGACCATTTTTTCCGTAAACTTGTTAGCCGTCCATTGCTGCAAAGCCTTTGGCTGAACTGTATGCGTTAGACTCTTTCCCTTCCGGTCAGATAGCCCGTACCTCAGGTGGCTTCCGAACCGCTCTCCGGCGGGGATGGGAGGGTGAAGGCGGACGAGAGGAAGACGGTGAGCATCTTGCCGATGCTCCCTGTGAGGTCGAAGTCGCCGAGGTCGATGGTGCGGTTCGTCATCTGTTCGTAGTGGATGAAGACCATCTGGGAGAACGCCCGATCCCACTCGATGACTGAGGCGGGCGGCTGTTCCCGCAGTTCCTTCCAGTACTGGATACCGATCCTGACGAGGCCTTCCCTGTTCTCTTCGTCGTAAGGCATGAAGAAAAACCTTCCCAATTCCCGCGCGAGATCGTGCATATCCACGGGCATCCCCTCATCGTTGAGCCGGGGGACCACTGACGTCAGGAACCAGATGCCGCAGACGAAGGTGAGGACCCTGTCCCGGGGAAAGGGAAGATCCTCGCCGGAGGCGTTGAGCCTGTCCATCAGAGACGGAAGGAGAAGCGATGAGATATCGGCCGAGACGGCCCTTGCGAGCATTTTGTCGAGACCTTCGCACGGCCCCAGGGCAAGAACACAGGCCTCACCCATGGCACTTAAGTCCACCGCCGCCTTGTCAAGAAGCTCCTTCGTCAACGGCTTGCCCGCGACATCGAATTCAGCGACTATCTCATTCCAGGTCTTCATGCACTCACAGTGCGGGTAATAGGTAATAGGTTATGGGTTATGGAAATGCCTCTCTCACCTATTACCTATTACCTATCATCCATTAGCTCTCTTCTTTACCATTTGAATATACCTTTCAACAACTTACCCGGTGTTATTCCCTCATCCTCCTTCTTTTCGGGGGGAGGAGCGCCTTCGTCGCCCGGTGCCCTGCCCTGCCCGCGGCCTTCCATCGCCATGAGTGGCAGCATGGACGTTGACTTGCGTCTCACCTTCACGGCCCAGATGGGGTCTTTCGGACGCGGCGGATAGGCAATGTTGAGTTCATCCCCATAGGCTATGAACTGGATCATGGCGCCTCCGGCGTCCTTGAAAATGCCTCTCGGCACGACACACTGCGTCGTTGAGGGTGCCATCACAACCCTGTCCCTGACGAGGCGCCGCACATCTTCATCGGGAAGGAAGTCCATGAGCGAATACCCGGCCTCACGGATGTCACTGGAGCTCCAGATGATCATCGTGCCTGTTTTCTCCTCGTGCCCCATTGCGGTCGCGAAATAGCCCGTCGCTGTGGGGATGGCATTCCACTGGAACTGAAAGCTATCCTGGGGACCGCCCCTTGTCGAAACAAATTCGACGGGCGCCATGAAATCATGACCCGGGTCTATGGCAAAACGTATGTCGGGAAGATAGTTGCCGTGGACAAAATGGTTGCCGGCCAGCGAACTGTCCGCCGGGACCTGCTTCGAGTCTTTCCTGTTCGGCCAATCCGCGTATGCCCAGCCCGGACGGGCCGAAGGCGGGTTCTGCATCGATACCTGCCGTCCCTGAAAGGCCTTTCCGAAATCGGCCGGGTTCATCTTCTCCGTGTCGATGACGTAGGGTTGACCCGGTCTCACCGTCTCCGAGCAGCCCCAGTATATGAGCATGCGCATCTTTGGCTTTTCAATGTTCTGCGGCCTCTCCGTCCTCTCAACGGGTTGCGCCCGGCCCGGACCCGCCGGCTCGGGTGTCACGAGCGGGAGAGTCGGCCCCATGTTCTGTCCCGGAGGAATGTCGTGGGTTGCCTGGGGGTCGGCCGGCGGGGTCTTCGGAGAAGATACCTTCAGCTCAAGCCTCTTTCCCGAACCACCACCTCCGCCCATGCCGAGCATACCGCCGATCATACCCGACATCCCGCCGCTGGCACCGGAAGGCATTCCGGGAAAGCCGCTCTTCTCCGTGGAAACGCTCATCCAGTAGCGTGCCACGGGGGCCTTCTCCGCCGAATCAGCCGTCCCTGACCACACAACCAACGCGAAGATGCACAGGATACCTGATACTACGGCCTTCCAGGAAAGATCACTGTTACTCATCATTCCCCCTCCTTTTTGATCGTTGTGCACGCGCTTGACAACGACGGTCTCCTCCACCTGCCGAATACCGCCCCGTCACCTGTCGAAACCTTAAAATGCAGATTATATAACGACCACCCGGGTGTCAAGGATAAAGAGGGTCGCCGGTCGCCAAAGAAAGACGGTGAAAGGGGACCGGTTGTCAACACAATTACTGACTAGGGCATCGGAACCTTACAGAGAGCGTGTTTCTTTGGCCTTTAACCTGAGACCTGGGACCTGAGACCTGGGACCGTCTTTATGCTGCCTTCTGTCTTTTCTCCACGAGGTCCTTCATGAAGGATAGGAGGCTGAGGTCGGGTTTCGAGAATTGACCGTCGGCGCCCACGGACTGGCCCTTATGGATGAGCTTGTCCGTGATGAGAGACGAGAAGAGGATGACGGGAATGTCCTTGAATTCCGCCGATTCCTTGATCCTCTTGCACAGGTGGTAACCATCCATGCCGGGCATCTCTATGTCAGTGAGGACCACGTCCACGAGTTCCGTCATGCCAACCCCTTCGGCCAGGGCCTTTTCCCTCAGGCTCACCAGATGGTTCCACGCCTCCTCGCCGTTGCCCACCGAATGGACGGTGAAATGTCCGTGCTCTTCCAGGCGGGCCCGCACGTTGTGCCGTATCACGTTGGAATCGTCGGCATGTAGCACCTTTATAGGTCTCTCGAGACTGAATTCCAGGCGTCCCTCCGCGGCCGCCGAAGGGGCCTTCAGCGCCAGTTCGGGATTCAGCTCCGCGATGGCCTTCTCGAGATCAAGGAGAAAAACGAGGTTGTTCTCGAGTTCGATGACACCCGTTACAGCATCGCTCACGTTCTCCATGTAGCCGTCAAGAGGCTTTATGTCCTGCCAGGTGACGCGGTGTATCCGCGTGACGCCCGACACCATGAAGGCCGTCACGACGTTGTTGAATTCCGTTATGAGGACGTTGCAGGGCTTTGTCTCCACCCTCGTCTTTCCCAACCAGACGGCGAGGTCTATGAGGACCACCACCTTGTTCCGATGGTTGAAAAGACCCGAAACCATCCCTTTCTTCGAATCCGGCGGATTTATCTTGTTCTTTGGAACGGGAATGATCTCTATGACCTTCGCGACATTGACACCGTAGTAGCCGCGATACCCTTCCTCATCGATATACAGCTCCAGTATCTCAACCTCATTTGTCCCCGTTTCGAGAAGAATATTCGACGTCCCCTGGGCCATAACCCCTCCTTTGGCTGTGTCAGCGCGGTAATCGGAATACACACATCTGTATTGTTATCGGAGGATGTGGGAATAGATTAAGGGGAAGAAAAAGCGGCTTGAACCGCTTGAACAGCTTGAGCTGCTTGAACGGGAAAGACCAGGGTGGGCACAATGAATGCAACCCTGCTCGTATACCACCCGGTGCCGGTCCGCGATAGTTCGTTTCTTGATTTTTTGACGCTCAAGCCGTTCAAGCGGTTCAAGCGGTTTCTACTCTTTTCTTGTTGGAAAGGGTATATCTATCGCCTTCACCGGGCATTCGGCGGCGCAGAAGCCGCATTCCTCGCAGAGGTCTTCGTCGATTATGGCCTTGCCTTCCCTGAACAGTATGGCACCGGGAGGACACACCTCCCAGCACGTCGCGCACCCTGTGCATGTTTCCTTGTCGACAACGGGGATCATCAGAGCACCATCCCTAAGCGGTATCCGTCACGGATCGCGTTCAGAAGGCGCCTCGGTTTCTTCGCGTCCCCGATAAAATACACCTCTTTCGCAAGCGATCCCGCGGTATCTTTCCATACACCTTCTTCCGGAGCCATGAGCGACGTTATGACACTGTCGGCTTCGACAACCCCCTCGCCCGAGGGTCCCGTGACACGCACCCGAACGTCTTCCACGGAGTTGACAGCGGTGCGCATCATGAAGCTGACCTTCCGTTTCCTCATGAGGGCCATGTACTGCCAGAAATAAAAGGGGTTGACATCCCTGCCGGGCTTTCCCGCTTCATCTATGACGGTGATCTCGTATTCACCGCTCCGAAGAAGGTAAACGGCAACACCAAGTCCCACGCCCCCTGCCCCAATGATGACAACCCTGGGCCCGACCTTCTCCCCCGCCGCCATCACACTGTGAGGCGTCAGGACCCCCTTCGACAGACCCTTCATGGACGGCCCTGAGGCCACCACGAGGACGTCGGGCGCCTCCCTGCCGACCATCGACGGATCACAGGTGACGCCAAGCCTGATGGAAACGCCCGCCTTGCGGCAGAGCTGCTCGAGGGTCGCTATCGGTCTCAGAAGTTCCGCCGCGCCGCCATCGACACGGGAAGCTATGAGAATATTGCCGCCCAGCCTGTCGTTCTTCTCGAAGAGCGTTACCTCATGGCCCTTGCGTGCCGCCACCTCGGCGCACTGCAGGCCCGCAGGCCCGCCACCGACAACAACGACCTTCTTCCTCCTCTCCGCCGGCTTGAACCCATAGTATCCCCACGCCTCTTCGCCTTCATGTCCCAGACTGGGACGGACGGAGCACATGATGGGCTGGTGGTAGTAAAGCCGCGAGAAACAGACGTTGCAGGCGATGCAGGGGACGATCTCCTCTTCCCTTCCCTCCCTGACCTTGTTCGGAAACTCGGGGTCGGCTATCATGGGCCGGCACATCTCCACGAAATCTATCTGCCCGCCGGCGATCGCCTTCTCGGGGATATGGGGGAGAAACTGCCGAAAGGCCATCATGACGGGAACGTCGACGGCCTTCTTCACCGCCTCCGCTATGTAAAGCCAGTGGCCCATGGGAACATCCCTCGTGATGACCGACTGAGATGATTCGTGCCATCCCACGGTGACACTGAGGTAATCCGCTCCTGCGTCCTCGGCTATCCGGAAGCTTTCAACACTCTCTTCGAAGGTGTTGCCGCCCCTGTCGTCGAGGAGTTCATGGCCGCAGAGCCGGATGCCCACGGGCATGTCGCCCACTTCGGCCTTCACGCCCTCGATGACCTCCACCATCAGCCGGCACCGTTCCTTGAGGCCCCCGCCGTACTCATCGGTCCTCTTGTTGGTATACCGTGATATGAAGGTGGAGAGAAGGTAACCGACGATGCCGGAGAGCTCTATCATGTCGAACCCGGCTTCCCTAGCGCGCCGGGCCGCCGCTACGTGGTCCCTCACCGCCTGTTTTATCTCTTCCTTCGTGATCTCCCGGGGAGGCTTGAAATAGGACAACTTCTGGGGAACAACAGACGGCATGAGGCAATAGTCGAGCTCGATCCCGCCTTCCCTTCCGCAATGGAGTATCTGGATGCTCGAAAGGGCACCGTTGGCACGGATCACATCGGCTATCCGCATAAGACCGGGGATGTACCTGTCGTCATTGATGGACATCATCCCCTTGAAGCCCTTGCCCTCGCCCTTCTTGTCCGGGTAGGCTCCCTGGGTCGTCACTATGCCCGCCCCGCCCTTCGCCTGCGCCTCCATGTAGGCGACCTCGCGCTCGCTCACATAGCCGTCACCGTACGGGAAGTTCGTCTCCGTGGCCGCGTACTTTATCCTGTTCTTCACGGCCAGCTTGCCGATGGTCCCCGGCTGAAAGATATGCGGATATCGTTCCATGATCGCCGTCCTGTTCTGTTCAAGAATGAAGAAACCTTGAATTGAGTAACACACCGCCAAAAACGAGTCAAGACACAAAAAGACGGTTTCAGGTCTCAGGTTGCAGGTCTCAAGCTAAAGATGCGAACCGGAAACATCCTGCACTTCCCTTCTTTGGCCCTTAGCCTGGAACCTGAAACCTGAGACTTGAAACCGTCTTCACCTCGTTACCG
>MVRP01000144.1 GCA_002067405.1 Syntrophorhabdaceae bacterium PtaU1.Bin034 | reverse complement strand
TCGCTGGGCGTGAAGAAGCCGTACATGATCCCGCCGACAACGAGGAAGAAGACGAGGAGTATCCATACGATCTCGGGAAGAGATCGTATACGCTCGCCCCACGTTGCCCGCTCCGATCTGGGAGCGATACCGGGGCTGATCTTTGCCCAGCCGTAAATGATCGCGAGAAAGAAGAGGGCTATGATGAGGCCCGGTATGATCCCGGCGAGAAAGAGCTGACCGATCGACTGTTCCGTAAGGATCCCGTATATGATCAGCACGACGCTGGGCGGGATGATACAGCCGAGCGTGCCCACGGTGGCAACAATTCCGGTTGAAAGCCTCCTGTCATAGCCGTAGCGGTCCATTTCAGGAATTGCCACGCTCGCGAACGTTGCCGATGTCGCAGCCGACGAACCGCAAATCGCCTTGAAACCGGTGGCGCCAAGGACGGTAGCCATGGCAAGACCGCCCGGGATATGGCCGATGAACTTATGGGCGGCCCCGTAAAGCCTCACTGCGATCCCTGCATTGAAACCGATCTGCCCCATGAGGATGAAAAGAGGGAAGACGGTATACCCATAGTTGGTAATGACGTCATAGATATCCCGTCCGAGTAAATTCATCGCGGGTTGTATCCCGTTCAGATATGCAAAGCCGAAGAATCCGATCAGGGCCATGGCAAATCCCAATTCTATTCCCGTTGCGAAAAGAAGCAGCAGGACCACAAGCGCGAGGATGCCTACGGTTATCTCACTCATACTGACCCCTCCAGATCTTTATGATGTCAAAGATGAATACCAGGCATTCAATGAAGCAGCAGACCCCGACGGCGTAAGCGACGGGGAAGAAGGGCAGTTTAATGGTTGGCGACACCTCGCCGGACATACGAAACTCGTTTCCCACGCTAAAGAGGTTATACGCAATGAGCACAAAGAGGAAAAGGCACAAGACCCTCGTAAAGGTATTCATTATGTCCTTGTTCCGTTTTGAGAGCTTGTCCAGAAGCACTTCCATGTATACGTGCCCGCGATCCATGGAAACGCGGGGAATGCCAAACCCTATCACCAGCGCCAGCAGAAGGCCGACAATCTCGTAGGTACCGACCAGTGGACGGCCGAAAGCACGCATGATGACGTCAGTCACGGTCAGAAACATCATGAAAGTCAGCGCTGCGCTGCCAATTACATTGAGAACGGCCCGGCAGATTCTCAGAAAAGTGCCAAGTACCCTTTCCATTACCCCTCCTTTTTGTGTTGCCGAGCCGAAGCGGCAGCCGCCGACATCAATCCTCCCCTTTCCGAAAGACACCCGCTTACCGCTTCCACGGCAACAATCTCGAACTCCCCTTTTTTACAAGCCAACGGTCAGGAGAGGAGCAAGTACCATGCCACCTTTTGCTATCCCTCAATCAAACATCATGTCTTGGTGCCAGTAAGGTAGCAAAAGGAATATGGGGGTGAAGGGCAGCCTTCGCGGTGCTGGAAAGAAAGTTTCCTCGTCGGAAAGAATATTTCCTCTTCTCTTCCTTTAGAATCTGCTCTCCGGGATAATTGCCCTATAAACGCGCGCGCTTGGAGTGGTTTTCAGACCTGGCACGGGGATTGCTCTTTTTTTCGCAAAGGCATTTCATGGCAACATGTTTTTTGCCAGCGCAAAAAGATAAGAATTCTGAACTTAAATAAGGGAGGAAGTCATGGCAATAGATGGTTTCACGGAATACGCGAAGGAAGATCGTGAGAAATACAATAAGAAAAGATGGTGGCTCGGAATGACCTGGGGGGACCTGTTCGACAAGGCCACGGACATCTATCCCGACAAGGTCGGCCTTGTCGACGGTGTGGGCAGATGGACTTATTCCGAGCTCCGGGAGAAGGTGGACCGTCTCGCGGTCAGTTTCATGAAGCTCGGTATCAAACCGAAGGAGTGGGTCCTTCTTCAGTTCCCCAACTGGCACGAGTATATCCTCGCATTCTTTGCAATGCAGAAGATCGGGGCACTGACGCTCCTTCTCATCCCCCGGCACAACCAGTCCGAGATCAACCACCTTTGCGCCCTGACAAAACCGGTCGCATGGGTGGTCCCCCAGCGATACGGCAAGATCGACTACCAGCCCGTTATCGACGATGTGCTGAAGGAGAACCCGCAACTGGAGCACGTCATTCAGATCAGGACCGACGGACACAATTCCCCTTACCTCAATTTCGACCGGCTGATAGAGACGGCAGAACTGACGCCGGAGAACCTTAAGGCCCTGGAGGACAGAAGGCCCGATCCGGACGAGGTCTCCCATATCATGCCCACGGGCGGCACGACCGGATTGCCGAAGGCGAGCGTGAGAACCCATAACTGCTATATTGCCAATGTTGAATATCACTCGAGGGCCTGGGAGATCACGAGCAACGACACCCTCATGGTGGTCACCCCGGTCGGTCACAGCATGGCCATGCACTGGGGTATCGGGGCCGCGTTCCTCAATTTCGCAAAGCTTGCCCTCCTCGATTCCACACAACCGGAAGATATTTGTGAATGGATACAGAAGGAAAAGGTCACGGCCATTCCCACCGTGCCCGCGCTTGTCACGAGGGTGCTCGGGATGAAGGACCGGGACAAATATGACCTTTCTTCACTGAAGAAGATATCGGTAGGCGGCGCGCCGAGCACTCCGGACCTGGTTCGCGAGGTGTACGATAAACTGGGCTGCATATTCATCAACGCGTTCGGATCATCCGAAGGAACCAATACGTCGACGCGGCCCGGAGACAGCATCGATGTTATCTGCAACAGCGTCGGAAGGCCCGCCTGCCCCTACGACAGGATTATCGTCATCGATGAAGCGGGGAATGAGATGCCTCCGGGCGTTGAAGGCGAGCTCGTCTCAAAGGGGCCGGGTGTTTTTACCGGATACTTCAAGTCCCAGGAGGAAAACAGCCAGACCTTCACGCCGGACGGCTTCTTCAAAACAGGCGACAAGGCAAGGAAAGACAAGTTCGGCAACATCACCATAACGGGCAGGATCAAGGATATCATAAACAGGGGCGGCGAGAAGATCAGCGCGATCGAGATCGAGAACCGGCTGAGCGCCCACCCGGGCATCCATGAAGCGGCTGTGGTCGGCATGCCCGACAAGGTGCTGGGGGAAAGGATCTGCGCCTACGTCACGCTAAGGCCGGGGGTCACGCTCACCTTCGAAGAAGCAGTCGCGTTCCTCAAGGCAGGAGGCGCGTCACTGCAGCAACTGCCCGAGAGGATCGAGTTCGTCGCGGAGCTGCCCGTGACCAAGATCGGGAAAGTGGACAAGAAGGCCTTGAGGGAAGATATAAGGAAAAGGCTGGAGACGTAAGCGTCTCAGGCAACTATTTGAAAAACGGCCCTTGGACGGGCTTGCCCCCAAGGGTTCATCCGCAGAAGGATGTGGAAAAAATTAAAGGGAAAAGGGGGTACATATGTCATCGTTAGAGGGTAAGGTAGCATTCATTACGGGCGCTTCAATGCCGAAAGGTATCGGCAAGACCGCAGCCGTGGCGCTTGCGCGAATGGGAGCACATGTGGCGGTCAGTGGTTTCAGCCACGTGGAAGGGGCGCAGGCCGTTGCCGATGAAATAAAGGCGCTCGGCCGCAAATCGGTCGCGGTAAAGATGGACGGAAGGGACGAAGCGGAGGTGTTCAAGGCATACGAAACGATAAAAAACGAACTGGGTCCGGTCGAGATCCTTGTCAACAACGCCGCCCTCATGGGCCACAACATCTCCATTGCGAAGACCACCATACCGGAGTGGGACAATGAGGTGAAGATCTGCCTCAACTCCGCCTTTTACTGCATCAAGGCGGGCTGGGCCGACATGTGCGCCAACAAGTTCGGCCGTATCATCAACATCACCTCGGTCGCCGGTGTTCTCGGCGGTACGGGGCAGACAAGCTACGGCGCGGCAAAAGCGGGGCTTATTGCCCTCGCAAAATCGACCGCTTTGGAAGGGGCGAGGTTCGGCATCACGGCGAACTGCGTGCTCATCGGGATTTCGGCCACCGACGGCTACGATCTTCTGCCGCAGCCCGTTCGGGAAAAAGTCGAAAAGAAGACCGCGATCGGAAGACCGGCGTATCCCCAGGAGATCGCCGACGCCATCGCTTTTGCCGCATCCAGCGATTATATGACCGGCGCGATCGTCAACATGATGGGCGGCCTCGACCTGTTCGTCTTCTAAAGGAGATAGTGATCATGGACAACTTCAAGAACGCTTATGTCCCCTACAAGGGATACTATTCCACGCCCTTCTGCCGCTGGCAGGGGAGCATGCAGAACGAGAACGCCATCGAGCTGGGAGCAAACACTGCGAGAAGGTGGTTCGAGACAAAGAAATATGATCCCACCATTATCGACTACCTGTACTTCGGGATCACCATTCCCCAGCACCACGTCTTTTACGGCCATACATGGAGCGGCGCGATCCTGACGGACGACAAGAAATACCTGCCCGGTCTCCTCATCCACCAGGCCTGCTCGACCTCCACCACGGCGCTTCAGCTTGCTTCGCTGGCCATAGATCACGGTGCCCTGGAGGTTGCCTTCGGGCTCATGGTCGACCGCTGCTCGAACGGCGCCCATACCGTGTGGGCCCAGCCCCTGGGCCCCGGCGGCGAGGTGGAAAGCGAGAACTGGATGATGGACAACTTCGAGGGTGATCCGAGGGTTCGCACAAAGATGCTGAGGACCGCCGAGAACGTGTCGAAGGAAATGGGATTCACCAAAGAAGAGGCCGACGCCATGGTTCTGCGGCGCTACGAGCAGTACCGGATGGCGCTGGCCAACGACAGGGAATTCCAGAAGCGGTACATGTTCCCCGCCGAGATCAAGTTAAGCAAGAAGCAGACCCGGCTGGTCGATCAGGACGAGGGGGCAACCGTCACTACCGCAGAGGGTCTCGCAAGGTTGAAACCGGTGGAGCCGGGCGGCATCCACAGCTTCGGCGCTCAGACGTTCCCCGCGGACGGAAACTGCGGCTTTCTCGTGACCACGAGGGACAAAGCAAAGGAGCTGAGCGACGATCCGGGCATCGAAATAAAGATCGTCTCCTACGGCTTTGCCAGGGTAAAACCGGGCTACATGCCAGCTGCCCCGGTTCCGGCCGCTGAAATGGCCCTTGCCAACGCAGGACTCAAAATCTCGGACATGAAGGCTATCAAGAGCCACAACCCCTTTGCTGCCAATGATCTGAATTTTGCGAAGAAGATGGGCGTCGATGTGATGAAGATGAACAACTACGGATGTTCCCTGATCTACGGGCATCCCCAGGCACCCACAGCAGGCAGGATCATCATTGAGATGTGGGAAGAAATGGCCATTCTGGGTGGCGGCTACTGCCTGTTTACCGGTTGTGCCGCCGGCGACACCGCTGCGTCAATGATTTTCAAGGTTGGATAGAACGTCAATACTCTGCCCCGGGGGCCGGAAGGCGGCCCCCGGGGCCTTCGGCGAACCGGCCGCTGCTTCCATCCCCTGTTGAATCTGTGTTATCATTTTCATGCTTGGATTCTTGTGCACGCAGTTTTCGCGACGCGACCGCACAGAAAAAGCGGGTATCGGATTGGGTCTCGAAGACATCTTAACCGAACACAGAAACGCGATCATCAAGGAGTGCATCCGCGCCATTCGCAAGAGGTGCGGAAAGAGATACAGCCAGAGGTCGGTTAAGGAGCTGACAGGAACTGTCTCGGAGATCCAGGACGGGAACTTCGCCGCCCTCGTGCATAACGATTTTTCGAAGATAGACCGCTTCATCGAAAGAATTACCGACCTGAGACTGTACCACGGCTTCGCCTTATCGGAAGTGCAGCAGGCATTCGAGCTTCACAGAACCGTAATGGCGCCGTTGCTGACCGCGCGCATGCAGGGCCCGAAGCTCACTGAAGCCCTGAGCAGGCTCAACCGTTGCCTCTCGTACACGATCACCAAGTTCAGCGATTATTATCAGGACCTCCATGAGAAAAAAATCAGGGAGTACGCGGAAACGCTTGAGCATGAGGTGTCAAAACGCACCAGGGAGCTCTCGGAATCCGAGGCCAAATACCGGATGCTGGTAGAGGAGATAAATGACGGCTACTTCGTGCACCAGGGAGGGCGCATCGTGTTTGTCAACGGGGCTTTCTGCGAGATGCACGGATATGCTCCCGACGAGATGATAGGTCATTACTACCTCGATTTCGTCGCGCCTGATTCCGCATCGAAAATGAAGAGCTACTACGACAAAAGGTTCACCAAACGGAAAGATGTTCCCGACCAGTATATTTACGACCGGCTTCATAAGGACGGGAGAGCGCTTCCTACCGAAAACAAGATCAAGGTCATAGAATACGAGGGCAAGTACGCCACGGTGGGGATCTGCAGGGACATTACGGAACGGGTGAAGATGGAGCAGCGGGTCCGCGAATCGGAAAGGCTTGCCCATATCGGGCAGCTCACCACATCCCTCGCCCACGAGATCCGAAATCCCCTTTCATCGATAAAAATGAGCATCCAGATGGCGCTCAAGACCATGGAAATCAGCGGCAACGGAAAGAGAACCATGGAAATCTCCGCGAGAGAGATCGCACGGCTCGAGCACATCCTGACCGAGATGCTCGATTTTGCGAGGCCTGTCAGCCTGAACCTTGAACCGGGATCAATAAATGAAGTGATCCGCTCCTGCCTCAGTCTGCTCGATGTGAGGATCAGAGAGAAAAACCTCAGGGTGCAGAAAAGACTGCTGCGCGGGACTGAGCGTATCCTGATGGACCGTGAAAAGATTGAACAGGCAATCATCAATATACTCCTGAACGCAATCGAGGCGCTCTCCCCGGGAGGGGTCATACAGATTGCCACGGTGCACGAAAATGAGCCCAAACCCGCAATCACGGTACTTTTTAGCGACGACGGTCCGGGTGCCAGCGAAGAAGACTTGCCGTACATCTTCGATCCTTTCTTCAGCAAAAAGATAAAAGGAACGGGTCTCGGCCTTTCGAATGTTAAAAAGGTGGTGGAGGCGCACGGGGGCACTGTGGCGGCCAAGGGCGCAGCCAAAGGGTTTTGCCTGCGTCTTACTCTGCCGCTGAGAGTGAAGAATGGATAAACAGAAGATCCTCGTGATAGACGACGAGCCGTCACAGCTTGAGCTCCTCGAGATTTTTCTCACCGGCAAGGGCTATCTCGTGAAGTGCGCGGACTCCGCAAAGGAAGGTCTCAGGCTGGTTGAAGCGTTCCAGCCCGATGCGGTGATCCTCGATATCCACCTTCCGGACATGGACGGGCTTACGGTGCTCGAAGAGCTTAAGAGAACGACCCCGAAAACCAATATCATCATGATCACGGCGTATCATGACATGGAGACGACAGTAAAGGCAATGAAGCTCGGCGCGTGTGAATATATCACGAAGCCGATCGACGTCGATGAGCTCGAGACGGCGGTGAGCAGGGCGCTGAGGCTTTCCGGGTCGGATGAAAAAGAGACGCCTTCGAGGGAACGGACGTTCCTCCAGACAGGGTCCATCATCGGGAACAGCAGGTCGATGAAGGAGATTTTCAAATCGATCGGGATGCTTTCCGGGAATCGAGTCACGGTCCTTATCGAAGGAGAGACGGGTACCGGAAAGGAGCTGATAGCAAAAGCGATCCACTATTTCAGCCCGAATCGGGATAACCCTTTCCTGGCCGTCAACTGTTCGGCCATTGTCGACACCCTGATCGAAAGCGAGCTGTTCGGCCACGAAAAGGGGGCCTTCACAGGGGCGCTCAGCGCAAAGAAAGGCAAATTCGAGCTCGCCGGTGAGGGAACGATATTCCTCGACGAGATCGGTGAGATCCCATTCGAGCTCCAGGCAAAGCTGCTGCGCGTGCTCCAGGAAAGGGAGTTCCAGCGGGTCGGAGGAGAAAAAACCCTCAAGTCGAGTGCGAGGGTCATTGCCGCGACCAACAAGGATCTCTGGAAAATGGCAGAGGAGGGCGCTTACAGGGAAGATCTGTACTACCGGCTGAGTGTGGCGAAGATCTATGTGCCGCCGCTCAGGGAACGAAAGGAAGATATAGGGTTGCTCATCGAGCATCTGTTAAGGAAGATCAATTCGGAGCTGGGCAAAAACATAAGGCGAATTGAACAGAAGGCCATGCTCAGGATGAAGGAGTACCGCTGGCCCGGCAACGTGAGGCAGCTTGAGAACGTGTTGACCCGCGCCGCGATCTATACTCCGGGGGAGGTAATACTGGACGATGCCATCGCACCGTTCCTCAAAGACGGCCCGTTCCAGGCGGCTTCAGACCAGGAACAGCCGATCCTGAGCCTTGGCGAGATGGAGAAGGAACACATCCTCAAGATTTTGGGCCACACCAACTGGCACATCACCCGGACGGCCGAGATCCTCGGCATCTCCCGTCCCACCTTGAGACAAAAGATCAAAGAATACAAGATACTTAAGCAGTAGCGCGGCATTCAATTTGCAGAATTAAATGTGCAATGAGCAACCGCGACTACCTGACCCTCAGGGAGACCAGATGGCGATATATCCTCTCCACCCTTGAGAGGACGGGTTGGGACCTCAAAAAAGCAAGTATACTCCTCAAGGTATCCGAGCGCTTCCTCAAAAACGAGCTCAAACGAATGGGAGGCGCCAAGCCGGGAAGTCGCACACCGAAATGAAAAAAAATTTGGCAGGCTTCCATAGTTACTGGAAGGTTTTTTGTTAGCCGCTCCTTGATCCCTCGACCCGGCCCGGCTGCTGGTCCGCCTGCCTGCTCCGCCTTGTCGCCCTCCCCGTTATGGTATAAACTTGGGTATGCTTTATCCGATCCTCGTTGTTGAAGACGACCCGAAGATCGCGCATATTGTGAGGGTTTATCTTGAGGGCGCAGGCTTCAGGGTGGTGCACGTGGAGCGGGGAAAGGATGCCCTGGAAGCGGCGCTCAAGGAAAACCCCATGCTCATAATCCTCGACCTCATGCTTCCCGACACTACAGGCGAGGAACTGTGCCTGAAGCTCAAGGAGATCGCGGATGCGCCGGTAATCATGCTCACGGCCAAGGCGTCCGAAGAGGAAAGGGTGGCAGGATTCGCCCTCGGTGCGGACGATTACGTGGTGAAGCCTTTCAGCCCCCGCGAGCTCGTCTTCCGCGTCAAGGCAGTGCTGAAGCGATCGGAGAAGAGAGACCTGGCAGGGGCTGGGCCGCTCAGTTTCAATGGCGGCGACCTCGTGATCGACGGAGGCAGTTACAAAGTCACCAGACTGGGCAAGAGCGTGAACCTGACCCCTACTGAGTTCAAGGTGCTCTTTGCGCTTGCAAGCGCACCCCAACGGGTCTTTACGAGGAGCGAGCTCGTGGAAAAAGCCCTGGGCTACCAGTTCGAAGGCTATGAGCGGAGTGTCGACGCACACGTCAAGAATATCAGGCGAAAACTTGCAGACGACCCTCAGAACCCCATTTTCATCCACACCATCTACGGCGTCGGCTACAGGTTCTCGGCACAGAGGGATGCTACTTAGAAGCCTTTCGTTCAAATTCCTGCTCCTTTTGCTTGGGGTGGCGGCAGTCGCGCTCTCGGGCACCGTAGTCCTCAGAGAGTTGATGCTCAAGGACTTCGGGGAGTATATCGAGGGCGAGAGCGAGGACAGGGCATACTGGATTCTGGCAGACCTCGAAGGGGCCTATGAACGTAGGTCGGAATGGCAGGAGGATGAGCTGGTTCAGGATACGCTCCGGGCGCTCACGCTTGGCTTCGAAATGAGACTATGGGACCAGGAAGGAAAAAAAATAATCGATACGCCAACGGCAATCCGAAAGGCTTCACCTCTCCTCAAAAGGCGGTTAAACGCGTTATCGCAGTACCAAGAGGCGAGCGTCGATTCACCCTTCTCTCCTTATGCACTTTTTCTCGGAGGAAAACAGATCGGAACCGTCGAGCTGAGACCGCTGCGGCCTGCCCGGGAACTGGTATTTGTCGGCCGGGCGGATAGCTTTCTCCTTCTCTCGATACTTGTTGTAGGTGGTGTGGCAGTGCTCTTGAGCGTGCTTTTTTCGCGCAGGCTCACCCGTCCCATCAAGGGGCTGGCACAGGCAGCCTCTGCCATCAGCCGGGGCGACCTGAAGAGACGCGTATCCCCTTCAAGGCGCGATGAGGTCGGGGACCTGGCGGAGGCATTCAACCGTATGGCGAGTGACCTGGAAACCCAGGAATCGCTCAGACGCAAGTTGATTGCCGATGTTGCCCATGAGTTGCGCACCCCTCTTGGGGTCATGAGAGGTGAGCTGGAGGCGATGATGGACGGTCTCATACCGAACGACGAAGACCGGCTCAACTCGCTCTACGAAGAGACGGGACGGCTCAAGCGGATGGTCGAAGGGGTCGAGGAGCTGAACCGGGCTGAGGCAAGCGCTCTGTCGCTGAATCGACAGAAATTTGATATCAGACCGTTCCTGGACAACATGGTGGAGCGATTCAGGGCGCAGTTTCAGGACAGGGGCGTCACGCTCGATCTCGTGTGCGAAGGGACTTTGCCCGACATTTGCGCGGA
>MVRP01000143.1 GCA_002067405.1 Syntrophorhabdaceae bacterium PtaU1.Bin034 | reverse complement strand
TTGCCCATGTGAAGGAGGATACGTGCGTGGGGTGCGGGCTGTGCGCCTCTACGTGTCCGTCGGAGGTGATAGGGTATTCGCCGTAACAAACTTATCGTAGGCAGTGACTGCGGGCTTAAAACGGGGAAGTTTTGTCGCTTAAATCTTTCTCTTTGCTCTCTTGAAGACCTCTATCCCCGCCTTTTCTTCGAGGGGACAGACATACTCGCAGATCCCGCAGCCATTGCACAGGTCTTCCACGACGTATGGCCGCTTGATGACAATCCTTTTTCCCGTGTAGTCGGTTTCATCCACTGATTCAAACCTGATGGCTTTTTCCGGGATAGGGCAGTGCTCTTCGCAGACCATGCAGTTCATTTTCTTGGCAAAAGGGAGACAGTGGCTCCTGTCAAAAACAGCCTTGCCGATCACGGCCTTCTTTTTCTCTTCGAGGGGTAGTCGTGGGATTGCGCCCGTGGGACAGACCTGACCGCACAGACTGCAGTTGTACTCGCAATAGCCGAGACGAGGGACAATAGTCGGGGTGTAAAGTCCGTAGAGGCCTGCCTGGAGCGAAACCGGATAAAGCGCGCTTCGCAGACAAACCTTGATGCACTCCCCGCACCTCACACACTTCCTGAGGAAGTCATCTTCGTCCCGGACTCCGGGGGGACGAAGAAGTCTCGTCTGCGATAAGGAACTATTGGGTGTAAATATTCGTGAGACAAAAAGGCCTGAAACGAGGCCTGCTACAAAGACTCTTCTTCCGGGAAAGAAAGGCTTTTTCGTGCCACGATCTATGGCGAACTTGAAGCCTACACGTCGGGAAGGGCATTTTCTTTGGCATTCGAGACAGAGGATACAATCGCTCTTTTGGAGGATCTCTTCATCGAAGGCCGTCGGACAGTGAACTTTGCAGTCTCCGCAGTCGGCGCACAATCTTCCCGGAACCCTCCTGAAAAGAGAGAAGCGGGCGGCCAATCCCAACAAAGTACCGAGAGGACACAGATTCTTGCACCAGTTTCGTCGTTCGAATTTTTCCAGCACGAGTATTCCCAGAAAAAACAGGAGCGAGAGAAAAGCGAGGGGATAAAGTGTATCACGAAAGGGCAAGAAGTAGTTTTTGAAGAGGTTATAGCCGGGCTCGAGGTAATCCCGTGAGTCACCGAGGACCTTATAGAGGCCCACCCAACCCTCTTTTCCCAAAAAGCCGAAGAGGGGATAAAAGGCAAAGGTCAGGAACCGGACAAGGATTGCTAAAGGATCAAGAATGCCGGTCAGGTTCATATTGAAAAGAGCGGCGAAGAGGATCGCTAAAAGGAGATAATATTTCAAGTTGCCTTTTAGAAATGAGAGAGGAGAACGCTTTTTGATCCTGTCCGTTATAAGGTCAATTATTGTGCCCAAAGGGCAGATCCAACCGCAAAAGAACCTACCGAGTATGGCGGAGAAGAGCAGGAGAAGGAGACCAGGAAGAAGCAGAAGGGTAAATGTTTTCGCGGACAACAAGTAGCTTACGGCAACAAGTGGATCACTTCTGAAGAAGCTGTTAAGGGCAACCGATATCTCATCCTTGCCCCTGTAGTCCGTCGTAACAAAGAGGGCAAGGAAAGCGATAAAGAAGAGAATCTGGGAAATTCGGGGCAGGTTTATTTTCATGCCTTTACTGTTACTATCTTCATTCTCTCCAGGTTCATTTCACCCAGGCCCCTCTTGTGGGCGGTAACAGTAATCGGTATGTCTTGCGGCTTTAGACCGAAGAGCCCGGTTGCGTATGCGTCAGCCGCCACGATATCGGTCGAGGCGATCACTTTATTTAAGGTCTTTACGTCACTCAAGCTTCCTCCTGTCGGGCCGTGAGCGGTAAGGATACGGGTCGCGTCGATTACAACAAGATGGCTCTTTACCACGCTGTTCACATCTGCAAGGGCATTCTCTATCTGCCGATGGATATATCCTCTGTTTCCTCCCATTACGCCCATCATATTCTTTAATCCAAGCGTCACGCCGGTGAGCGAATGATGCTTGGCGATCGGTACGTTAATGAAAACATCGGCGGAAAGCGCTTCTCCGTAAATCTCCCACTCCTTAAGGAACGTTCCCTTCAGATTCACTTTCTTGAAGCGCTCTTCCTCGATGTATTTGACCTCTACATTCTCCAACCCTTTCAACGTAGCCGGTATTCCGCTATTCGTGTAGCTTCTTCTCATGTCGTTGCAGGGGTTGTCGAAGACCCTTATTCTCTTGGCTCCGGCCTTGATGCACTCCTCCACAATGGCTCTGACCACTGCAGGATGCGTGGTTGCTGCTTGCTCGGGCTTTCTGTCCCAACCCATATTGGGTTTAATAACAACAGTATTACCTGTCTTGACAAATCGACTCATTCCACCAAGGGCGTTAATCACGCTCTTCGTAGCAGCTATGTAATCCCGGCCTTCGGATATTGCCACAACCGGCATGTCCTTTGCCCATAAGTCCTTTACGAACAGCCGATTTATAAAGAAGAAGGCGCCAGAAAACTTGAGAAACTGCCTCCTATTCATTTCGTAACCTCCTGGGATTGCTTTGAAAACAGAGTGTGAAGGTGTACTGTGCTGAACGCTACGTCGAATAGTATAATCCCTCATTGTTCCTTACACAAGTAAACGTCGGCCCCTCCAGCGGACCTGTTCCATTGATTCTCGTCTGCATGACCTGTCTCGCAAGCATGGTCTCAAAAACGGAACTTGCCGCGAACCCATCCATTATCCTTTTCATGATATCAAGTGCGGGCTTGAGAGAGGAGGATTTGAGAGCGAAGAGAACGTGATAGCCCGTTTCGCGCCGAATCCCGTCAAACGCCTTTATGGCCGAAATCAGGGCCTGTTCCGACAAAACATACGAGGGCGTAAGAAGGGTGCTGTCGTTGAGAAAAACTGTGTCGTCTTGAGACATAAGCCTGCCCTGGAAGGTGAATCTTGCTGATAATATTGCACATCCCGAAAACAGGATCAATATTCCTTGCTTCAATTGAAATCGTTTCAGGCAAGGGGAGGGATGGCATGCCGCACTCTCGTTCACGGTGAAAATGCGGCGCTATAAGGAAGAGCAAGTTGACAAGGGAAAGGCGTGGCACTAGACTAAGCAAATAGGCAGGTTTTCTTCGGAGCGTCAATCGGCAACAGGGTTCCGTGCATCTGCGAACCAACATGCAAAAATAGGCCGGAATAGATTGTTCTCGTCAAGGCGACATATAAGAATTGTGGTACCGGAAGACACCGAGCGAGGTCGGACAGACTCGAGTAGCGCGCCAAAGAGCACACTTACTGTGTTGGATGGGGTTGCAATTGTTGTTGGAATGGTGGTTGGTGCAGGCATCTTTAAAACCCCGTCCCTTGTCGCGGCCAATTGCAGCAGCACTGAAGCCGTGCTCCTTCTCTGGCTCGCAGGCGGAGCGATTTCCCTGGTAGGCGCCCTGTGCTACGCGGAACTAACCTCGGCATACCCTCATCCCGGCGGTGATTATCACTACTTAAACAGAGCCTTTGGGACAATACCATCGTTCCTCTTTGCCTGGTCCCGCATGACGGTCATTCAGACCGGAGCAATCGCCATGCATGCCTTTCTGATCGGCGATTATGCATCTCAGGTAGCCAAGCTTGGCCCCTATTCATCCTCTGTCTACGCGGTAATCTCGATCGCTCTTCTTACCACTATCAACATTATCGGGATGAAGCAGGGCAAATGGACGCAAAATCTGCTTACCGGAGCGATAGTGCTCGGCCTGGTTTCGGTAGTCGCCTTGGGCCTCACTGCTTCACCCGGCAGAGCTGTTTTGGAGGAGTCAAACAGAGGGACTGCAGGAGGCAGCCTTGGTCTGGCCATGATCTTTGTGCTCCTTACCTACGGAGGCTGGAATGAGATTGCCTATCTGTCGTCAGAGGTCCGGAAAGCCCGAAAGAACATGGTCCGGGTTTTACTTTACGGAATAGGTGCGATCACCGTTATCTATCTTACCGTGAACTATACCTTTTTGAGGGCGCTCGGGCTTCAGGCCACCGCGTCATCGGAGGCTGTGGCAGCCAATGTAATGCGCTCCATTTTCGGTGAGGCCGGTGTCACTTATATCACGCTTCTGGTGGTTTTTACGGTATTGAGCAGCATGAACGCAATTATTATCACCGGGTCGAGGACGAACTACGCTTTCGGACGTGATTTCTTTCTTTTCAGCTTCATGGGTCGCTGGCAAAGCGGCGCAAATACGCCGGTAAATGCGCTGCTTTTTCAAGGTATTGCGTCACTTGTACTTGTTTTCCTCGGAACGGGAACCCGGAGCGGGTTTGCCATGATGGTGGAGTACACGGCACCCGTTTTTTGGCTCTTCTTTCTCCTCGTCGGAATTTCCCTGTTTGTGCTGAGGCGAAAGGAAGGTGCGATTGTACGTCCTTTTCGCGTACCGCTCTATCCCCTGACACCGCTTATCTTCTGCGGTGTCTGTCTCTATATGCTCTATTCCAGTATAATGTATACGGGGACAGGAGGATTAATCGGTCTGGTTGTTCTTCTTGCCGGGATACCTTTCGTATTGTTTCGAAAGGTAAGTGACCGGCTGGACAGGCATGGAAGCATTTCTTGAGCGGCTGTCCGATTGCTGCTTCGTTTTGAAGAGACACCTGCCTCGGTTTGACCCTCGCTTTATGCAAAACGCTTTATCGTGGTGCGGGATACGGGCTTACTGCTCGAAGCTCACCACCACGTGATCGCCTTTCTCATTGATGATTTCCATTGCCTCAAACCGGCCGGCGGAGTCCTGTCCGACCCAGATCTGCGTCGGCGCCTCCACCACATGCTCATACTCCACCTCTTTTCTTCCGGTGGAAATGGTAACGATATCGCCCTTGCTGCGCGGATCGTAGTTGATGGCCAGAAGCGGCAGGCTTTCTCCGATCCGTTGATCGCCCAGTTCTCGTCCGAACTGTTCCATTTTTACTTGCCGTCCTTCGTTGTCATGGGCAAACCGATCAAAGAACTTGAGCCATTCATCCCGGGGCACCTGGGCGTTCCGCTTTATGTTGCGTGGCATAAGACCCTCCTCACTCTTGTTTAACTCTAATATAAGTATCCTCAACAGGATGTGCAGCCCATGAGCCGCTATAAGTATCCTCAACAGGATGTGCAGCCCATGAGCCGCGATGGATCGGAGGGTCAACTACTTGACGGGCTCCGGCGCACGATGAGCGGCGTCCATGCTGTCCGTTTGCCTTCTGCAGTACGCCATTCCAAAAACACGAGCGGTTGCCGGCCAGACCCCGGCGAGAAGCGAATCGCACGCTCCTGTCAACCTTTGACTATCTTTCCACCGAATTTGCGGCCTTGACTTAGCGGTCGTGGGACGGCTATAATAAAGGGTTTTTCCGAGGAGGTTCAAATTGAGAAGCCGATATTGCGGGTCGCTCACGATCGAAGACGTGGGCAAAAAAGTGACGCTGGCAGGGTGGGTTTTCAGAAGACGAGACCACGGAGGTCTTATCTTTTTTGACTTGCGCGATGTGACGGGCATCGTCCAGATAGTCTTTTCACCTGAGATAGCTCCTGCAGTCCATGCTGAAGCGCATGACATCAAGCAAGAGTACGTGGTGCTTATTGAGGGCGAAGTGTCTCCCAGACCGGAAGGTACTGAGAATGCAAATATCCCTACGGGGGCCATCGAGGTTCTCGTTTCATCTCTTAGGGTCCTGAATACATCAAAACCTCTTCCCTTTCAGCTTGACGAGGAAGAGGAGCCGAATGAAATGCTCAGGCTCAAGTATCGGTACCTGGACATGAGACGCCCGAAGGTCCAAAATACGTTCATTGAACGAAGCAAGGCCTCCCAGGTGATCCGAAGCTACTTGACCTCGCAAGGTTTTTTCGAGATAGAAACGCCTTTTCTCACGAAAAGCACCCCGGAAGGGGCGAGAGACTTTATTGTGCCGAGTAGACTGAACCTCGGCCAGTTCTATGCGCTTCCCCAATCGCCTCAACTCTTCAAACAGATATTGATGGTTGCCGGTTTTGACAGGTATTTCCAGTTGGTTCGCTGCTTCAGGGACGAGGACCTGAGGGCTGATCGCCAGCCTGAGTTCACCCAACTCGACCTCGAAATGAGTTTTGTTGATGTGGATGACGTAATTGCAATCAGCGAGGGCATTATTAAGGTCCTTTTTGAGTCCATCAAAAAGACCTCTTTGGAGCTGCCGATCAGAAGAATGGACTTCAATGAGGCGATGGAACGCTACGGTTCGGACAAACCCGACCTGCGTTTCGAACTTCCCATGGAAGAATTGACCCCATCTTTTCTTGATACGGAGTTCGGGGTTTTCAAAAAGGTTGCGAGTGAGGGCGGGGCTATAAAAGGCATTGCTCTTAAAGGAAAGACGCTTTCGAGAAAAGATCTTGATACGGCGGTCGATACGGCTAAGTCCTTTGGTGCGGGCGGATTGATATGGATGCGGAAAGATGAGGGAAAACTTGTGTCGCCCATCGTGAAGTACCTGAAAGAAAGCGAGACAGTTGCCATCGACAGCGTTTTCGGCCTTTCCAACGGAGACGTGATTTTTATCATGGCCGATGCGAGGGCCAAGGTAAACGACATCATGGGAAGGTTCCGCCTCTATCTTGGCGAGAAATATGACCTGATCAGAAAGAACGAATATCAATTCCTTTGGGTGGTCAATTTTCCGCTTTTCGAATACAGTGAAGAGGAAAAGAGATACGTTGCCCGACATCATCCTTTTACGTCACCCAAGGGGGAGATCAAGGATTTTGAGGGCAATCACGAGGCCATGCAGGCAAAGGCTTATGATCTGGTGCTCAACGGCGTGGAGATCGGCGGCGGCAGTATCAGGATATACAAGAGGGACGAGCAGATGGAAATGTTCAAGCTGCTCAACATAAAGGAAGAGGAGGCGCTTGCGCAGTTCGGCTTCCTTCTGGAGGCCCTCGAAATGGGCGCTCCGCCTCACGGCGGGATTGCCTTTGGGCTCGATCGCATCCTGATGATGCTTTTAGGCCTGGAAAGCATAAGAGATGTCATTCCTTTTCCCAAAACGCAGAAGGGTACGTGTCTGCTCTCCGGCGCGCCGGCTACCATAAATCCGAGACAGCTCAACGAGCTGAAAATAAGGACCGTAAAAGCAGAGTAGGAGCAGGCTGGTGAAAAAGCGAAAGGGCTTTATATTCAAGAACATCACAAAGGGCGTCAAATATCCTCTGGTTGACGTGGAGAGTCCGGAGCTTTACAGGAACGTCTTTCCTTACACTCAAATGGTAAGGATCAATTTCGATCACAAGATCGAACTGATAGACCCGCCCGATGAGATTTTCATCACCGATACGACTTTCCGGGACGGCCAGCAGTCGAGACCGCCATTTACCGCGCAACAGATCGAGGATCTCTTCGAGTTTCTGCACCGCCTGAGCGGACCCAATGGCGTTATAAGGCAATCGGAATTCTTTCTTTACACCGAAAAAGACAAGGAGGCGATCAGGCGGTGCCTCGAAAAGGGATACCGCTACCCTGAGATCACCGGCTGGATCAGGGCCAGGAAGGAAGACCTTGAACTGGTTAAGGAGTTGGGTCTGAAGGAAACAGGCATGCTCACGAGTGTTTCCGATTACCATGTCTTCTACAAATTCAAGAAAAACCGATCTCAAGTCTTCAAGGATTACATAAAGGTTGTCGAGGCGGCGCTCGATCATGGCATCGCCCCCCGATGCCATTTCGAAGATGTGACAAGAGCTGACATCTACGGCTTTTGCGTGCCTTTTGCGCAAGCCCTCATGTCTTTGTCGGAAGATGCAAAGGTACCCATAAAGATACGTCTCTGCGACACGCTCGGCCTTGGTATCACTTACCCCGGAGCTGCATTGCCCCGCTCGATAGGAAAGATTGTGAGGGCGATGATCGACGATGCCGGTGTGCCGTCGGAATACCTCGAATGGCACGGGCATAACGATTTTTACAAGAGTGTTATCGGCGCTGTAAGTGCGTGGCTGTATGGGTGCGCCTACGTGAACGGCACGTTGCTCGGTATCGGTGAGAGAACGGGTAATTCACCGATCGAAGGGCTGATCATGGAGTATGTATCGCTGGTCGGCGATGAGAATGGCGTCGACACGAAAGTGATTACCGAGGTGAGGAACTACTTCGAAAAGGAGCTGGGCTTCCACGTTCCCAGAAACCAGCCTTTCGTTGGGTCGGATTTCAACTCAACCTCGGCCGGTGTCCATATCGACGGGCTCTCGAAGAACGAAGAGGTTTATTCCTCGTTCGACACGAAGAGGATTCTCAACAGGACGGTAACGATCAACATAACCGACAAATCGGGACTTTCGGGCATTTCCCATTGGATCAATTCGCATTTCGCGCTTATCGGCGGAGATACGATTGAGAAAAGCCATCCTGGTGTTGCAAAGATCAACAAACGTATCCTGAAGCAGTATGAGGAAGGACGAGTGACCGCTATTTCCGATGAGGAAATGGAACACCTGGTGAGGCGGTATATCCCCGAGATTTTCCCGTCCGAATTCGACATGCTGAAGAAACGGGCGCACTCCCTGGCCGCTCATCTCATCGACCGGTACATTGGAGAGCCTTCAATCAAGAATATGGTCCCGGAGCAGCAGGAAGAGGTGCTCAAGGGTCTGGTCGAGGAATATCCGTACATACAGTTCGCCTATGTCGTCAATGCGGAGGGTGTGAAGATCACCAGGAATATCACTCAAATAGTGGACAGAGCGAAGTATGCAAAAATAGACCTCCACGAAGACTTTTCGGATAGAGACTGGTTCATTCAACCCATGAAAACGGGAAAAGTATCCGTAACGAATTTGTACACATCGAGGATTACGGGTGCCCTTTGCATTACCGTCTCCGGACCCATTCAAGACGACCTTGGTGAGATCCAGGCGATTTTGGGACTCGACATCAGATTTGAGGACCTGACCAGGGCCGAGGAGTAAGTAAAGAATGGGTTTGACGCTTGCAGAGAAGATATTGAGCATCAACGCCGGCTCTGAAGTGAGGCAAGGCGATTCTGCGATTGTGAGGGTCGATAGGGTGCTCTTACAGGATGGGACAGCGCCCCTCGCCATAAAAAAATTCAAAGAAATGGCATTTCAAAGAATATTTGACCCGGAAAGGGTCAATTTTTTTATTGACCATGGTTCGCCGAGTCCCAGAATGGAGCTCTCTAACGACCACGTCCTGATCCGCGAGTTTACCCGGCATTATGGTGCAAGATTGTTCGACGTGGGCGATGGGATCTGTCATCAGGTTATGGCTGAATCAACCCTCCTTCCCGGAGAGGTGCTCGTGGGATCCGATTCCCATACCTGTACCGGTGGGGCGTTGGCTGCCTTTTCCACGGGAATGGGATCAACGGATATCGCGGTAGCCATGGGACTTGGCAAAACGTGGTTCAGGGTTCCGGAAAGCTTCCGGTTCGAACTGAGCGGTCAATTTTCGCCCGGTGTCTCTGCCAAGGACCTGATTCTCACGATCATAGGCAATATCGGGGCTGACGGGGCCACGTACAAGTCGATGGAGTTTTCGGGCCCTGCTGTTCCTAACATATCGATGGAAGAGAGGCTCGTGGTCTCCAACATGGCGGTGGAGGCAGGCGCCAAGGTAGGCCTTTTCCCGTCGGACGACCGCACGCTTGAGTACTTGAAGGAACTGAGCCGGGGGGAGTTTTGCCGGCCACTCGCAGGAGATGGAGACGCCTTCTACGAGAAGACCTTCGATATCGATCTCGGATCGTTGGTGCCGGTAGTCAGCATGCCTCATCTCGTCGATAACGTGAAGAGTGTCGACGATCGTGCGGTCAAGGGTATTGCCGTGCAACAGGTATTTATCGGTACATGCACGAACGGAAGAATAGGGGATCTTCGTGTAGCCGCCGATATTCTTAGAGGCAGGAAGAAGAGCAAGGATGTGCGTCTCCTTGTCGGGCCGGGCTCAAGGTCTGTTTACGCCGCTGCGCTAAAGGAAGGTATCCTTGAGATATTGCTGGAGGCAGGGGCGACCGTTCTTTCTCCCGGATGCGGGCCGTGCATTGGCGTTCATTCGGGGATACCGGGAAACGGCGAGGTGACCATATCGACTGCGAACAGGAATTTTCTCGGCAGGATGGGCAATCCCGAGTCCCAGATCATCCTTGCATCTCCGGCAACCGCTGCGGCGAGCGCCCTTTTCGGGCGAGTGACCGACCCGAGAGAGGTGATCTGATGGTCATAAGGGGCAGGGCGTGGAAGTTCGGAGATAACATCTCGACGGATCACATCATACCTGGCAGATTCTATCACTTGAGGTCGAATCTCGACGAGCTGGCAAAGCACGTATTCGATGACGTGGCGCCCGGCTTCCACAAAAAGGTCCGGAAAGGTGATATAATTATAGGTGGCCATAATTTCGGCCTCGGCTCAAGCAGGGAGCATGCCGCTCTCGTCATCAAACTCGCAGGGATAGATGCAGTTGTCGCAAGCTCGTTTGCTCGAATATTCTACCGTAATGCGATAAACGTCGGGCTCGCTGCCATTATTTGCGATGTGAGCGGGATAGATGAAGGGGATACCGTGGAACTGCGTGTTGATGACGGG
>MVRP01000142.1 GCA_002067405.1 Syntrophorhabdaceae bacterium PtaU1.Bin034 | reverse complement strand
GGCTACATAGCGCTCATATCGATGGGCCGGTACCGGGAAGCGGTAAAGCTGATCAAGGAAACAAACCCCCTGCCCCTCGTGTGCGGCCGCGTGTGCGTGCGTGAATGCGAGACCGCGTGCCGGAGGAACCTTGTCGACGACAGGGTGGGCATCGATTACCTGAAGCGCTACGCCGCGGACCTCGACATGGAAGACCCGTGGGTACCGGAACTCCCGGAGAGGAACGGAAAAAAAGTGGCTGTGGTGGGTGGAGGGCCTGCCGGTCTCACCTGTGCATATTTCCTTACGCGCAAGGGATACGGGGTAACGATATTCGAAAGCTCGCCGAAGTTGGGCGGCATGCTGCGGTACGGGATCCCCGAGTACCGTCTCCCCAAGGCAATACTGGATAAGGAGATCGCATGGATCACCAACCTCGGGGTGGACGTGAGGACGAACAGGAAGCTTGGGCGGGACTTTTCGCTTGAGTGGCTGAAAGAAAAGGGATTTGATGCAGTCTTCCTTGCCATCGGTGCTCAAAAGGCGAAGACCATGGGCATCGAAGGCGAAGGGATAATCGAAGGTGTTATCGGCGGCGCCGATTTCCTGCGGCAGATGCAGACCGATACACCGCCGAAGATCCACGGCACGGTGGTCGTGGTGGGCGGCGGCAACACGGCGATAGACGCGGCGAGAACATCGTTGAGGATCGGCGCGGACAAGGTGACCCTCCTCTACCGGAGGACCATGAAGGAGATGCCGGCGCACCGGATGGAAGTAGATGCGGCAGCGGAAGAAGGCGTGGAAATGATTTTTCTCTCGGCGCCCCTTTCCATCATTTCCGAGAAGGGCCTCCTGAAGGCCCTGCGATGCAACCGTATGGAACTGGGCGAGCCCGATGCGAGCGGCCGCAGGAGCCCTGTCCCGGTCGAGAATTCCGAATATGATCTTGCCTGTGACTTCGTCATATCGGCAATCGGCCAGGATATCGACCTCGGCATGATCAACACGGACAATGCCCTGAAAGTCACACGGCAGAAGGCCATAGTGGTCGATACCACAAATCTCGCCACGTCAATGCCCGGTGTGTTCGCGGGCGGCGACGCGGTCACCGGGCCGGCGGTGGCTATCGACGCCATAGCCCATGGAAGGCACGCTGCCGACGCGATCGACGAATATATATGCAAAGGAAAGACAACCGTGGAGCCGCGCCGGTTCCTGAGCCGCAAAGACGCGTTCGGGCCCATACCGGAGAGCGAATTCCTGCAGGTAACACGGATCGAAAAGGAGACAATGGCAGAGCTGCCGGTGGCAGCACGAATCAAAGGACAGGCGGAGGTTGAAACGGGCTTCTCAAAGGAGCAGGCGTTCAACGAGAGCGGACGTTGCCTGGAATGCGGCTGCACGGCTTACTTCGACTGCGACCTGAGAAAACACGCGACCGATTTCGGAGTGGATATCGCCAAATTCGTGGGCGACACGAGAAAGTACAAGGTGGATACGAGCCACCCGCTCATCGCACTCGACCCGAACAAGTGCATCAATTGCGGGCGTTGCGTGAGAACGTGCTCGGAGATCCTCAAGGTGTCGGCCCTCGGTTTCGTCCACCGGGGATTCAAGTCGGTGGTGAAGCCGTCCATGGAAAAAAGTCTCACCGAGACGACCTGCATCGCCTGTGGCAACTGCATCGCCGCCTGCCCGACCGGGGCGATCACGGAGAAAATGCCTTTCCGTAAACCGGGACCGTGGGCTTTCAACGATGTGGAGTCCGTCTGCACCTTCTGCTCGGTCGGATGTAACCTCAGCTACCGCGTGTTCCACGATAATCTCTTCACCGTGGCCAACGTCAACGGAACTTCGCACAACAAGGGCTACCTCTGTACCAAAGGACGGTTCGGCTACCGCTACATGATGGATGAGGGGCGGGCGCTCACACCCATGATCCGAAAAAGGGGCGAGTGGCGCGACACCACATGGGATGAAGCCCTGAGCTACACTGCCCAAAGGTTGTCGGCAATTCTCAAGGAATCGGGACCGGGATCGGTGGCAGTGCTCGCTTCGCCGAAGCTCACCAACGAAGAGCTGTACGCCTTGCAGAAATTCGCGCGGTCCGGGCTGAGGACAAACAATATCGGCAGCTTCAGCACCCTCGTCAACGGTGTGGAACAGGACGCGCTCGACGCCATGTTCGGCGCGACGGTATCCACGGCAACAATGACAGACCTGCAGAAGGCGGACCTCATACTGGTGATCAATGCCGATACATCGGAACATAATCTTATCGCAGAATTGAAGATCAAGGCTGCGCAGAAGACAGGGGCCACCCTCGTTATTGTCAGCTCCTCGGAAATCCCCCTCGTGAAATTTTCGGACCTGTGGATAGATGCGAAGCGGGGAACAAACACTGCCTTGATCAGCGCGGTGTCGAAGGCGCTTATCGATAAAGGCCTTGCGGACCGGTCCTTCATCGAAGGCAGGACCGAGGGTTTTGAGGCATTCAAGGAATCGGTGGCCCATGTGGATACCGGCATGGCGGCGGAGATCACGGGGGTCAGGAAAGACAGGCTGGAGGCCCTGATCGGCCTCCTGTCGAATCCCGATGCCAAGGTAATGGTGGTCTACAGTATTGATTCGGTGTGGGAAAAATCGAGGAATGACCTGCAGGCCATCGGCAATCTGCTGATGCTCACCGGCCGTGTGGGAAAGCCCGGCAACGGGTTGATCCTGCTGCGCGATTTCGCGAACTCCCAGGGCCTGATCGACATGGGCGTCGATCCGAAGTATCTCCCCGGCTACGTCACCGCAGACAACGGGGCTGCAATGGCCCGGATAGGGAAGCTGTGGAAGACCGACCTCCGGGGCGTCTTTAAGCCGGTCGACCTCAGGGATGCCATGGAAAAGGACAGGATCAAAGCAATGCTCATTTTTGGCGAAGACCCGCTTGTCGCAACCTCGAACCTGAAGTTCCTCGGTGGGGCGGACTTCGTAGCAGTGGTGGACAGTTTCGTCTCCGCGACCGCGATGGAAGCCGATGTGTTTCTCCCCGCCTCTCTCCCCATCGAGAGCGAGGGTTCCTATACGGCATGCGACCGAAGGGTGCAGAAGATCGCGAGAGTGTTCCCGCCGAGGGCCGGCAAGGAAAACATGGAAATACTCAACGGGTTGGCGGAAAAAATGGGCATCCCCGTACCGGGCAAAACGGTGAAAGACATCGAAAATGAGATCAAAAAGGCCAACACGTTTTACAGGACACAGGAGGAAGGCGGCTTCTGGGGCAAAGGGTTCCTGAAGAAGACCTTCCCCACATCAAGCGGCAAAGGGCGCTTCAGCGTGGTGGAACTGGATGTCACGCCTTACAGCATGGAAAAGAAGGACTACCTTGTGAGCGAAAACTACTTCATTACGAAGATCCGGAGCACATTGTCGCCGGTCAGATGAACACAGCCGAAAACAAGGGGGGGATGACCTCTCCCCTTGCATACAAAGATGAGGATGTGCGGTGACTATAAATAGTTGAATTTACATGCGTCTCTTTGCAGAAGATAGTATACTATCGTCCGTGGTAATGAGGGGATCGTGAAACAGACAGATAAGAAACAAATCCCGGCAACGAGAGGACCGGGCGCCATGACACAACAGGATGCCAAACTGCAATGCATCTATGCAATTCAGCGTGAGCTCGATTCATCTCAATCATTTTCAGAAATTATGACTGCCTGTCTCGGGCACCTTCGGCATGCCCTGCCTGCTGCGATGCTATTCGGTCTTCGACTCGACGACTGTGAGTACGGCGCTGCAATTTCCGGGGAAAGTCCCGCCCCCGCAGGCCTGGAAGTGGATATTGTGACCACTACGGGGGCAAGGGTCGCCCTTCGGGCCGGTCACTGGAACGGAGTGCAACTGTCTGAGGACGACGGGCTTTTCCTGAGACAGGTAGCCCGTATGATTGCGTGTGCGGCCGAACGAAGGGATTTACGAACCGAAACAGAAGAGGACAACCGGAGAATTGCGGAGCTGAAGAATGAGATTTCGAACCTCTTTGAGAAGGCGCCTGTTCCGCTCCTCGTGACGACGGTGAACGGTGACGTGGTAAGGGCAAATCCGGCCTTCTATCGCCTCCTGGGCTTGCCGGAGGACGGCTCCGTTCAGGTCAATTTTGTGAGAGACCAGCTCTATGTGAGACCGGAGACCAGGTCACGCATCCTGGAAAGGGTCGCGAAGGAGGGAAGAATAGATGCATTGGAGCTTACCCTCATTGCCCGCGACGGCACGCCCATTCCCCTTATCGGCTCTTATACGTTCGTTGATATCGATGGGGTACGGCATCTCGAGTCCGCCTACAAGGACATCAGCATACGAAAAGAGCTGGAAAGAAAGCTGATCGAGCACAACGAAAACCTGGAGAAGAACGTCTGTGAGAGGACGGTCGACCTGGAAAACCAAAAAAACCTGCTCGTGAAGAAAAACCGGGAACTGCTGAGGGTGACGGAAAAACTGCGAGAGCATAAGACGAGGCTGCAAACCCTTTTCACGGCCATTACCGACATGGTCATTCTGATCGACCCCGATCTCAACGTTCTCATGTCGAACCAGAAGAACGTCAGATCGAAGGGAAAATGCTACAAGAAGGTTTTCGGCCGGGACGAGCGGTGCGAGGACTGTCTCGTGGAGCGGCTGTTTGCGGAGCGGTCATCGGTAACGCAAGAAAGGGTCGTTGACGGGGAATACTATGTGCTTCAGGCATACCCCATCTTTGATGCCAAGCACCAGATCGTGGGGGCCCTGGAAATATCGAGAGTGGTGACGAAAGAAAAGAACATGGAAAGGCAACTGCTCCAGGCGGACAAGCTGGCGTCCCTGGGACAGCTCGTCTCCGGCATCGGCCACGAGATCAACAATCCCAATACATTCATACGCGGCAACCTGCATATCGTGCAAGAGGCGATGAACGACATATTCCCCATTCTCGACAGCTATTGCAAATCGCATCCCGATCTCAAGGTGGCGCGTCTCAGCTACGATATTTTCAGAAAGAATCTCCCTATCCTCGTTGAGGACATGGTACAGGGGGCGGACCGCATCAAAGGCATCGTGGACGGGCTGAAAAAATTCGCCAGACAGGATGACGGGTATCTCAACGAAGTGGTCAACATCAATACCGTTGCAGAAAGCTGCCTGCGCCTGGTTGACAACCAGGTCAGAAGGACCGCCGACGTGAAAGTCGATCTCGATCCCTATTTGCCGACCATCGTCGGCAATTCCCAGAAATTGCAGCAGGTGATCGTCAATATCGTGATCAACGCATCCCAGGCCATCGAGAGGCCAAAGGGCGTGATCGAGCTTTCTTCCAAGTTCGACGGAAAGGAAATCGTGCTGAAGGTCAAAGACAATGGGAAAGGCATGGATGAAAAAACGATAAGCCAGATTTTCGATCCTTTCTTTACCACAAAAAGGAACCGGGGAGGAACGGGTCTGGGGCTTTCCATTGCCTACGGTATAATCAAGGAACATAAAGGGAGAATAGAAGTGATCAGCGAGGTGGGAGCAGGAACGAGTTTTTCCATTCATCTCCCTTTGGCAAGCGCGGAGGAGTAATGAACAGGGTTCTCGTAATCGACGACGACCAGGCTGTACTCAACTATCTCAACATTTTTTTGCTTCAGGCGGGTGCGTTCGATGTCACCACGCTGAACAATAGCACCAAGGCCGTGGCGGAACTGAAGAACGGTTCCTACGACCTCCTTCTTCTCGATATGGACATGCCCGAGGTGACGGGACTGGATATCCTTAAAAGCATCCAAAAGGACGGCATCGATATAGACACGATCGTCCTCACAGGGGTTGAAGACGTGGAGCTCGCGGTATCGGCCATGAAGCTGGGCGCAATAGAGTATCTTACGAAACCGGTCGACAACGAGCGCCTCATTACCGTGATGAACGCAGCGCTGGAGAACAGAAAACAGCAGAAGATCATCAACGAGGACGAGCCGGTCTCGGTTGTCGATCCCAGGTTCCGGGAAGCGTTCAAAGACATCGTCACCCATAACGAGAAAATGAACAAGATATTCTCCGTGGTCGGCAAAATGGCTCAAACCGACAACAGTATCCTTGTATGGGGCGAGAGCGGGACAGGAAAGGAACTGATCGCGAGGGCAATTCATAAGATCAGCAGGAGAAGCAAGCAGAATTTTGTTGCGGTCAATGCCGGTGCCTTCGCCAACGAGCTTTTTGCCTCCGAATTCTTCGGCCACAATCAGGGGGCGTTTACAGGGGCAACGGTCGCCAAAAGGGGCCTCGTGGAAGAGGCTGACAAGGGCACCCTTTTCCTTGACGAAATAGGAGAACTGGCGCTTCCCATCCAGGTGAAATTGCTCCGTGTGCTTCAGGAAGGCGAGTTTTTCCGACTTGGATCGACAAAAAACCTGAAGGTCGATATAAGGATCATTGCGGCAACCAACAAAAACCTGCATGAGGAGATCAAGAAGGGAAATTTCCGGAACGATCTTTTTTATCGCCTCAACATGAACTCGGTATACCTGCCGCCTCTTCGCGAAAGAAAGGACGATATCCCTCTCCTCGCACATCATTTTCTCCACATGTTCTCAAAGCTCAACGACAAGAAGGTTGAAAAGATATCGGATGCAGCAATGAAAATCCTCACCCATTATGACTATCCGGGCAATGTCCGGGAACTGATGAATATTATAAACAGCGCGGTCATTATTGAATCGACCAACGAGTTGAAGAAGAAGTCTTTGCCTCATTACTTTCTTGAGAACACGGTCATTGGAGAGGGCGACGTAAACGGCGTATCGCTCAAGACCCTCGAAGAAGTCGAAAAAGAGCACATCAAAATGATCCTTGGCTTTACCGGTGCCAACCGGACAAAGGCATCACAGATCCTCGGCATCTCGCGCATAAGCTTGCTTTCGAAGATCAAAAAATACAAGCTGGAATAACTGTCATCGGGCAGACGAGAAGATACATGCCGGACGCTTCTGCATTGCCAAGAACAGGACATTTCTACCCTGGTCGACAAAGGGGCATAAAGTGCTTGACTCACGGAAAGAATACATGGTATTAACGTCCATTCGAGAGGCCTCATAAGGCCGTAACAGGGAAGACGGTGAGAATCCGTCGCGGACCCGCCGCCGTAACCGGGGATGAAAGCCGCAGCCATGTCACTGTTTCCGCTTAAAGCGGGATGGGAAGACGCGGCAAGTAAGATGATCCGGAAGCCGGAAGACCTTCTCAGACGTATTTCATAGACTTGTTCCCCGTGGTAAAGGGACGGTCGCTTTTTTATTTCGGAGGATGGAAAACGGCATCCCCGGACCTGAAAATCGGGTCCGGGGATTTTTTGTGGTTATGTCAAAAAGGCACGTACTCTACATACAAGGATGCAACAGGCAAGGCCTTTCACAGAAAGGAGGTCTCATGGATGAGCGGCTGCTGATAGGCATAGTGCACCTTAACGTCCGGCATGGGGCCGTCGCTGAGAACCGGGCCTCCCTCCTCACCCGGACGGAAGAGGCGGCGGAACGAGGCGCACGGATCATTGTAGCGCCCGAGCTCGCCGTATCCGGTTACAGCTTCGAGGGCATGGACGAGATCGCCCCTTATACCGAAGAGCTGACCGGAGAGACCGTCACGGCCCTTTCCCGCATTGCCCGCCGCTTCGGCGTCTGTGTCTGCGCCGGCCTTGCGGAGCACGACAGGAAAACGGGGATTTTCTATAACAGCGCGGTGGTCCTCGGCCCGGACGGGAGACTCGTGGCCCGTCACCGGAAACACGTGGCCGAGCGCCGCTGGTCCTGCCCGGGGCAGCCTTCCCCCGCAAGCCTTTTCGAGACCCCATGGGGCAAGGTGGGTGTCCTCATCTGCGCCGACTCCTACTACGGGCTGCTGCCGCGCAGCATGGCCCTTCAGGGCGCGGACCTCCTCCTCGTATGCGCCAACTGGCCTCCCACCGGGCTTGATCCCCGCGAGATCTGGCGTGCCCGCGTGCTCGAAAACGGAACAGGGCTGGTCGCAGCCAACAGGACCGGCCTCGACCGCATGATGGATTGCCGGACCGCGCCTTCCTTCGCGCTCGCGCCTGACGGCGCGGTCCTTCTCGACGAGACGGCAGAAGACACCCGCACCTTTTTCGTCGAGTATCCCCTCGAAGGACACCGCTTCCCCTCACGTTTGCGCGAGGAGATGGCAGCCGCCCGTTGTCCGCGGGACTACAATGCCATTGCCCTGGACTCGTCCGGTCTTGACGACTTTCCGGGCATGTGGGGTCTCCCTGCCTCCGGTTTGATTGAAATCCGATGCCTTGTCCCTTCTCCCGGCCCAACACCCCTGCCGGGCATGGGCGACCCGTCATGGGCGGGAGAGAGCGGCATCCCCCGCGTGCTCGTCCTGCCACCCGGCATACACGGCGTCCCCCTTCAGGAGATCATCCGGCAGTCACGTGAAGGACGGACCGCAATGGTGACGGAAACGCGGTCTCCTTCGGGATCGGCCCTTCCGGCCCTGGTATCCGAAGGCCGGCTGACCTGTCTTTCGCCCGATAAGAATTCGGTCATGGTCGATTTCAGTCCGGCCCGGATCGCCCTCGTCCGCAGCGAATCGCTCAGGCATCCGGAAGCAGCCGTGGCCCTCTCAAAGCAGGGGTGCGACATCATCGTCTCCCAGGCGGGGCACCTTGATGATGACACCCGTTTGCTCCTGGGCGTGAAAAGCCTCGAACGGGCGGCCGTGGCAGTAGCAACCCCTGAAGGGGCAACGATCTGCGAGCCTCCGGAAGGGCACGAGCGCTGGCATGAGACGATGCTCAGGGAACCGGGTGTCTGCGCTGCGGTCGTCGATACGGCCCGAACCCGGAAGAAACGTTTTCTCGACCGTGTGGACCTGGAGGTATTGCTGAGACGATGAACCATCCGCCGGTCCGATACCTCATACTGTGGCTGACAACGGCGTGCAATCTGCACTGCCGGTACTGTTATCGGAAAGAGGAAAAATCCCTGGCCATGCCTCAGGATGTTGCTTCCGCGGCCCTTGCCCTGGCCGCTTCATCGGGCGTGCCCTTCCATGTACAGCTTGCAGGCGGGGAGCCGACCCTTGAGCCGGGGCTCATCGAGTTCGTGGGGCATATTGTGCGCACGGCCGGATGGCCGGTGACACTCGCCGTACAGACAAACGGGACCCTTGTCGACCGGCATCTCATCGATCTCTGCCAACGCTATGATATCGGCATCGGCGTCAGCCTCGACGGTCCGCCCGAGGTGCAGGAGGAACTCAGGGGCATGAGCGGGGCCACGTTCCGGGGCCTGACCCTCCTTGAAGAGGCGGCAATACCCGTCAGGGTCACCACCGTCCTTTCGTCCGTCAATGCAGAACGCCTCCACGACCTCGCCCTCACCCTCGCACGGTTCCAGAATATCAGAGGGGTGGGCCTTGATCCCGTCGTGATGACCGGCAGTACCGCGAAGCGCCATGATCTTCTGCCTTCATCCGAAGCCGTTACCCTGGGTGTGAAGACCTTTTTCGAGGCAATGGAATGGATCAACAGGATCCACGGCGCTCGAATGCAATGGCGCGAGCTGGAGGCAGTCCAGAAGGCCCTTTCCGACGGCGGTGTCCCCCGTCCTTACTGCCATGCCTGCACCGGCGAGAGTCTGGGGGTTCACCCCGACGGCACCGTCTATCCGTGCGGCCAGACTGTCGGAGATCCGGCCATGGCTGCAGGGACGGTCGATTCGGCCGACCGGGCGAGGCTGCGCACCTGTTATCAAGGCATGGAACTGCACGGCGATTGTGCCGGTTGCCCCCTTGCCGGCCGGTGCCCGGGCGACTGCCCGTCCCGGCTCCGCTACAGCGGCAACGACGGCGGGACGCCCGTCATGTGTGCCATATACCGGACCATTGCCGAGATGCTCATGGAAAGACGTGCGGGACTATCGAGAAAGGAAATAAAAAAAGAGCGATCATTAGCCGCAGATAACTACGGATAAAGGCGGATGAAAAGCATGGATACGACGACAAAACAGCATTTATGGCACCGGCCGATAATGGCCGGTGCCATACTCCGACGCCCTTCGGGCGACAGATAAGGTCGTCATCCGCTTTTATCCGTAGTTATCGAGCGAAGCGGGCGGCAAAAGAGCTCTTTTTTTTCATAAGGGAGGAACTTGTCATGGAACAGATGAAAATCTGCTACTTCAGCGCCACTGCCTCGGAATTGCCTACCCTGAGCCGGGCCGTGCTGCGGCTGCTCAACGAACAGGTCCCGCTGGCTGTCGTCGCCCGGACCAGGACGCAGCTCTTCGATCAGTCGCGGGTTGACGCCTTTGTGGATGAGGCCCTTGCGGCAGACGTGGTGATCCTCACCCTTCACGGAGGCAAAGAGTCCTGCCCGGCCTACGAGCCCCTTGTCGCTGCTGTCAAGAGCCGAAGGGCCTCGGGCGCCGCCGCTCCCTACCTCCACATCCAGCCCACAGGCGGTGACGACGAGGCCGTCCTTGCAGCCAGGGAAGATTCCGACGGCGTGGAGAATGGGTCCTGGCGCGGTCTTACCCTCCTCTTCAACCGGGGCGGGGTCGAGAACATAAGAAAGGCGCTCTTCTTCCTTGCGTCCATGCCAGCCCATCCCGAAAGCCCGGTACCCGA
>MVRP01000141.1 GCA_002067405.1 Syntrophorhabdaceae bacterium PtaU1.Bin034 | reverse complement strand
ATCGGCGAATGTGGCAACCATCATGACGAGGAGGACCACCCCTGCAATCATGGACATGAGGTTGCACAAGAGTTTGACAAATCGTTGCATAAGTTTCCTCCTTCTCGTCCCTGCTATTATCCTCAGGCACAGGGGTTGGACGTCATTCCTGCCCTCTACTGTGCGACGGCAGCGCCGGTCTTCTCCTTCTCCTTCTCTTCTTCAACAAGAATCCGCCTCAGCAGCTTTCCAGCGGCGCTTTTCGGCAGCTCATTCCTGAATTCAATAAACTTGGGCCGCTTGTAGGCTGCCATATTATCCCTGCACCAATCGAGAAGCTCTTTGTCCGTAATCTTGCCGCGATACTCATCTTTGGGTACGATAAACGCTTTCACGCTTTCACCCCTGTACGGGTCCGTCACCCCGATCACCGCTGCTTCTTTCACGGCCGGATGCTTGAAGAGCAAGTCTTCAACGTCAGCGGGAAAAACACTGAATCCCGAGCACTTGATCAGCTCCCTCGTCCTTCCCAGAAATTTGACGTAGCCGTCTTCGTCCATGAGTCCTGTGTCTCCGGTATAGAGCCAACCGTCCCGAAGCATCTCCCTGGTCTCTTCTGGTTTGTTCCAGTAACCGATCATCATTGCGGCTGATTTTATAATGATCTCACCCTCTTCGTTTGGCCCGAGCTCTTTTGTCCCGGTCTCCCGATCCACGATCTTCACGTCGCTGCCCGGACCGGGAACGCCCACATAGCCGGGCCTGTACTGGTGTATAGGCGTCACAGCTCCGCCCTGGCATATGGTCTCCGACAGTCCGTATCCTTCGGTAATGACCGCTCTCGGTGCCACTTCTGCCAGTTTTTTCTGGAGCTCAACAGGAACGGAAGCACCGCCTGTCGTGATGCATCGGAAAGAGGTGAAATCATAATCTTTCACGTCAGGAAGACCAAGCAGACCGATCACCATCGGGGTAGCTGCCACCCAAAAGGTCACTTTGTACCGTTCAATAGCCCGCGCAGCGACCTTCGGGATGAATCGGGAGAGGATGATTACCTGGCCTCCGGATACCAGGGGAGCGCCCATAAGCGTCACCTGGCCCATAACGTGGAAAAAGGGCGTCACCCCCAGGGAGACGTCATCTTCCCTGTTGTGCCACCAATACATTGTTCCGAGGAAGGCGCTTGCAAGTGCGTGATGGGTGATCATGGCGCCCTTCGGCGTGCCCGTAGTGCCGCCTGTATACTGCAGGACAGCAAGCTCCGCTTTCAGGTCCGTTACATTGCAAACAGGACCGTCAGATTTCTCCAGCAAGTCCATAAAATCGATGGTATCAACGAAGGACCGCTTCTCCTCCTTTGTTTCCTCAGGTAGCGGTAAAACAGGTTCATCGGGAAGAAAATCGCTCATAGAAGAGAGAATGACTTCCTTTAGCTGCGTACCGGCCCTCACCTTTTCTACCTCGGGATAAAGGGAATCAAGAACGATCAGTATCTTGGCGCCTGCGTCATTCAACTCATATTCGAGCTCCGGCGCCTTGAACATCGGATTGACCGCCACCACCACTCCGCCCGCTCTCAACACCGCAAAGTAGCTGATAACGAATTGTGGACAGTTCTCCATATCGATGGCCACGCGGTCGCCCTTCGAAACTCCAAGATCCAGCAGAGCCCGCGCAAGCCGGTCGATCATGCTGTTCAACTGCTCGTAGGTGATGTCCGTTCCGTAAAAGGTCAGGGCAGTTCGATTCGGTGTATGTTTCGCCCATTCCCGGATGTGTTCGGAAACGGGTTTCACCACCTCAATTGTCTTTGGGGCCCAAACAGGCCAAACCTTGTGCCATTTACGCTCCATGTTCTTCCTCCTCCATTCCGTTTTCCTTATTCAGCATCGTTGTCACCCGTTAAGCGAGTGTAATGATGCTCAGATCCCCATCTGTACTGACCGATCGGTCTACCACATCTACATTCAATATCATTGTGTTCACTCAAACAAAACATGCTATTCTGCGGTAGTCACTCCAGCGCTGATTGCGCCTGGACAGTGAATGTCAAGAAGTACTCTTCTTGCCCTTCTTCCCCATGTCTGAGAATCGATGCCTGTGCTCTGCCGCTGCCGTCACCGTTGTCCCGCCATGCTGCCTATAGCCGGCCCTCTTTGCACCTCGTGGACCGACCGTACGGTCTAGTGATTCTTCCTCAAGCATAGTAAACAGGCGTCTAACTTGTCAAGAAAATTTAATATCTTTTTAGATTATTTTTTTGTGTTGTTTTGTAAGTAAGCGATATCACAATATCTTTTTTGATATGGCAGTCGTCTGTCACACCATTCATGCTTATTCGTCCATGGTGGAGGCAGCAGACGTAACGGTCCGTTGCCGTCTTTAGCTGAACCGCCATATTATTAAGAGAGATATGCGCCTCGCAAATTTTTTTTCACCGCATTATAATCGAAAGAATTCGCGCCCCGGCCCTCGTTTCTCCGTCTGTAGAAACCTTACTTTAAGACCCCGTCCTTGACTATTCCTTATGCTGTACACACGTTTCAGTTAAACCCGATTTGCAGAAGGAGGTGGAATCATGAAAACTTATCACTTGGCTTGTTTTTGTATCATTTCGATGGTCCTTCTAAGCCTTGTGGCCATTGGACCCGTACAGGCCGCTCAAGACTTTTCGAAAATGAGCACTGAACAGCTCTACCAGATGAAGGACCAGGTGCCGGTCGATGAAAAAGCAAACTGGTCGGCTGAATGGCAGAAACGTGTGGTCAATATGAGCCCGGAGGAGTTAAAGAGGTACAACGTGCCGTACAGCCAGAAGGAACTCGATCAGGCGTACAAGGCCAGACAAGCGCCCAGGCAATAGGCCGGAGTAGATCCGCAAAACGGACAGCGCTGAATGCCAGAGACATTGCTGCAATGTCTCTGGCATTCAGCCTTGCCATTATCGGCAGATAAAACGCTCTTGCAGAACAGTCCGTAGCACCAGCTGCATTTTCCCTGTACTTTCGATCTTTCCGGTGAATCCGAGCCTGTTACACGAGAAGATACCAAAAAACCGTATTGCATGAAGGAGGTCGGCATGAGTATCAAAGGATTTATAATGCTTGCAGTAATAACCGTTTTCCTGATCGGCGTAGCAACACTTGCGCCGGCACAGGCACCTCAGAGAGGCACAATGGGCGAAAAGCCCGGAATTGTGGAGGAGCAGCTTGTCACCACCACCGCCACGGTCCAGGCTATCGACAAAGCCAATCGGGTTGTGACCCTGAAGAGCCCCGACGGGAAGGTTTTTGATGTGAAGGTTGGGGAAGAAGTGAGAAACCTACCCCAGGTGAAGGTGGGAGACCGTGTGGAAGCAAAGTATTATCAATCTGTAGCCGTTCAGGTGCAAAAGCCCGGACAGGCAGGCGGCGTTACGAGCACCGAGACAATGACAAGAGCCAGACCCGGGGAAAGACCTGCAGGTGCAGCTGCTCGCGAAATAACTGTTACTGCCACTGTCCAGGCGATTGCTCCGGACAAGAAATCAGTGACACTTAAGGGGCCTGAAGGAAAAACCGTCGATGTAGCGGTTCGGGATCCCGGAAACCTGGAAAACGTGAGCGTAGGCGACCAGGTGGTAATCCGTTATACGGAAGCGGTTGCCGTGTCGGTAGAGAAAGCATAGAACTGCCCCCTGCGGAACGACAACGACTGACGCGATGTGACACGCAGTACGGGGCGAGGAACCGTCCTGCCCGGTACTGCGTTGCAAAGGGCGGGCTCATGCGGCTCATGCCTTTGAGAGTCCCTGGTTCGCTTTGGGCACGTCACGAGTACCGGCCAAGCCGGGAGCATGAATATGCTCCCCTGTTCCGAGAGTTCTTCTGAAGACCACGTCAAAAAACAGTTGACTAAAACCATGCAAAGGGCCGAGTATATTAAAGAGCCAGCATGAAAACCCTTTCCTTATCTGTAAGAGGGAGGGTTGTCGGTTTTACTGATGGGAAAAAGCGGAACCGGGTGCCGGCTCGCTGATGCAGCGACGACCGATAAATGACCAGGAGGCGGAAATGTTCAATAAAATTCTTGTACCTATCGATTTCTCCGAATATACGGACGACATTATAAAATACGCCACTGAAATTGCTCAGAGGTTCGGCTCTTCCATATACCTGATCCACGTAATCCCGAATATGGACTATTTCACGCCCTACGAGTCTTTTATGGCCGCAGAAAACATCGTCACCGTGCAGAAGGGCATAGAAGGAGAAGTGACCAAGGATCTCGAAGAGGTGGGCCGGAAGATAACCGGGATCAAGACCACGAACATCATCCGGACGGGCGTAGCCTTCGTAGAGATCATAGACTATGTGAGATCAGAGGGAATAGACCTGGTCATCATGGGGACTCACGGGAGAGGAGGACTTGAGCATATCCTGATAGGCAGCGTGGCGGAGAAGGTAGTACGAAAATCCCCGTGTCCGGTACTCACGATACGCCCTGCAAAGCGCTTCACCTTGCCGTAGGATTGCCGCAAGCCCAAGCAAGCCTAACCCTTTACCCGGCTCCCTCTCGCTCGACGTCGGCGAGGGCGCCTATTACCGCAGATAGAGGCGTCATCTTTCTTGCTGCCTCCACTGCCGAATTCTTCACGACAGCGGCCTCCACAACCGCCTTTTGAAGAGAATTGAACTCTTTGTTGTCGAGGAATTTTTCAACATTCTCGACAAGTCTGGAAATCTGCTTCGGTCTTGGCATTTCCATTACGGTATTGCGTGCATATTGCATAAGACTATCCCATTCTGTCTTGCTTATCCGCAGCACTTGGTATTGTGCTGCGCCGCTGTTGTGATCGAAGCCGTGGTTGCTGTCACAGACCTTTTGAAGCTTTGCCGGGTCGTCCATTGCCTGTTCCGCCAGGGCCGAAGCAATCACCGGCCCGGCGAGCAGGATGATCATGGCCCTGTCTCTGCTGTCCAGAGCAGTATCCCTTAGAATGGGGGAATCCATCAGTATCTCGATTGCCATCGTCGGACAAACGCCGGCCAGGCTCACGATCTGGTTTGCGAGAAGGCCCGCTCTCGGCTCCAGTTCTTGCTTGACTATCTGCTCCGAGTACCCCGCCGCTTCAAACACCGTTTCCAGGGAATGATCGAAATTAACCCTCTTTTCAAGGCCCATACAAACCTCCTTGCCCCGTCAAATTGCTCGCATCGGGGTTTACCGCGGTATTCGGAATATGAGGCCTACCGATACACCTGTCAAGGAGGACCGAAAGGATTTAAGTCGGCACGTCATCCCGACGGCCGGGCCATGACGAAGAAACTATAAGAACAGGCCGGAAAGATAAAGAGCTTCCCAGCGCTTCCGCAGACGTGGCTTGAGGATTATCCCGAGCAGCAGCTTCCGGGCATTCCGCACGAACCGGGCATTCCGCACGAACCGGGCGATCCGCACCCTCCGCACATGTCGGGAGGCGGAGAGAATGAAGGAGCACTGCCTCCCATGCTCACATTGTGGGCCGACATCAGCTTAACCAGATCTTCGCTTCCGCACCCCTTGCACGTCAGCGTTTCCTGCTTCCCCAGCACTATAAACTCGCTTACCTGACCGCATTTCTCGCAACGGTACTCAAAAATGGGCATAGTTCTCTTCCTCCTGTCCGGCTATGTTGTGTGACGATGTAGTGAGGCGTTGAAACGTTTATCAAGACACGGACCCATCCGCATCACACCTTTTCCGCCGTTAGTGATGTCCGCAGCTTCCGCCCCCATGGCCGCCGCATGCATGCTGCAGGGTCAGCAAAGGAAGCTTGCCTTGTTTCAAAAGGTCCATGTTCTCCCGGACCGTCTCGGCCAGCGACGCATACACCTTGATGCCCCTGGCATTGAGACCGTTGATGGCGCCCGCGCCTATGCCTCCCACCACGACTGCATCGACTGCCTGGCCGCCGATCGCCTGGATCGGATTACAGGCTCCATGTACATGGTTGAGGTCCCTGTTGTTGACCCTTGCCACACTCTCCGTTTCGGTGTCCACCATCACAAACACGGGGGCCGATCCGAAATGTCCGTACACTGCGCTGTTGATGCCCTCGTCCTTTTCAACCGCAAAACATACCTTCATGTTTCATCCTCCTTTTGATCTCCTGATACATATCCTGCCGCACATGCTTTTATTTCATTTGTTTCTATCTTGAGCGCTTTACCCCTGATCAGCGCCTCTGCCACTTTCCGCCTGGCCTCGTTAACAATTCTCCCGAAGGTAGCCCTCGATACCTTCATCTCCCTGGCCGCCTCCGCGTGATAACAGCCCTCATAATCGGCGAGCCTGATGGCTTCCACTTCGTCCAAAGTCAGACACACCTCTTCAAGCTCAACAAGAGGAATGCCCTTTGGCTTGAAATACGACGAATCCGGATGGCAGTTGATGCATCTGCACTTCTTCGGTCTTGACATAACGAACATAATTATAAGCATATGCCCATAATTATGTCAACCAGCGATAAGGAGAATCTTTCCCTGCCGTCCTCACTACTGACCAAAGGGACAGTAACGCCGGTAGCCTTCCAACACGGCGAGACCCGCAACGGTAACGCCGAAAAAAACCACAGGCTTTTTGATGAGAAAGTCCGTAATGCTGCCGTTCACACATGTTGAACCCGTCGCCATGACCATGTCGCCCCACAACAGCACTTCTTCCGTTTTTTCCGGACCCTCGACCCTTATCCCGAAACGCTCCTGCCCGATGTTGCCCTCGTCCAGATCAACCACTCGAAGCTGAAAAGAATGGGATAGCTCCTCGATCATGGCGGGCTGATAACCGATAAAGGCTATCTTCGGGTTGGCGAAATGCTTCCTTACAAACCCGGGCAGTTGTTCCGCGCAAAGCTTCGGCTGTTTGTCCCTGCAATGAACGGTTCCGGTAACGGTCCCGGAATGACGCATCACGGCATTGAAGGCGGCAATGAATATGGCTCGTTCGAAATTGTCGCGAAGCTCAAGCCCGACCACATCCTTAAGACTTCCCTGAAAATTCCCCGGCATATCCGTAAATGCCTGCCCGCGTGCTTCTCTGAAAACCGCTTCTATCATGAACTCCTTTCCCTTCTGCAATGGAAAATCAGTCCTTTCAGGAGTGCCTATGGCCTCTTTCGAGGAGAGGGTCCTCGCCGAAACAACTGAAACGGGCTCCTGCATCCAACCTGCTGCGATCCTTTCCAATTCCTCTTTTACCGATCGATAGTAGTCCATTTCATCCTCCTTCACGTGTTTTCTTGTAAGCTTTGCTATACTCACCGGCACATAGTGCTATGCAGCCCCGCCTGATGTCGAGTCAAACCGCCAACGGCGAGCGTTTTTGCGTGCAGGCACCAGATGCCGGATCCGGTGTCCGGATTGAAAAACTTTGACAAGCCGGCTTTATCTTTATATCTTACCAGGGAAAGGGGAATCCCGATGAAACGACATTATGCATGGGTGATCGCCTTTACGGGATCGCTTGTAATCCTTTTGTCCCACGGCTTCGGGCGCATGTCCTATTCCGTTATTCTCACTTCTATGAAAGAAGGCCTGTCTCTGAATTATACGCAGGTCGGCCTTATCGGCACCGGCAATTTTATCGGGTACCTCTGCCTCGCAATCCTTGGGGGTTTTCTTGCCTCCCGCTTCGGACCCCGCAAGGTGATCTTCCTGTCGCTCCTCGTTATGGGGCTCAGCCTCTTTTTCACGGGGCTTGCCGGTTCTTTCGCAGCCGCCTTTTTCATGCGCCTCATCACGGGCATGGGGAACGGCGGAAGCTATATTCCTACCATGGCGTTGCCTGCTGCCTGGTTTGTTGCGAGAAAGCGCGGGATGGCAACGGGCATCGCTACAATTGGGACCGGCATCGGCCTGTCCCTGTCCGGTCTTTGCCTGCCCTCGGTGATAAGCCGATACGGGGATGAGGGCTGGCGCTATGCCTGGTATGCCATGGGTGTGGCGGTCTTCGCCTGCTCCTTTCTCGTCTATGCCCTTGAGCGTGACAATCCTGCCCAGAAAGGGCTGACCATGTACGGCGGGGAGGAGAAGAAGAAAGACCCGGCAAACGTCACCCTTTTTTCCGCGTGGCGCGACATAATCGGTGAAAAGGAGATATGGAAGCTGGGAGGCGTCTACTTCAATTACGGCTTCGCCTATATCATCTACCTTACCTTCCTGATCGCCTATCTCAACAAGGAGCTTGGTTTTACGCCGAACCGTGCAGGCATGGTCTTTTCCGTGCTTGGTATCTTCACCATCGGCAGCGGCGTGATCTGGGGAGCCATATCCGATGTAGTCGGCCGCCGTTACGGATCGGCGCTCGCCTACACGTCCCTCGGACTCGCCAGCCTCCTCCTGGTGGTCTGGAAGGGGCAGACGGGAGCCTATGTCTCGGCCATGCTTTTTGGCATATCCATATCGGCCATTCCTGTCATCATGGCAGCCGCAGCAGGGGATGCCGTGGGCGGCAGGCTCGCTCCCGCAGGCCTCGGCTTTGTCACCCTCTTCTTTGGGGTGGGACAGGCATTGGGACCCGCGGTCGCAGGCCTGATCAAGGATACTACGGGCAGTTTCGTCTCCGCATTTCTCCTCGCTGCCGCAATCTGTTTCCTGGGGGCCGCCGGCTCGCTCGTTCTTCGGAAGAAGCGCTCCCTCTCCCTTAGCCCTTCTTCTTGACCCATGCCCCATAATTTCCCGACGTGTAAATCGGCCCCAGGGGGTTATGCCCTGTGGTCCTGTCCTTCACCGCGAGAACGGTCGTGGGAGCGTCAGCATACTTGAAAACCAGGGAATCATGGCCGACACAGAGCCCCAGAAGCACATTGAAGTCGGTCTTTGCCTCATTGACAAGCATCGCCTGAAGTATAGGATTACACATCGACTCGTGCTCACCGATGTAAATCTTTTCGCTGTCTTTCACCCCTATCTCTTCCTTCGGCACTGCCCCGATCTTACAGACGACGGACACCGTCTCAAAGCCCCAGGTCTTCAGGATTTCATCAACTATTGCCGCTTCCTTGGCAAGACCCATACAAAAGATGAGCCCGATCTTCTTGTACCCCATCCTGTCGGCAAATTCACAGATCTCAAACATGCGCGGCTTAACAGGATGCATCGCGTAGGGCCGTTTGTCCCTTTCCGCGTAACACGAGCCTTCCTGAATAGACGCCTGACGGGCAAATTCGGCAACATCCGCTGACTGATATGCCTTTTTCGCCTGTTCGCCCATCTCCTTTTTTGCCAGTGTAGGGCACCCTTTCGATCCCTTACCGGACGGGTCCATACAGGCCCGCTCGGGTGTTGGTATCTGGCAGCCAGCGCAACCGGGAACAATACTCTCTTTCATTCGCGAAACTCCTTTATCATAGAATTCGGAAATATTTTCTATCGTATATGGGGCAGATATCCCCATTGCCCTGCAGGTGAATGGGATGATCCACGACTGGTCCGGTATTTTTTCCCACACTTATTCTTGCACAAGCCGAAATCTGATGCCGATCAGCGGCCCCTGCCGTCAAGCCCGTACAGCATCATGACCCCTCAGTTTACCCCGTGGGCCGTTCTCTTTCTACTCTTCGTTCACCTACTTCTCAAAATAGTTGATGATGGCTTTTTGAAGCCCGGAAGCCCCAAGGGCCGAACAGTGTACCTTGAACTCAGGCAACCCGTCAAGGGCGTTCACAATGTCATCCTCGGTGATAACCATTGCGTCGTCCAGCGACTTGCCTATCGCGATTTCCGTCATGGCGCTGGCGCAGGCAATCGATGCCGGGCATCCCTTTATCTGGTATTTCACATCCGCAATCATGTCATTCTCGATCTTGATATACACCTTCAAAAAATCACCGCAGGAAGGATCGCCTATTTCCCCAATTCCGCTCGCATCCTCTATCGTCCCGGCGTTCCTGGGATTCCTGAAATGTTCAATTACCTTTTCGCTGTAGCCCACCATATCTGTTCCGTCTCCTTCGCACTATTTGGCGTTCGTGACATCTTCCCGTCCACATCTCACCGGTTCAGCTTCTCATCTTCCCTTCCGTCACGCTCATTCTTTATGGAAACCAACTGGGCGACAATACTTATCCCTATCTCCTGAGGTGTCTCCCCGTTGATGGGAATCCCTATAGGGGCATGAACGCGGGTGATGACCGTTTCATTCACGCCCTTTTCTTTCAGGTGCTCAAATATGACGTTCACTTTTCTTTTGCTGCCTATCATTCCGACGTACTTGAACGGCCTTTTCGCCACCTCTTCAAGGACTTGCGCATCGCTTTCGTGGCTTCTCGTCAGGATTACCACATACTCCTGCCCGGTAAAATCCAGGCGCTGGACCGCTTCGGGGAATCCGTCTACGACTAAAGCATTTGCTTCGGGAAATCTTTCTTCGTTGGCGAACTCGGGCCGGTCATCGATGACAGTTACATCGAAGTCGGCGATCCTTGCTATCTGCGATACGAATTGTGCCACATGCCCCGCGCCGAAAACATAGAGCGGATGAATCATCTTCAAAGGGTCAAGAAGGACTCCCTGGAACAGCACGGGTCTTTTTTCATGTAAAAGACTTCTGCACCGCTGAATGATGGCGCCATCGACCGGGTCGCCGATGACGTCAATGTCGGAAACAAGGGACTTTGCGAAAAAATCGGGTCCCACCTTTGTGACGACGACACCCCTTTTACCCTTCTTCATGCATTCCACTATTTGACGGTATACATCGGAATGCCTGGCCGCTACCGGCTCCAGGAACACCTGCACATTGCCTCCGCAGAGCATGTCCTTGTCTGCCACGTTCCGGCCA
>MVRP01000140.1 GCA_002067405.1 Syntrophorhabdaceae bacterium PtaU1.Bin034 | reverse complement strand
ATGGAGATCAGAAGTATCCTGGTAGTCGACGATGAGAAAAGCATTTCCTCCTATCTGCAAAAAAAGTTTACGAAACTGGGCTACACCGTGCATACAGCGGCTGACGGCGAGGAAGCGCTCGAAAAGGCATTCCTGAGTCCCCCCGACCTTGTTCTTCTTGATGTGAGGCTGCCAAAACTGAACGGCATCGAGGTCTGCAAAAGCTTGAAGTCTGACAAGAGAACCAGCCACATTCCGGTGGTCATGCTTTCCGCAAAAGCCCAATCGTCAGAGATAAGATGCGGTCTCGATGCGGGGGCGGACAGATATCTGTGCAAACCGGTGAGTTTTCCTGACATTCTTCGGGAAATACAGGCCATCGGTATGAAATAAATGATCGAATCCAGGCAGGAAGGTCAGGACAAACCCTGAGGAAGAAGGGCTCCGGCCTGCCTGTAAGGGAGGACGTTTCGTGGACGACATCGACACGAGCCAGGACGAGCGGCAGAGACGTATTCTTCAGGAATACATTTTTCATCTTGAAGATGCCCGTGACAAAGCGGAAGAACTCGCTGCTGTCCATGAAAAGCTTAAAGAATCCCAGGATCTGCTCATGGCGGTCCTGGGAAGCACCACGCACGGAATAAGTCTGATCAGGAACGATACCATTATCTGGTGCAATACGGCGTTTGCGTCCATCTTGGGATGGAAGCAAGAGGAACTGATCGGCCGGAGCCCGGGGATCATTTGTTCGCCCGGCTGCCGGGAGTCCAAACCTTTTTTGTGGGGAGGCAGGGTCTGGGGGATAGGGAATGCGACGCACGAATGTGATTTTCTGCATAAGGACGGGCATCACGTGCCGTGTTTGGCAAGCAGGCGCCTCAAGGATGAAAACGATCCCGGTAGGGGCTACGTGCTTTCGCTCACCGATTTCACCCAGCTTAAGAATGCCGAGACAGCACTCAAGACCGCCTATGAAAAGCTTGAGGAGCGTTCCCGTGAACTGATGCAGGCGAACGAGCAGCTGGGCAGGGAAATAAACGAGCATAAAGAGACGGAGCGAAAACTCAATCAGTACCAGAACCGTCTGGAGGAACTCGTAAGAGAACGAACGGAAGATTTGAGAAAGGCCAATGAGCAGCTTCAGCAAGAGATATCCCGGCGCCGACAGCAACAAGAGGCCCTGCGGAAGCTGGAAGAGCTTGAATCGTCGATACTGGGCGCCATTTCTCACGCGGTCATCGGATTGAAAGAGCGGTCGATCATATTTGCCAACGATGGTGTAGAAAGGATTTTCGGCTGGAAGCCGGAAGACATCATCGGCAAAAGTACACGGCTCCTCTACAGGACGGAGGAAGAGTATTCGCATCTTGGCGGAATTTATGAAGTTCTGGAAAAGCAAAGGCTGCACGGGGACGAGATATGGTGCCGTCACAAGGACGGAAGGGATATTATCTGCAGGTTCACTGCTTCCAGGATCGGGACGAGTCTCGCGGACAAGCACATCGTGGTGACGTACGAAGATGTCACCGATCAAAAAAGGGTCGAGAATGCCCTGAGGGAAAGCGAGGAAAAGTATCGTAATATCTTTGAGAATACCCTTGAGGGAATATTCCAGGCAGCCTCCGACGGCAGAGTATTGAGCGCCAACCCTGCCATGGCCCGGCTCTGCAACGTGGGCTCAGCCGACGAGTTCATCGACGGAGTAAAAAACCTGAGCGGATTGTTTGTCAATTCAGAACGCGTGGCGGATTTCAATCGCATACTTCGGAAGGACGGCGTCGTGCAAAACTTCGAGACGCAGCTCCGGTGCAGGGATGGGGCTGTGAAGTGGGTATCGGTTAACGCCCGCGTCGTTACCGGAAAAGAGGGACAACCGCTCTATTACGAGGGCACGTTTCGCGATATCTCCGAGCGCAAAAAGCTGGAATCGGAGCTTCTGCACTCGCAGAAGATGCAGGCAATAGGCACTCTTGCGGGCGGTATTGCCCATGACATCAACAATATTCTGATGGGCATACAGGGCTATGTTTCGCTTATACTTCACAGCGAGGATGCATCGAACCCCAACCACCAGCGGCTCGTGAGCATAGAAGAACTCGTCCGGAGCGGGGCCAATCTCACAAAGCAGCTCCTTGGCTTTGCAAGAGGGGGGAAGTATGAGGTCCGGCCTATCGATCTGAACGAGGTGATAGGAAAGACGTCGGCCATGTTCGGCCGCACCAAAAAGGAGTTGACCATCCGAGTGAACTTAGGGGAGAACATCCATGCTGTTGAAGCTGACCGGGGACAGATAGAGCAGGCACTGTTAAACCTTTATCTGAACGCCTGGCAGGCCATGCCCGGAGGAGGAACCCTTTACCTGGAAACGCAGAACATATCGCTTGATGAACGGACCGCCAGGTCGCGTTCGGTAGAATCCGGGCCTTACGTGGTGGTTTCGGTCAGGGACACGGGCACCGGAATGGACAGCAAGACAAAGGAAAGGATCTTTGAGCCCTTCTTTACCACCAAGGTAATGGGCCGGGGAACGGGTTTGGGCCTCGCCTCGGTCTACGGGATTATCAAGAATCACGGTGGTTTTATCAACGTTCATAGTGAAAAAGGCCATGGAAGCACCTTCAGCATTTATCTTCCTGCGTCAAAAAAAGCAATCATACAGAATAACATGCCCGCTCCTGCAATTATTAGTGGGACGGAAACGATACTCGTTGTTGATGATGAAGGGGCGATTGCAAGTGTCTGCAAAGAGCTTTTGGAAGTGATAGGATACAAGGCTATCGTTGCAGGAAACGGCAGAGAAGCGGTTGAGATCTATCGGGCCAGAAGGGAAGAAATTGCGCTCGTGATCCTGGACATGATCATGCCCGATATGGGAGGAGCAGAAACATTGAGGCTTTTAAAGGAAATCAATCCGAATGGAAAGGTAATTCTCTCAAGTGGATACAGCATGGACGGACAGGCCGAGGGAGTACTGATCAAAGGCTGCGAAGCATTCATACAAAAACCATTCGACATACACAAGCTGTCACGGAAAATAAGAGACGTGCTCGATCAGTGAGAGGAAGCGGCGGCAATCTCCCTGGTAACCCTCCATGCTCCATGTCAATGATCCAGCCCGGTCGTTTCTCCGTATAATCGCCCACCGTTTCCCTGATCCGATCTTCCAGCCCCGGCATAACGTAAAAACGGGGAAAGAGCAGACCTTGTTTTTCGGTTTGATTGATTGTAAGATTGTGATTCCATACGGAGGAGACGTTATGAAGAAGGTCGGTATCATTAAGGATGACACTTATCTTGAGCATATAACGGACGATTTCCACCCTGAAAACCCCGAGAGGCTTGTCAGCATTTACCGCATGCTAAAGGGGATCGACCAGACAGGGCTTGTATATGTGCCTGCACGGCCGGCGACAGACGAGGAGATAGCGCTCAATCACGATCAGTCATATATTGCGGCGGTGAGGGAGACAAAAGGAAAGATCCAGAGACGTCTCGATCCGGATACGGTCACTTCTGCAAAATCTTATGAGGCTGCCTGCATGGCTGCCGGCGGGCTGTGCGAGCTCATTGATGCCTGCATGTCCGGCCAAATCAACAATGGATTCGCCCTTGTCAGGCCGCCGGGTCATCACGCGGAACCGGGAAGGTCCATGGGCTTCTGTATTTTTAATAACATAGCCGTGGGGGCCCGGTATTTGAAAAAAAAGTACGGGTCGGAGCGAATACTCATAGTTGATTTTGACCTGCATCACGGCAACGGAACTCAGCACAGTTTCTATGAAGACGCCTCGGTCCTTTACGTGTCCACCCATCAATATCCATACTATCCGGGTACCGGCTGGTACACTGAGGTGGGTCAAAAGGAAGGGAAGGGGTACACCGTCAATATACCTTTCGATTACGGAATGAATGATGCGGACTATATTTATGCCTTCAGGCAGATAGTGGTCCCTGTCGGCCACTTGTTCAAACCGGAGATCGTGCTCGTATCAGCGGGCTTCGACATTCACCGTAATGATCCTCTGGGGGGTATGGGCGTCACCGAACACGGCTTCGCAAGGATGGCGGGAATGCTCATTGAATTGGCGCAGGCCAAATGCGGCGGGAAAGTACTCTTCGTGCTGGAAGGGGGCTACGACATCAGGGCGCTTACGGATTCGGTAAAGACGGTAATAATGGAATTAAAGGGGACGCCTGTACACATCCCCGAGAATGACGACGAACCCTGCGCCGGTGCGATGCAATTGGCTTCAAAGGTCAAGCAGGCCCTCGAGCCCTACTGGGGGACATTCTAGTTTTCTTTCCAGATGGTTTCCTTCAATTCTTTTCCTACTTTGAAATAGGGCAGCTTCTTTTCCGGCACTTCCACGACTTCTCCGTTCTTGGGGTTTCTGCCTTTGTAAGGCTTGTAAGACCGCAGTGAGAAGCTCCCGAACCCTCTTATCTCTACCCTTTCGCCTTCGATAATCGCCTTCTTTATAGTGTCGATGATCGTGTCGACCACCATCTTGGCTACTTTCTGGTTAAGATTGACCTTTTCCGAAAGCTCGTTCACTATGTCTATTTTGTTCATAGAAGACCCCTCCTCCGAAACCTTATCTATTATCTAAAATATACTTGTAAGCATTCCTGAATATCTTCAGACCATCTCCCTCTGCAGGGAGTCTCTCCCGGGTCCATCGGGGATGCTGAGTATAGTGAACAAAGGCCTCAGGGTGAGGCATAAGGCCAAAAATTCTGCCGGACGGATCACAGAGGCTCGCGATGGATAAGGTCGACCCGTTAGGATTGTACGGGAAGTCGTTTGTAACCCGACCATCCTCGTCGCAATACTGCATTACCACATGACCGTCTTCTGTAAGCTGAGCAACGTCCTTCTTGTCGGCAACGACAAGCTTTCCTTCCCCGTGCCGAACAGGGAGGTAAATTTTATCTATATCTTTTGTAAAGATGCAAGAAGAAAATGTGTTTACCTTCAGGTATACCCAGCGGTCCTCAAATCTCCCGGAATCATTGAAGGTAAGGGTTGTACTCTGCTTTTGGTAGTCCCCTTTCAGGCCCGGAAGCAACCCCGTCTTGGTGAGCAGTTGAAACCCGTTACAGATGCCTATGATCAGCTTGCCATCGCTCACGAACTTCAATAGCTCGTCGATGAACTTTTTTTCTGTGCCTTTTATCGGCTGATACCGCCACTTGACCGCCTGGGCTTTTCCGGCTCCCAGGTCGTCGCCGTCAAGGAAACCGCCGGGCAGATTGAGGAAATCATAGTCGTGAATGTTCTTCGTGCCCTCCATAAGGGCGCTGATATGGACGATGTCCACATCAAACCCCACGAGCCGGTTAGCGTGCGCGGTTTCGAGTTCACAGTTGATCCCATTCCCTGACAGGACCAGACTTCGAGGCTTTTTCTTCTTACGAGGCACCATAACTATGCAATCCAGCGAGGATAAAGTTTACACCAAAATAGGTGAAAATAACACTCATAAAGCCGATAATTGAGAGCATGGCTATCCTTTTTCCTCTCCAGCCTCTTGCAAAGCGCGCGTGAAGAAAAAGGGCATATACAATCCACGTGATGAGGGACCAGGTTTCTTTCGGGTCCCAGCTCCAGTACGAACCCCATGCATAATGGGCCCAGACGGCGCCCGTGAGAATGCCGGCGCTCAGCATGGGGAATCCTACCATTATGCTCTGATAATTGATCTCTTCAAGCGTCTCTTTTGGAGGAATCACCCCCTTCCATCTAAACAGGTAGAAGAACCCGCAAAGAAAGGAAATGGCAAAGGCAGCGTAGGCAATAAAGCAGGTAAAGACATGGACATGGAGCCAGTTGCTCTGAAGCGCAGGGATAAGGGGCTGGATATTCTTGGCAACAGACGGCGACAACGAGGCGTAACCCATGAAAAAAAGGGCGACGAGGGCTGCGAACATCGTGATGATCGGCACGCTCAGCTTTCTTTTCATGACAATCATTATGAGGGAAATGCACCATGCATAGAAGATGAGGGACTCGTAGAAGTTGGACAGAGGGGCGTGCCCGATCCCGAGCCGGTAAGACTCGATCCATCGGGCCATGAGGCCGATCGAATGGAACCCGAAGGTTACGTAGAGGACTATCCACATAACCCGGAACACCTTCTCCTTTTTTGTGGCGAAATAAAGGAGATGGGTGACAAAAAGGCAGAGATAGAGCAGGGTAACCACTCCGAGGATCTTGTTATTCAACGCCATCTGCTTTCTCCTTCCACTTCACGAATTCATCCCTGAAGGTCTCTTTGTTCCTGAGGCTCGCTCCCGCCACGAGCACTCCTCCCGCTGTCTCCCGCAAGTAGATCCGCCTGTGATACAAGAAGAAATTGATATAGAGGCCGAAAAGGATCAAGGCGAACCCGGTCCACACAACCCAAACACCGGGGTCCCGGGCAACCTCGAGGCCGGTGTAGAACTCCTCGGCAATATCGTTCAATTTGATAGGGATACCGGTGATTTCCTTTTCCCGCAGCTTCGGTACGTCTTTGAGAAACCAGGCGGTTTTCGGCTCGTTTCCTTCAAGGTAGCCTATTTGTACGCCCGGCCCGAAGTTGTGGACCGACTTCTCAAACCTGGCCACCATAAACGTCAGCTTGTCCTTCCTGTAGACGCTGCCCTGTGAAAGCCTCACCTGTTCTCCGCCGATAGTGAACACGAAGACGGGATCACTTCCGTAACTCGCCTGATAGATGGTAACCCCCTTGTAGGTGAGCGGGTGGTTGACCCGTACGTCGGCCTGCCGTACGCTTTTTCCGCCGTCGATTATCTCTACACGGCTTACGTAATCCTTTGGCTCGCCGGTCGGATAGAAGCTCACCCTGAAGTCATTGCACTTTATGGCAAAACCGAGAGGCAGGGCCGCTTCACGAACGCCCCTTCTCGTAATCGAATCCTTGCTCTCCCCCTTCGCGAGGGTCATGAAGCCCCGATAGCCGAACAAGAGCCCGATCAAGCTTCCGATAAGAATGATGACGATGCTCCCGTGGATCAAGAGCACCCCGTATCGCGACAGCGAGCCCTTCTCGAGCAGGACTTGTCCTTCGTTGCGTACCGTCGGCCTGTATCCCTTGAACAGATCCAGGACCTGATCGATCTTCCTGTCTCTGACGAAGAACCGGTGAGACATGGCACGCATGGTTCTTTCGCTCGGCAGTGTAGTCTCCCTGCCGCTCTTGATGAGGGTCCTCAATCTGTTGATTGTGCAGAAAACGAGGTTCAGCACGAAGAGGCCCACCAGAAAAAGGAACCAGGGCGCGTGAAACACGTCTGTAAGACCAAGGAATTTGAGAATTGTGTAAGTGCTTTCCGAATATTGGGCCAGGTATTCGCGAGGTTGCGCCTGCTGTTTGATCAGTGTGCCGAGCACACAGCTGACTGCGATAAAAGAAAGAAGAAATATCGTAAATCGTAAAGAGGACAGGAATCTGAAAGTATCGCTAATGGAGGAAATTCCGGGAGGGGTTTCCCCCTCCCCGGCGTTACTTCTTATGGCACTCATTACACTTGGTTGGCGCTTTCACTCCCTTTGCCGCAGATTCCTTATGACAGGTGATGCATTGGGTATGGAACGCTTCTTTTGCGAGCGGCGCCTTGTCCTTTGCCTGTTTTACGCCGTGACAGGTCACACAGGCCTTTGGCGCGTCCGGGTCTTTGTGGTGACACTTTACGCACGCGATCTTCGCCTTGTCAACATGGCTCTGGTGGGAAAACGTGACAGGGGGCATCTTTGCGCCCTCTAATTTGACGGCTATGGGTTCCTTCGGGGTCTGTTGGGCGAAGGCCGCAACAGAGGCAAAAAGGAGAGAGAAAACACTGAATGCAACCATGCAGAAGACCAATCTGGCTTTCATAATACGACCTCCGTCGGATTTGCTACTACTATTATCATCCAACCGGCCTGCGTAGTCAAGCTCGCTGGCTCCCGAAATAGCCCGATCTCCTTGCTAATCGCAGCATTCCTTTGACACCGGCAGGCTTGCCGTGTGATAATGATCGCATGTTAGTAACGAGTATAGGGAGCCTGCCTTTCACGGAAGTCGACCGGGCGATCGATCTTGTCTTTAACTCCTGTCCGGAAGTCCCGTTCTCGCCTCAATTGCCCAAGCGTTCCTTCTACGAAGGTATGTACGTCCAGTGCCTTGAGAACATACCTTCGGTGAACATAAACGAGGGGACCGGAACGGTATTCGTCGATACGACGCAGACCGACGGCATAGAGCAGTTCTACGAGGATGTGTTCAACAAGAACACTGCCCCTTTCGCTGTTTCACCACAGGCTTTCCCCGGCTTTTACCGGCTCCTCGAGAGGCTTGCCGAGATACGGGACAAAGTTACCTTTGTAAAGAGCCAGCTTACAGGCCCGTTTACGATTGGAATGGGCCTTAAAGATGGGAACGGCAAGCCGATCATCTACGACAGCGCCTATTTCGATATTATCAAGAAGGGGCTTCACATGAAGGCCGAATGGCTGATCAAGACGATCAGGGCTGCTCATCCGGACAAGAAGGTCATTATCTTTTTTGACGAGCCCGCCATGGTATCCTTCGGCTCAGCCTTTGTCTCCATTTCGAAGGAAGAGGCGATTTCACTGTTTGACGAAGTAATAGAGGGGCTTGATGCCAATGTCGGAATCCACTGTTGCGGCAATACTGATTGGTCAGTGCTCCTCAATACCAAAGTCGACATAATCAATTACGATGCTTTCAATTTTATGGATACCCTGTTCTATTTTCGTGACGAACTCTCGGCTTTTCTGGAGAGGGGAGGCCGCATCGCCCCGGGCATCGTCCCCTCGTCGGGCGAAGCCCTTGACCCGATTACACCGGCCGACTTACACGAACTGTGGCGAAGGTTTAAGGGTCTTCTTTTGGAGACAGCCGGAACCGAGGGGGATGAATCGATTGTGACGACCGCGTGCGGCCTTGGGTCTCTTGCCGAAGGCGAGGCGCTCAAGGCGCTCGATCTGCTCTCACGCCTGCCGGTTGTCACAGCTTCGTAATCCGCGCTTTACCTTCTGAGCCGATCACCAGTAATAAGGATAATACCGGTAGGGCCAGGGCGGTCCCCAGTAAGGACCCCAGGGGTAGGGCACATACTGGACCACCGGTCTTTCTTCCCACAAGTAGATCTGCTCGATCTGAAAGACGGCGAACGTATATTCCATTGAATCGATCTTTCCACGCTGAGTCCCGGTGAAAATCCCCGCCAGCGTTATCTGGCGGTTTTTCCTGTAAATCATCGGGTCGAGAATACCCCGTTCCTTCGGGTAGAGCGCGAGGAACCGCACGCTCGGCTTTCTGTCCTCCAGATACCCGCTCGAATCCACGGGCACGTAAAGGGCTTCAACCAATGACCCGTTTTCGGTGACGCTGGTTCCGGCTATAACGCCGCCGAGGATGAAAAGCCTTCCCTTATAAACGTCCGGAGCGGCAGTGAGATCAGCGAAGGAGAAATCCCTTATGCCCGTCTGCATCAGGTCCTTTCTCAGAACCGTTGCACAGGAGGTGACAAGGAGAGACAACGCTACAATGAGGGGTATGGCCTTTCTCATGCTGATAGGATTTCTCTCACTCGATATTACTACGAATATCATAATCACTGCTACGAGTTCTTTCAACTTGCCGATTCCCTGTAGCAACCACAGGATCGTTTATTCCAAAAGGAGCTGGCCGGGTCTCCCTACCCCTCTCGCAGTCTCTGTTCCGGCACCGGGGCATCGGCCGGATAAACAGGGTTTGCCAGGGTCCACCAACCAGGCTGGCTCGTCTTTGAAAACTCTATGCGGATAACGTACTTGGCTCCCTTGTATCCCATATCAAAAGGCGATACCACACGGAGCGGCGCTCCATGGTCGTGGGTAAGGGGCTTTCCGTTCATGAATAAGACAAGCAGGCATTGCTTTTTTGGATCGAGGAGTTCTTTAACGGGAAGGGACTCCACGTAATGATCGAGTCCGCCCGGCTGGGATGTGGTCTTGCCAAGGGCATGGAATATGACAAACCGGGCGTCAGGCAACGGTTTTACCCTTTTTGTGATCTCCTCAAACCGGAAGCCGCCCCACTTGATACCTTTTACCGACCAGCCCTCGACACAATGAAAATCGGAGATCTGGTTTACCTGCGGGAAGGACCGGAGGTCGGCGTAGGAATAATTGCGCGGCTTTTGCACCATGCCGTCAACCACAAGCCGGTAGGGCTCGGCACTTCTCCGACCGCTCCACTTGATCGTACCTGTTGCCGGATCAAAGCGGAACGTTTCCTTTTCAACGGTCCTCACTTCGAGGCTTTCAATAAAGAACGCGAATGCCGCCCGGGGCGCGGATGCGATAAATGCGACAAGCGCGACCGTCTTGAGGAAAAGCCGGCGGCACATCCCGGGGCCGTGGTTCTTCTCGCTGGCTTCATGTCGATGCACGTGCTGCTCTCCTGAACATCTCCAGAACAAACGTTTTGTTTGTTTTCGTAGTATAACTCCCCGCCACAACCTGTGCAATGAAGGCAGGTCACCGAGGAGCAGCCGTATTTACATCATCGCGGCTTGCAGGTAGAATAGCGACGAAGGGAGTGTGCCTTACCATATGGACTGGATACCGATCATCGCAGCCCTTATAGCCGGCTTTCTGCTGGGTATTTCAGCGGCTTTTTTTCTGAAGATCTCACATAAAAAAGCGGCGAGACGGATTGCGGATGAGTTGTTCCGTGAAAATGAAAGAGAGCGCAGGGCAGATATGGAAGCGATCATCAGCCATTTGAAGGCCAGTTTTGGAAGCCTTTCCCTTGACGCCCTATCCAAATCAACCGAACAGTTCCTGAAGTTGGCGAAGGCCAC
>MVRP01000139.1 GCA_002067405.1 Syntrophorhabdaceae bacterium PtaU1.Bin034 | reverse complement strand
TTGCGGGGAATCAAACAGGAACGGTACGGACTATATGTGCGAGGCTATCCGTACGACTTACGGCGTGCGGGAAGGGAAGAATTATGTTCGCAGGATAAATGTCGAGCTGGCCCCCATGCCCGTAACAGACTTCAGAAGGCTGAAGGACGAAAAGATCGGGACGTATGTCTGTTTTCAGGAGACCTACGATCCCGTCCTGTACAAGGAGTACCATCCTGCCGGAACGCCCAAGGCCGATTACGACTACCGGGTAACGGTCTTCGACAGGGCCATGGAGGCTGGGATCAGCGATGTCGGTCTGGGTGTGCTTTTCGGCCTCGCCGATTATCGCTTCGAGATCCTTGCGCTCATGGAGCACGCCCATCATCTCGAAGCGGTCTTCGGTTGCGGTCCTCACACGATAAGCTTCCCCCGGATCGAGCCTGCGGACAACGCGCCGCTGACAAAGCACATCCCCCATGCGGTGAGCGATGACGATTTCAAGAAAATCATCGCCATCATCAGGATCGCCCTGCCCTACACGGGAATTATACTGAGCACCAGGGAGAGTGAGGAGATGCGGACCGAACTGTTCAACTACGGCGTGAGCCAGATATCGGCCGGTTCCCGCACGAATCCGGGCGCTTACTCAAAGGCGGACCAGGATTCCGGAAGCCAGTTCTCGCTTGGAGATCACCGGAGCCTCGAAGAGGTGATATCGACCATCATCGACAAGGAATACATCCCGTCGTTCTGTACCGGCTGCTACAGAAAGGGAAGGGTCGGCAACGACTTCATGGATCTGGCCAAACCCGGTCTCATAAAAGAGTTTTGCATGCCCAACGCGGTATTTACTTTCAAGGAGTATCTGCTCGATTTTGCATCACCCGAGACAAAACAGAAGGGACTTCGGCTGATCGAGAAGCTTTTGTCGGATGTAAAGAAGAAGTCGCTCAAGGGGAAAATGACCAACGCCCTGGACGAGATCGATCATGGTGCGCGGGACCTTTATTTCTAGGGTTACGTTGTCGGCGCGCCTGTGCTGCCCGCCACACCGTGGAATTTCATTCTCATGCCGACCGTTCCCGCTATCCACTCTGCCGGAAATCGCTCCATGAGCTTTCTCGACGCGTAGTAGCCCGTGCAGTGGAGGGGTGCGATATACGAAAAGGCCAGCCGAGAAAGGCGTGCCATGGTTTCTTCCATTTGCCGCTCGTCAGCGCCGTTCAGGTGGAAGCCGCCGACTATCCCGTATATTCCCCTTCCGGGGAATAATTCCAGCGCCTTCTCGATCGTGTTCACGAGACCTGCGTGGCAGCACCCGGTGATGACGAGAATGCCTCTCCCCTCGATGTCGATATAGAGCGCCTGGTCTTCAGGAATCGTATCGTGTATGATCCCCGGTCCGCTCTTCACGCACGCAGCCGCCATTTCGGGCTCGAAATCGGTCCGTCTTTCTATCTTCCCCGACAGCACGACGTCAGGGGAGATCGGAAAGGCACCGGTATTAAAGACCGTCTTCCCGGTCCATGAATTTACAAGGGCAGGCTTGATCTCCCACGGGCCGATGCAGCTCCCGTCCTTGAGCCTGATATATTTCTTTTTGCCCACTGCCGCATCATGCATAACCAGGGTGCACCCCGTGCCGGTTCCAGACAGCACCCGGCCGAGCGCACCGAAATGATCAATGTGGGCATGGCTTAGAACAAGATAGTCCGCCTGGGTCACGTCGAGATCGAGGAGCCGCAGATTATGAAAGAATGTCCTGCTGCTTCGCCCGAAATCATAAATGATCCTTGTCCTCTCACCCCCCCTCCGGACGTCCACCCACAGGGACAACCCTTGTTCGCCAATGAGACGCGAGCCCTTACCCGGCACCGGGTATATAGCGACATCCGTAGCAGGAAGGAAGATATCGATGTAATTCTCTACGATGACGGTGATCTCAACCGTATCCGCCATTTCTCACCCTCTCGAAAGCCTCGAGCACGACCCCTTTCACCGCCCTCATTTTGTACGGCGCCGTCGGTCTGCCGGGTATGCTTTTTGCTACCGCCTGTTCGGCCAGTTCCGCCGCCGCAGCCGCAAGCGCATTGAAGTCCGATCCTGACGGTTCGAGGAGAGGAACGCGCAGCGGTTGACGTCCCACCGCACCAAGGACAAGGGAAATCTTTTTCATGGCACCCTCTGCCTCTCCTTTTATGACGAGAGCCGCGCTGATGCGCGCTATGGCAAGGGCGTTACGCCTGCCGAGCTTGACGAAGGTCCCCTTCACCTGTCCGCCGGGCAGGGCCGGTATACGAACCTCCCGGATAAGCACCCCCCGGTTGCCTCCCGCACTTTTCTTTCCGAGGAATGATTCGAGGGAAGATATCGCCGCACCATTGACGCCCTCGGTCACTATCTCGGCATCGTGAGCAACAAGGGCAGGGAGGGAGTCCCCGGCCGGGGACCCTGTTGCGATGTTGCCGCCCATGGTGCCCCGTGCCCTGATCTGCGGAGACCCTATGTCTTCCGCTGCAGCCGCGAGGGCGGGCGCAAATCGTCGAACCAGCGCGGAAGAGGCAATCCTGCTGAAAGATAATGCCGCACCGAGGTACAAGTACCCGTTTTTCTCCTCCAGCACCGACAATTCCCTGAGGCGAGCGACATCGATGAGGACATCGGGTTTCGCCGACCCTCTTTTCATCTCCAGAACAAGGTCTGTTCCTCCGGCAAGGAAAGTGCCTTTCCCCCTCGATTGCTCGAAGACCTCAACCGCTGCCTCTATTGTATCAGGACGAACGTACCTGATTGCTTCGGGGATCATCTGTTCTTTTTATCCCCCCAAAAATACTTGTCCGGATCAACCTTTTCCACTATTTCCCGGGGTGGCGTCGCCTTTATGGAGTACGGACGATCGAGAGGCCGCGTGGCGTCTATCACCATGCCCGCGCCTCTGATCTCGTGCTCGAGAGAGGGGTCGAGCACCTGTCCCTGCATGCCTTTAAGTATGTTGACGTCCCTGTCCGCCTGGACCCTTGTTGCGACGGCCCATCCTACCTGGCGGAGATTGCCGGGGTCTATGTCATCATCGACCACGGTGATATGCTTGAGAAAATTACTCTGCGCGAAGGCGTTCATCGCCGCCCGCAACGGTTCCCCCTCGGACTTCTTTTGCATGGCGATCACCATGCTCAAAGGGGCACCCGCGTCGACCCAGCTCAAGTCCACCACGTTCGGCATGGTTACCCTCAGATTGGCGAAAATATCCGCCTGGATAGGGTAATGGGCATTCAGGTTATCCTGATGGGCGCCGAAGACGCCGACAATAATCCCGTCCTTCCGTGCCGTTACGGCCTTGACCTCTACCAGCCAGGAGAGACGCTGTGGCCCTTCGTAACCGGTGAATTCGCCGAAGGGTCCTTCTATAGTCCGCTTGTCGGCCACGATCTCGCCCTCAAGGATGATCTCCGCGTCGGCCGGTACCAGAAGGTCCTCGCCGAATATCTCCGAATCGACAAGACGCACGCTTTCGCCCATAACACCGCCGGCGACGCGGTACTCGTCCTGATCCATTTTCGTGAGGCCGGCACCGACAAGGAAAAAGGACGGATGATGCCCCAGGACCACGGCAATGGGCAACGACCGGCCCAACTCTTCGGCGGTCATGAAATAACTCCAAAGATGGCGGGGCGACATCCAGATGCCCAGATGCCTCTCGTCGATCACCATGCACCGGTTCCACGAGATGTTGTACCGCCCTGTCTGCGGGTGGCGGCTGACAATGATAGGCGAAAGGTACGCACCTCCGTCCATCTCGTTTATTCTAGGCACAGGAAGCTTTTTCAGATTAACCTCTTCGCCGGTCCAGACGATTTCCTTTACGGCAGCCTCTGCCTTACCGAGCCTCACGGGATCGCGCGGCGACGCCTGGCCCCTGTTGTACTGCTCCATCACCTCGCGCCGGTTGGCCCCTTGCAGGCCCAGGGCAGCGGCAATCTTGGGGGTGGTGGCAAAGGCGTTCATGAGGAGCCTGAAAGATGACGCGTGCCCTTCGTTGTCGACCACGTTCTCAAAAAAGACCGTTGGAAACTTCGATTGCCTCTCGAAATATTCAAGAAGCGCCGAACATTCATACCTGCCCGGATTGACGAGTTCGTGCGTCCGGAGGAACTCCTCCGGCAGCCATTCTTCCATTTGTGCGATCCATTCGCGCAGATTCTTGCTCATATAGCCCCCTTCACGTGCAATGCGCTTAATTTCCCGACTCGGCACGGGATTTTTTTGGTATATAGAGTATCTCGGGTACGGTCTTTTCGTTCAGCGGCTTCCTGATCCGTGTCAGCGCCGATGCAGTGACAGGCGCCATTTGCTGAGAGTAGACATCATAGTCGAGATAGGCATCACACCCGGGACAATGAAGGGGCAGCCTGTTTTCAAAAACGATCGTTTCCGCGTACCATTTTTTCGAGCAGTATGGACATGTAACAAAAAGCACCTTCATAGTATCTCTTCCTCCTCTTTCCTGGTCAGGACCTCCGTCACCTCTTCAAGGCTCAGGGGCAGGCATGAGAAACGGGCTCCTGTGGCCCTCGCCACGGCGTTCGCAATGGCGGCGGCGGTAGGGACTACGGCCGGCTCACCGATACCTTTCGCCCCGAATGGTCCTTCCTGATCGGGCACTTCCAGCATGGCAATATCCACCGGGGGCATATCCATACTGGTAGGCATGATATAGGTGTCAAAATTAGGGTTGAGCACTTTGCCCCGGCTGAGTTGCACCTCTTCGCACAGGGCGTAGCCGATACCCATGCAGACAGCGCCTTCCAACTGGGCGGTAAAGAGCACGGGATTGATGATCGTTCCCGCGTCATAGACGGCAATCATCCGCTCCACGTTGACTTTGCCGGTGTACGGGTTCACCCGCACTTTCGCGCACTGCACGCCATAGGTATAAAAGGCGTAGGGGGTTCCCTGGCCGTTCTCGTCCTGGGGAACCACGGGTGGGTCGTACGTGGCGCTCGCGTTGAGAGTGCCGTCGGCCTTTATGAAAAGCTCGCGGAGCGGAATAACGGCATCTGCTCCTTTTACGGTAATCTCTTTCCCGTCATAAGCAAGCTCCAGGGGCCCGTCGCCCACACGGTAGAGGTTTCGCGCTTTTTCCATAATCACCGTGCGCAGCTTGTCTGCGGCGAACTGAACAGATTTCCCGACGATGACAGTCAGCCTCGTGCCCGAAGTAGTCCCCGAGTCCGGCGTACAGCGGGTGTCGGCCGTAGTGACTTTTACCGCATCGAGAGGAAACCCAAGGGTGCCGGCAGCGATCTGGGCAAGGAGAAGGTCTGATCCCTGACCGATATCGGGCGATCCCACCAGAAACTCCACCAGGCCGTCCCCGGTCACCCGGGCATGGGCCACGCCGGGGTTCGGCAGGCTAGTTCTGCCGTTTCCGAAATAAAAACAAGCCATACCCCAGCCCTCCTGCTCATAGGACCTGGGCGGCTTTGCCGGTTCCGCACCAGCCATCAACTCCCGGGCCTTCTCGAGAAGGGGTCGCATGGTGACGCCGTGGAGCTTCTGCCCTGTTGCGGACAGGTCCCCTTCCTGGAGGGCGTTCTTCATGCGAAATTCCCATGGGTCCATGCCGAGCACCTCAGCCAGCCTGTCCATTTGCCGCTCACAGGCGAAGGCGACCTGGGGCTGGCCGAAACCACGCATTGCGCCTGACACGGGATTGTTGGTGTGGACGCCGCGTACCTCCAGCATGACGTGCGGGACCCGATACGGCCCTGCACCGAAGATCGCCATACGGGGGAGGACAACGCTGGTATAGTCGACGTAGGCGCCCGCGTCGGCCATCAGGTCCATCTTTACCGCGGTGAGCGCGCCTTCTTTCGTTGCGCCGTGAGTATAGCGTATTGTGCACCCGTGCCGTTTAGTGGTTACCTGGAAACTTTCTTCCCTTGTGTATCGCATGGCTACCGGCCGCTGTGTCGCAGCAGCGACGAGGGCCGCCATGGTGACGAGGGCCAGGTCGGACTTTCCCCCAAAGCTTCCGCCGATGGTCGGCGCCACCACCTGGATGCGGTCCGCCTTCCAGTTCAGGACGCGGGCGATCTCGGTCCGGTCGAGGTGAACGCTCTTTGTCGCGCTCCACACGAGAAGCGCGTCACCTTTAGGCTTCACGAACACCGCCTCCGGCTCGATGTATGCGTGCTCAACCGGGCCGAGGAAATACTCCTCCTCGACGATCACATCCGCCTCTCGAAGGCCCGCCTCGACGTCGCCCCGCACGACTCTCTTGAAGACGCACAGGTTCCCTTTGTCACCGATCTGCGGCGCTCCTGCCTGAAGGGCCTGTTCGGGGCTTTCCACCACTTCGAGTTCTTCGTACGTTACCCCGACCATCTGTGCCGCCTGCTCGGCGAGGGTCTCCGATGTCGCGGCAACGATGGCAACCGCCTCTCCGAGGAAACGAACTTTGTCGTCCGCAAAGACGCGTTGATCTTTGGCGCCGGTCATACCGATACGATTCTGGCCCGGAATATCGGCCGCCGTCAGCACCACCTTGACACCAGGCAGCGAAAGGGCCTTCGCAGCATCGATTCCTTTCACCCGTGCATGGGCAAAAGGACTTCTCACCGCCTTCGCATAAAGCTGCCCCTCGGCCTTCACATCGCCCGCGTACCGGGCCTCTCCGGTCACCTTCTCCCAGGCGTCGGGCTTCAGTTTGCCCTGACCGATTACAGTTTTTTCCATGGAGTTATCGGTCTTCCCGTGAACGGGCCGCTATCTCCACGGCCCGTATTATCTTTTCATAGCCCGTGCAACGGCACAGATTACCAGAAATGGCTTTTCTGATCTCTTCTTCGGTCGGCACCGGGTTCTTGTCGAGCAGCGCTTTTGCGGAAAGGAGCATGCCGGGCGTGCAATAACCGCACTGCACGGCCCCGGCTTCAACAAAAGCCTTCTGGATCGCGCTCCCGTTTCCGTCTGCCAGTCCTTCCACGGTCATCAAAGTCTTACCGTCAATGGTCACGGCCAGTACGAGGCATGCATTCACCGGCTCTCCGTCCACCAGCACCGTGCATGCACCACACTCACCGATACCGCATCCGACCTTTGTTCCGGTCAAGCCAAGGCTATCCCTGATAAAATCGACCAGTATCTCGGTCGCCTCCACCATATGCGTGTGCTGATTTCCATTCAGGACGAAAGAAATGGCTGTTTTCAAGCTCTACCCTCGGTCGGCCGGTATAATAAAAACAACATCTACTTTATCCAGCCTCGTTCTTTATAATACTTCAGCGCCCCCGGATGGAAAGGTATACCGGCGTCATTGGGCATCTCCTTCAACTTTGCCAGTGCCATGGGCTTGACAAGGCCCTTGTAACGCTCGAAATTCTGAGCTATTATTTTTGTGATGGCATACGCCACATCATCGGGCATAGCCTGGTCCACCACAAGATTGACCATGGACGCGACACCTTTTGTCGGAGAAGTGATCCCCTTGTAGGATTGCGCCGGCAGCGTATAAGGGATCAGCCCCTTGTACTTCTTCACCAAATTGGCCATAACCTCATCAGACAGAGAAAGGAGGCGTATCTGGCGTTGCGAGTTGATATTCATGAGGGTGGGCGCGGGGTAAACCATTGCGCCGTACAGGACCGCGTCGAGATGATTGTCGATCATCAATTGTGCTCCGTCCTCGAAACCGATCAACTGGATCTTCATGTCTTTATAGCTCAGACCGTATTCCTGAAGTATCCGCCTCGTCACCAGTTCGATGGCCGACCCTTTCGGTCCCGGGGTCACCTTCTTCCCCTTCAACTGGGCAATGCTCGTGATGCCCGAATCAGCATAGACGGCGAACTGCGTGGGCTCCGGAAAGAGGCATGCAAGGGCCCGAATGTTCCGGATCTTCCCCTTAGCCTTGAAGAACTCGTTGCCTTCCCATGCGTCATACGCCACATCGGAAAAAGAGAAGGCGATGTTCAATTTGTTTTCCGCTATGCCGAGAATGTTTGCCGCACCGCCGATCGGGACGGTAGAGCCCTTGATGTTCGGGTTTGCCTTGAGCACATCCTCGATCATGGCATTACCCAGCACACCCCACAGGCCGCCGACCGGTGCGGTGCCCCATCTAAGATCGTAGGCGTGAGCCGAAAAGGCCGACAGCGCGACGAGCGCGAGGCCGATCAAAAACGATTTTCCCTTCATCATTGTTACCTCCTTATTTTCTGTTCTTAGTTGATTTATCATCCTTTCAATTCCCGGCTACCGCCACCTGCCTCTTCCCTTTCCGTTGGGTAAAGAACAGGATTCCAAACAATGCCATGCCGACTACGGCGTTAATGCTACCCGGAGCGATCAACAGCAGGGCAGCGATGAAGGCAACAACCCGTTCCCACACAGCAAGGACTCTCCGAAAATATCCTTCGATGCCGATGCAGAGACAGAAGACGCCGATCAAGGCAGTAACTACCGAGAGAATCACCTTCGGCACCGGGCCTATCAGGAGGAGTGACTGGTCATAAGCAAACATAAACGGAACAATAAAGGCGACGAGGGCCATCCTCGTCGCGATCCAGCCTGTTTTCCACCCGTCCCCTTTCGCTATCGACGCTGCGGTAAAAGCAGCCGAGGCGTCGGGCGGCGTGATGAGCGCGAGACACGAGTAGTAGAAGGCGAAAAGATGGGCTGCCGGGACCGGGAGGCCGAGCTTTATGAGTGCCGGGATCACGGTTGCGACCTGAAGAATGTAAGCCGGCGTCGTCGGGAGGCCGAGTCCCAGGATAAAGGCAACGACGAGGCCGAGTATGAGACCTATGGTCAGGTTTCCGCCTGCAAGATAGATGAAGGCGCTTCCCATCCTGTGCCCCACACCCGTCATATCAACGGTCCCTACGATGATGCCCGCTGTGGCACACGATACCACAACAATGAGCATGCCTTTCGCCCCATCCATCAAAGCCGAAAGCATGGCAGGAATGCTCAGGCGCGTTGTTTTTCTCAACTGACTGGCGACAAGAGCGGCGACGATGGCGTAGCCGCCCGCCAGTCTCGGGGTGAACCCGCTGACAAGTGTGTAGATGAGGACGGCGATAGGGATGATCATGTGGCCGTAGTCCCGCAGCGTCTCCTTCAGCGTGATCTCTGCCTTCATGAGGGGCAGCTTCAGGCGGCGCGCCTCAAGATCGACGATGAAAAAGAGGCTCACATAGTAAAGGACTGCGGGAAAAATGGCATATCCGAGGATGGTCGAGTAAGGGATACCGCTGAAAGCAGCCATGACAAAAGCGGCTGCTCCCATGACGGGAGGCATAATCTGTCCTCCGGTGGAGGAAACCGCTTCGACCGCACCCGCAAAGTTTGCGCTGTACCCTGCTTTTTTCATCATCGGGATGGTAACGCTCCCGATGGTGGCAACATTTGCGGTACCGCTCCCCGAGATAGTGCCGAAAAGGGAGCTTCCTACAACTGCTACTTTTGCCGGCCCGCCAACTGCCCGCCCTGCGAAGACGAAAGAGATATTACTGATCAGGGTCGAGCCGCCGCTTCGCATCAGAATGGCGCCAAAAATAATGAAAAGGCCGATCTCTGTGGCCGATACTCCTAGAGGAATACCGAAAATTCCCCCGGTAGATACGTAGTTGTAGTCCAGAATCGCGGTCCAATCGGTTTTCGCCGAGCGCAGAAGGCCGGGGAGAAAGGGGGCGACGAAGGGGTAAATAATAAAGGCTACGGACACGTAGAGCAGCCCCGGACTTACTACCCTCCTGGCCGATTCCAGCACAAGGATAAGCGCAATTATTCCCAGAACCTTTTCGTACCAGAACAGGGGTGTTACGAGAGAGAAACGGTCGACCGTCACCCATTCGTAATTGAGCAGCAGATAGGTTATGGCCGCCACAACTGCCAGGGCGAGGATCGCGTCAAGCCAGGATGCTTTGCCCTTGCCTGTTGTATGGGTCATGAAAACGAGGATAAGCCCGAGACCGAGATGTATCGACCGCTGCATCATCGCATCGAGGCTGCCAAAGAGTGCCGTATAGATCTGGAAGACGGCGAGGGCCACCGCAACGACGGTTGCCACCTTCAGATGAACCGGTTTGTCCGACCAAAACTCTTTCCACGTTATCGAAGACATCGAGAAGACCTCCTCTGTGCATCTATCCATCCCCGGCAGAATTGCCGAATCACGAAAAACGCCTGAAAGATAACAGCCGGAGGGGAGTCCCTCGAATTTCAGTAATTTTCTGATCCACTCTGGCAGTGCCGGAAAATTAAATGTGATGCAATTAATTAAATTACATTTAATCACCTGGTGCCTGTCAAGAAGAATTTTGATTGAAGTTTCCTTATTTTTTCCTTCCTTGAGCTACAGCTATCGGTGATCACTTGTGAAAAAACCATTTTGATAAGCTTACCGCTTGTATCTGTGGCAGAGTTTTCTGGCTTTTTTGCCGGTTTTTGATAAAGGGAAGTTCGTTCTTCTACTCGTGCTCAAAGACCTGCGGGACGGTCATATTCGTGTTCGTGGACGACGGGAAAGGGACCGATGTGCTGAATTTCCGGAAAAGGCCTGCTTATTCACGGGCGTGTCTGCGCCGTCGCGTAGACACGCCCCGCTTAAGAAGAAACCTTTACCGGGAAGCAAAGAACCAGCTTCAGAAGGATGTTCTGAAGGGAACGAGATGACCACTCTTCAAGAATCCTGACGACCTCGATCTAAAGGGGGAGAAACACCTTGAAGAGAGATCTCAGTGTATGCACGCACCCTCACGATCGTTTTCAGTTCTTTCTATTCTTGTACGCCTCCAGTGTCTCGATGAATGCGTCGATCCTGTTGTGGGTGTCGACTTCATTGTATGCGCTTATATCGACGATGTCGCCTTCCATA
>MVRP01000138.1 GCA_002067405.1 Syntrophorhabdaceae bacterium PtaU1.Bin034 | reverse complement strand
AGCCATGTTTATGCCGTATTCGCCGCGCGAGGACATTCTTGACGCGATATTTGCCAGGTTCGCAAGGTTGTCAGCCTTGTTTGGGTTTCCGTAGGTATTTGCCGACTGGTTAAGGAGTTCCCTCGCGAGCATGTCCCACTGGCCTGACTCCATGTCCCTGCCGGTTGCTCTCTGGTATTCAATGGGTGTCATGTTCACGGGAGCGGAAAAGCCGCCTCCGACATCGAGGTTTCGTCTGGTGCCGTCTCCGTAGGTGACCGAGGCGGTATTGCTCCATAATGGTCGACCGCCCATAGGGTCTGTTCTACCTGGCGGTTCACGGTAATCGCTCAAGCCGCTTCGGGCCATTGAGCCAACACTGACATCAGGCGGCCTTTCAATGCTCGGTGGTGCAGGTAGCGCGGGGGCAGGCGGAGTGTTAAGGGACTGCCGTGCCTGAGCTCCTATCTGATTCTGTGTGGTGCCGTATAAAGCACCTGCCAATCCTGTCGCCTGCGGATAAACGATATCTTGAGGTGGCTCAGGGGGGTCACCTAATGCTTTACCCTTATTCCACACCCTTTTTGAGAAGTCGAAAGCGTCTGACATCGTAGCCCCTAATGTCCCTGACTGGGTCAAGTTGTAATCGTTAAGAGGTTTTATAGGCATAATTGTTCTCCTTTTTTGTGTTTTTGCTGTGGCATGCTTTGACTGTTTGTTTCACGGTTCGCCTCCTTATCTTTTTTTGGGTCTGAGTATCTTGGCCAGACAATCCTCTGCCTGGCGTTGGTTTTCACCTTCAGCAATGCGGTCAATCGTTCCTCCACGTCGCCCAGTTCCGCAAAAAAGTCCTGATGGGCCGTATCGTCTTCGAAACAGACAAAAATTGACAACGCAGTTATCGCAGCTCTTAGCCGGGCAAAAGAAGTCTTCACTTCGCGGACGGCCCGCCGCTCAAGTTCGGCGATTATCTTGTCCTCTGGTGTCATGTGCAATCTTTCAAGGTTTCGTTTTTCTCTCGTCACTGTAACTGCCTCACTGCCTCGGGAAACCTCAGTCCTTCCTTGTCCATAAGAAAAGCAATGGTATCCCAACTGCGACCGCACGCACCAAAACATCGGGCACGGTTATCTTTCATCAACACGAAGCTCGGATCATGATCTTCATGGAAAGGGCATCGGGCCATGTTCCGCTTAAACTCGTAGAGTTGTGTGAAAGGGTATGCCCTGGCTCGTTCGATCATTGCCTCGGTGATCTCCGGCCGCTTACCCTTGGCTTCGCCTTTCAGCCTGATCATATCGCCTTGGACCTTCAAAATGTCCTTGATAGCCTGGTCTATCTTCTCCCGGGTCAGAATCATTTCAACCAACCGGTTACGTCTCACATAATCTTCATGGCGTGCCATGTGCTGCCAGACCTCGACAGTAAGGTCCGTCATTGCCCCCTTCAGATACGCAATACGCCTTTCTCGCTGCCACTCGGCGGGGAACTCTTTCCGGAGCTCGCTGATTCGTTGCAAGGTCGTCATGCAGTACCCTCCGCTACAAACTCCCTGTAGGACCTTGCCTTTTTCGGTGCAGGCGGTTCCGGCTTCTCCCACAGCTTGTCAATCTTGAACTCGCAGCCCTTGACCAGCCGGAATTCGAGCTCCATCCCGTTCGGGTTCGTGTCCTCATGCTTCCAGTTCTTGCATTTAACGATCTTTGCTTTTCCCGGAGAGAGGTTGATGTAGAGGCGTGGCTTTTCAAGGGTAACGTCTCCACCCCTGCCGACATCGGCGCCGCGTTTCTTTTGAATGGCGATGATTGCAATGCCTTTACGGAGTCGGTCGTGGATCTGTTTGATCCATGTGCCGATCCGGTAGTGTTCTTCCGTGATCTCCAGAAAGTCAATGACGTTCACCGAATCAGGCCGGATAACATCAGCGAAATTGCCCGATCTTTCCCACCGGTGGACCTTTTGCCAGTCCTTAAGAGGAATGGCAAATTTAGACAGTCTACTTCTCAACTCCATCTCACCCATCTCGCTGTTGAAGTAGTGAATGTCGAAGTGTTCCATGTTGAGCTTCACGAAATTGAGGAGCCAGGCGGTCTTTCCTGAGTCAGGCTCACCGGCAATGATGATGATGTTGCGAGGGAGGGTGACAAACCAGCTGTCAAGGTACAGGGGATATACAATCTCTACCTCCTTCTCGGACGGCGCCAATATGTTCATGGCCTCAAGATTGTTTTCTCTCAGTCGGTAGCAGCCTCTTTTATCACCGTGTCTGTCGATCACTCCTTCGGTTCTCAGACGTTCCAGAATCTTTGACAGGTTTTGTTTGTCAACACGTGACGACAAACCCAGTTCTTTGACGACATCTGACGACAAAAAGACGCCACTTGACGACAACACCCATTCCCGGACCTCATCGGCGAGGTTTCGCTCTTTTTTCTCTGTGCCGAGAAGGATTTTGTTGATCCTTTCAAGGGTGGCGTCATCGATCTTTTCTGCCGTGGACTCTTTGAGGAGGTGGTAGACCTGGGCAATTTTCATCGCATCCATGCCTTGGCGGACCATGCCTTGTAGGACCAACAACATATCAGCGCCGGTAATGGACGATTTCACCTCGATCATTGCTTGGGCCCTTTCCGAAAGTTGTTGAAAGGATCATTGATGGACAGGAACTTGTCGAGGCCACCTTTCCGGGACAGGAAATCATCAAGGCCCCAGCGGTACTTGAAGAAGTGATCGGGGCTCTCCAGGATGTCCTTGTAGTTCTGCATCGCTTCGGCGACCTCCTCTGAGGAATAGCTCTTGAGGGCGACCGACAGATGGCGCTTGTATTTATCGATCTTCCTATGCTGGATAATGTTCAGGGAGTTCCAGTAGGAGAAGAGGGTTTTCAGAGAGCCGTTGCTGTTGAATGGATGGTCTGATTCGGGAGAATCGGACAATATATTATATTTCTTCTTTTGTGTTCCCCCGGATTGGTTACTCCTGTAACCCCAATCGGTTACTTTGTAACCCGCTTTGGTTACAGTAACCCGCTTTGGTAACTCTTTCCACTGAGTGTAGTCCTTGTTAAAAGCGACTTTGTAACCCGCTTTGGTTACTATGTTTCTTTTGATGAGCTCCATAACTGTCCGGGATACGTGCTGTTTATGCAAACCTGTCATCTCAACAAGCTGACTGTTTGAAAGCCAATCCTCTTTTTTATTGAAGCCGTATGTCTCTCGCCATATGGCCCACAGGATCCGGCTTTGATAAGCTGAGAGATTCGTCCTCATCAAAGCCTCGATAATTTCGTTGGCGAGTCGGGTGTAACCATTCTCACATTGAGGAGAGACGCCCATGTCACGATTTCTCTTCAATCGACCTGCCGCAGCACGGGCACCAGTGGGCTTGAACGACAAATGGACGGTCAAATGAGCCGTCCGGTTTCTTCAGGCGGCCCTGAAGAAAAGGAATTACCCGAAGATGTTGACAGGTTTCACAAATTCCGTCTGACGCTCCAAGGGTTTCAGGGTTTTTGTGCTCGACCATGCTTACCCCCTTTGCGGGATAATCTTGTGTGCTGCCATGCTTGCCATCACATCGGCTCGAAGGTACCGAACGCTTTTTCCGATTTTCACATAAGGGAATCCTCTCCCTTGGCACCGCTCATTGCGAAGGGTTTGGACAGCGCGACGCGTTAACTCTGCAACTTCTGTTTCCGTTAAGTATTTGTCTTCCACTCAGCATTCCTCCTGTTTTTTGGATTTACTGGCAACAGGATAGTTATTCATTCGCTAACTATGCAAAATCACAGGAGGTACTGAAGGGGCATAGGGAAGGGGTAGTAATGCAGATTCTGGGGGTATTAAGGACGGGCAAAATGCAGATTTAGGGGGTAAGCAGGGGGTATGGAAGGGGTATTAAGGCGAACTTCTTTGCGTTTTCTTCTTTCGTCCCTTTCCCCAGTCAGCTTGCCATTGGTTGAGGCAACTTTCATAAGCCTCAACATGACCCCTGACGTTGACTATAGGCGCTCCATTTTTGCGCCATACTTTCTCTACGGTCTCAGACTTGACGCCGCCCATCTTCTTGGCTATTGCGCGATATCCTTTGAGCGGCTTTTCGCCTGGAAGGGGAGTATATATTGGTTGCTTTTGTGAAGCCATACCCTCAACTGGTCCTTCGGACGGACCGTTGCAATTCGTGCGGTCGGTTTCTGTGATAATCCGTATGCTATGCTCCGTCTGACAGATCCTGACATTCTCGACATCAAATAAGAAAGACGATAGTCTCTCCACTGCCTTAAGTGCCTCGGTTCTGTTTGGCGGCATGGTAAAAGAGAACGAAATGCTGTTGGGCGGTAGATTTACCACTTTCATGTTGCTGGGGTTGTTGTAGGTACGCTCAATGTCTGCCAGACACGTAGTCCCACCGATATTTTGTGAAGAGCCCGCTTTGCCAAGGACTCGGCCTGCTGCATCCACGCCCGCCATCATACGAGCAATCTGTTGCTTGCTCCAGATGGGTTCATGCTCCAGAGTGTCAGCATCCACGATTTTCTTGCCCAGTTCAGTGTAAGCGGTGAGCCATCCTTTCTTGAGAAGATCAAATAACTGTAAGGGTAGTAGTTTGCCGTTGGGATGCATAAGATCGCTTCCTGTAAGCCATTCTTTATCCATAATTCCGCTCCCTTTACGGTTTTCCCTGTTCAATAGGGGGACCCTGCCCGGCTCCCCGGCTTTCGGCCCGCGAAGCCTATCCCCCCTGTCGTTCAATTAATCCTTGTGATTCTTCTCTCTCGCAATCTTCATAGTGTGCGGCCCTTGTGTCGTTGCACCGTTTGATAACGTGGCTGCAGCCATCTCGATGGCATCTGCAGTCCGCGCTCCGCTGATTATCTCCCCTGCCAAGTCCGAAGCCTTCCTTAAAGCCTCATCCCGCAGGTGCGCGTATCTCTGAGTCATCACGGGACTTTTGTGAGTAAGGAGTTTCTGGAGGGTATAAAGATCCACTTGCCCCGATGATGCGAGAGCCGATGCGTAATGATGTCTCAATCCGTGAAGCGGCCGGAAGCCCTCGGGAAGTTTCAAAGCAGCCCTCAGTTCCTTCAGCTGCCGGTAATTGTGCGCCGTGTCGGTGAACGGTCGGCCATCTGCGTGAGAAAAGACAAAGATGTCGCTGATCCGGGGATGATTCTTTAGCAGCAGATTCGCTGCCGCTGCGTTGAGCGGTACGTGCTGGCTCTTCCCGCCTTTGGGGTCCCTGATGTAGATAAAGCCTCGGTGAATGTCTATGTCATTCCATTCGAGCTTATAGAGCTCGCCTCGCCGTAAGCCGGTCAGCATGGCCAATAGCAGCATATCCGCCGCCTGTCTATCCGGCCATGAGTTTAGCGTCTTGAGGACGTGTGCCACTTCAGCATCTGATAGGAACTCGGTTTTTTCATTGTCAACCTTCGGCGGTTTTACCTTGAAGGGGAGGGGAGTACACAGGTTCTTATCGACGCCATATTGGACGATCCTTTTGAGTAACACGAGAATGTGCTTTACGGTCTGGTCTGCGTGACCCTTGGATGCTTTTAACCGTATTCGGTCCACATCGAGGGGTGCTATCTCTTGCGGTTCCTTGTCCCCCAGGGAAGCCTGGAGGTACTTGGAGAAGCGGCTTGCATCCGTCCTGATCGATTTCGAGTCCGGCTTGTTCTTCTTGTATGACTCCCATAGCTTCGTAAGGGTCCACCGTGCGGCCTCTGCTTCTTTCGCTGCTTCTTCTTCTGCGCGGCGTTCGGCGTTCGGCAATTCCTTTCCGTCTATCCTGTTTGCTCTTATCCCTGCTGCTCGCGCCGGCGTCATATCATCCCGAAATTGATAGCCCGCCTTTTCTTCCACGAGCTTTCCATTTCGTCGGTATCTTATGTAGTAAACCTTCTCGATACCGTTCTGCCCCTCGACTTCGATGTACGTTACACCGGCATATTTCGTCTTCATTCGCGTCTTCGCTGGCATTCGCCTCCTTCCTGTGGGGAAACTTCCTTCTTCCCCACACTCTTCCCCACATCTGAGGCAAATTATGAGGTAAAAGACGGTAACTGTCAATAAATAAAAACTGCATATAACGCCTGATTACAGTAACTTTTCATAATTTAAAGTATATCGCGGTATACAAGAAAAATGGCCTTTCAAGCCGGCGACAGGGGTTCAAATCCCCTTGGGGACGCTCTTAATAAATATCGGGGTTGCGGGTAATACCGTGACCCCTTTTTTTCAAGCAGTCATTGTTCCAAAACCCCTGGTGAGCGATCAGGAATACGTTTGCAATTACTGCCGGATTCCTCCTGCAGGACTATAATTTGGAGAGAGTCGGGAATCTCCTGCAGAGAGGTGAGTGATGGCAAAGGTCCTGATAGCGTATTTCAGCAGCACGGGCACAACCGAGAAGATGGCACAGTATATTGCAGAAGGGGTGAGGATCGCGGGCCACGAAGCCGAGGCAAGGAAGGTCTCTGAATTTAAAAGTGAAAGCGATGTAGAGGGCTATGACGGTTATGTCTTCGGCTGCCCTATGTATCATCTTGACATGCCAGGCTCCTTCAAAACGTTTTTATCGTTGCTACGGAAGGCCGATCTGCAAGGGAAGGCCGGAGGCGCTTTCAGCTCCAGAACGCATCCGAGCAGCGAACAGCGCAGTGCCGCAGCCGCTATTCTTCTGATTATGGAAGGGGAATTCAAAATGAAGATAACCGATCTCGGCCCTTTTGATCTGGAGTCCAAGGTCATGGACACCGTAGAAAGCATGCGCGCCTGCCAGGACTACGGCAAATCGGTTGGGGCAATGCTTGGCACGCTCTAATCCCCCGATATCGCCCCCGATTTGATTTCCCCTTTTTTCGTGTAGTAAACTCTCACCGCCGGAAACGACACCTGTCGGTAAGGGTACGGAATTCAAGTTGATTTGTGGGCAGGGCAGGAGAAAGAACAGGGAAGAACGGTTTTCTGTCAGGACAGGAAGAAAGGTGAGTGAGATGATTAAGAGAATAAGTCTGGCGATTCTATCCCTTCTTTTGTTTGTTTCGACCGGGTTGTCTGCTGAAAAACCGCCTGCGGCCCCAGCCGCGAAGGAAGCGCAGGCGTCTGCGGCGCAGGAGCCGGACGCCGACGACCCTCTCGGTCGAAGCACGCCCCACGGCACGGTCCTCGGTTTTATGAAGGCCATGGAACGGGCAGACTACGAGCGGGCGGTTGAATACCTTGATACCAAGCAGCCACCGCGACAGGCCGAACAACTCGCCCGTGAGCTGCAGTTTATCCTCGACAAGGGCTTATCGGGTAATCTCGACGACATGAGCCGCAAGCCCGAGGGAGAACTTGCAGACAGCCTGAAGTCGACTCGTGAAAAAGTCGGAGCGATCAAAACGTCCGCAGCCAGCCTGGATATACTCCTTGAAAAAGTCCAGCGGGGGACTGATCCTCCCGTATGGCTCTTCTCCTCTGATACCTTAAGGCGCGTTCCCCACATTTACGACCAGTTGGAAATGCCGGTCCTGGACCGCCACCTTCCTACGATACTGACCCAAAAGCGCATTCTGCAAGTACCGTTATGGCGCTGGATCGCTTTTTTTGTAGTGCTCCCGCTTCTCTTCATATTGGCCCATCTCGTGAGCCGTCTGCTCATACCCCTTCTCAGGCCGCTTATTTACCGGCTGGCACAGGATCAGGATGAACAGCTGATTGAACGAATAAAGAATCCCTTCCGCCTCGTCATCCTGGCCTTGAGCGTTTACGCCTATGCGCCTCTATCGCACTCTGCGCTCAGCAGGCTCTTTTGGAACCGTATGGCGGAGACGTTGACCGTGATCGGGTTGACCTGGCTTTGCCTGCGCCTTATCGACATCCTCGTGGACCGTGTTCGAAGGGTGTACCAAATGACCCCGTCCTCGGGACGCATCGGCATTACCAAGCTCGGGGGGCAGATCTGCAAAGGCATTGCCATTATCATTGCCGCTGCCACGATCCTCTACTACGCAGGTATCAATCTTACTGCGGTGCTCACCGGTCTCGGAGTCGGCGGTATCGCTATCGCTTTTGCCGCTCAGAAGACATTGGAAAACCTTTTCGGCGGCATCATGATCGCCTCCGACCAGCCCATCAGGGTGGGGGATTACTGCAAGGCCGGAGAACACAGCGGGACGGTGGAAAGCATAGGCCTCCGTTCCACGAGGATCAGGACAATCGACCGTACGATAGTCTCTGTGCCCAACGGACAACTCTCCGTCATGAGCCTGGAGAACTTTGCCGTACGGGACAAGATCAAGTTCCACCATACGATAAGCCTCCGCTCCGAGACCACGTCGGATCAGCTTCGGCACATACTGAGCGAAGTACGCAAGATGCTGGACGAGCACCCGAAGGTTGAGGCCGGTACCTGGCACGTCCGTCTCATCTCTCTCAAGAACTCGAATTTTGATGTAGAGGTATTTTGCTACGTGCTGGCTACCTCGTGGGATGTCTTTCTCGACACCCAGGAGGAGATGCTCCTTCGTATCATCGAGACTGTGGAATCAAGCGGATCGATGCTTGTTTCCTCGTTGCAGACCGTGTTTGTTTCGGCAGTACCGGATGCACCGAAGGGGAGGGCAGGGGAAAAGGCTGCCGGCCGCAAGCGGCAGGACCAGGGGCAGCTTGTGTTTCCCGGTTCCGGCAACTGACAAAAGGCGTCTCGGGCAACTATCGTTACTACTTCCCACCTGATCGATTGCTCAACTGCTTACCGGTTTTCATGGCCCCAATCCCGATTCGGGACAGCAGAAGAGGGAGGCGTCACGGGCGCGGGGGCAACGGAAGGCCTTGGCGCAGGTAGTGCGGGAGCGACCTGGGATCTCGGAAGAGAAGGCGGCTGGACGCCGGGCTGGCTGTTTTTGTCCGGGGTCGGCACGGACTGCGGGCCCTGGTTGGAAGGGGCCGGTAGCGGCGCGGCCGGTTCGCCTTCAGGAGAAGGGGGATAGACGTAGCGGACAGGCTCCTTTTGGGGCGCCGGGAAATCTTCGTTGGGGTAAAGGGGCAGGGCTTTTGACATGAATTCCATCCAGATGGGCAGGGCAGTCGTGCCTCCTGATTCCCTTTTCCCCAAGAAGGCATCCCTGTCGTACCCGACCCATACCAGGCAAAGAAGCTCGGGAGAAAAACCGACAAACCAGGCATCCCTGAAGTCGTTTGTCGTGCCTGTCTTGCCGGCGAGGAAATAGGGCATTCTCGCCGCCTTTCCTGCTGTTCCGCGCTTTATTACCCCTTTCATAATATCAACGAGCATATAAGCCTCTTCGGCAGACACAACCTGCTCTTCCGCCGTATCCCGATGAATCTCCTCGCCCTGAGTCGTAAAAATGTTCCTTATTGTCGTCGGCGCAATATACTTGCCGCCCCGCGCTACGGTCGCATAGGCAGCCGCCAGTTCGAGGGGCGATACCTCGGTAGACCCGAGGGCAAGGGAAAGGTTCGGAGCAAAATCGCTGTTGATGTGCAGCTTCTTGGCGAGATCGATGACGTTGGAGACACCGACCCTTTCCAGGAGCCTGATAGTCGCTGAATTGAGTGAAAGCTCGAGGGCGCGTCTCATCGGCACATCGCCGTGATACTCGTTGCTGTAGTTCCGGGGCTGCCATATCTGTCCCGTTGCGTCGGTGTACGATATGGGCGAGTCCCTCAGCATGGTGTTCGGGTCCAGCCCTTGTTGAAGGGCAGTGAGATAGATGACCGGCTTAAAGGCGGATCCCGGCTGCCTCTTGGCCTGGGTGGCCCTGTTATAGGGAGAAGTGGCGAAATCCTTTCCTCCTATCAACACTTTGATCTCACCGGTTTTGACCTCCATCGCGATCACCGCCACTTCCGGGAGGACCGTGGCCTTCGGATTTCTCTCCCGGTACAGCTTCATCCCTTTTTCGATGGCAGCGTAGGCGTATTCGGTCATCTTCAGGTTGATCGTGGTTCTCACGCTTAGCCCGTTCGTGAAGATCTCCTCCTGCTGGGGAAAGAATTCCTCCAGGCCCTGCTTCGTGTGCTCGATGAAGAACCCGGTCTTCTTCTCGTGTATTTTGAACGGGGCAAGCACAAGAGGGGCTGCCGACGCCTTCTTATACTGATCTTGTCTGATAAAACCGGCTTCGTACATTTTTTTGAGGACGAGATTACGGCGTTCAAGGGTCTTTGACTGATTCTTGAACGGGGAAGAGCGGGACGGCGCTTTCGTCAGACCGGCAAGCGTTGCCGCCTCGGCGAGAGTAAGGTCCTTTGCCTTTTTGTCGAAGTAGGTATAGCTGGCCGCTTCTACGCCATACGCACCTTCTCCGAGGTATATGAGATTAAGGTAGAGGTTGAGTATCTCGTCCTTCGAATAGTTCCTCTCTATGTTAATCGCGAGGAGCAGTTCCTCCATCTTTCTTTTCATGCTTTTCTTTGGCGTGAGAAAGAGATTTCTCGCCAACTGCTGGGTGATGGTCGAAGCGCCTTCGGTGTAGCCTTTCCTCATGATGTTCTTGTAGAATGCCCGGGCGATACCGCGGACGTCGAATCCCGCATGCTGATAAAACCGTACGTCCTCAATGGCAATGAAGGCTTTTCTCAGGTGATCGGGCATGTCCCTCAGCGGTATGGGCACCCGTTTTTCGACGAACAGTTCGGCAAAAAGGGCACCGTCGTCAGCATAGAGCCTGGTCGCCGAGCGGGGGCCGTAGGTCGAGAGCTGCTTGACGTCCGGTATTTCGAGATAATTGACCAGGCTGTAAGCGAGAGCAACACCGAGGGCCGCGGGAAAAAAGAAGATTATGAGGGCCAGTTTTATAATTCTTGACATACGAATGGCAAGATTATATACCACATCCCTATATGGAGGCAAACAAACCCAGGGTCATCGCCATTCTCGGCCC
>MVRP01000137.1 GCA_002067405.1 Syntrophorhabdaceae bacterium PtaU1.Bin034 | reverse complement strand
GATCGTATACGTTTTCCCGCTGCCGGTGGCGCCGGCGAGAATGAGGTGAGGATTGTGGCACTCATTGGGCTTCCAATAAACTGGATTACTGTTTGCAGTACCAATACGATATGCTATTCCGTTATGTCCCATGTGATGTCCTCAAAGCCAGGTACCAGTAAGCCCCGGTCCGTTTAGCTACCTGCCCCTAAATGTTCGTCCTGTCTTGATCCCATGTGCCAGGATTCCCATCAAGGAAGTTTTGCCCATGAAGATCTTTGGCCGCTTGTAAACAGTCCTTATGCTGCCCTGCATAATGTGTAGATCAGTTCTCTTGATCCACTCTTCTCTACCGTCAGGCAGAGCAACATATACTTCGTCATATCCCGTTCCATCCCCTATCTGGAGTAATCTGAATCTTTCATCTCTCAGAGGTTTGAAGATGCAATCTTGGACTGACGTTGTCCAAGGATCTGGATTTGCGGCTACGTGGCGGTCAAGATAGGTCTTGTACCTGTCAGAAAGGACGGCCCAGCAACTGGATGTGGTATTCTGCTTCTCGTCTGCTTTCATATCGTGCCCCTGATCCAAGCGTTATCTTCGTATTACTTACTGAGAAGATGGGATAGGGGGACACTCCTCACGGACAAACAAAACCAACCCTGTAGGCTGTTTTACCCCCTCAGTAACACTTTTTGCTTGTCAGGCTTAGCATTTTGTACTATAAATCGTGCAGATCTTTAAATTCTCATTTGGAGGAGTTTCATGACGAAGACTGAGTTTGTGGGAAAATTGTCAGAAACGGGTAAAATTACCAAGAAACAGGCAGAAACCGTCTTTTCAGCGTTTGTTGAGACAATTGCCGCGTCCCTGAAGAGCGGCGACCCGGTACGTCTCCCGGGACTCGGCACCTTCTCTTCGGTGAAGAGAGAGGCCCGGAAGGGCAGAAACCCGCGGACCGGTCAGGAAATAAAGATCCCTGCCAGGACGGCTGTAAAATTCACAACCTCCACTGTATTAACCAAACAAATGAACGAAGCGAAGAAAAAAGTTCCTGCCAAGGCAAAACAAGCAAAGAAGAAGTAGAGACATTGGGGAGGAGGCTCTGTGCGGTCATGCCGGGGTCTCCTCGAAAGCCTAACAGCGACAATGGCAAATTGCAGTCTCTCCTGTATAATCGTCGTCCGGGTCGGCTACAACTGGGAGGATACTGAAGCACTCTACTTAAGTGATAAACAACGGCAGTTGGGAGCCGAGATGGCCGCTCGTATGTGGATCGACTGGGAGACCGCCAGCGGATCTGTAAAGTGCTGATCGGCGATGTCCCGGACGCGAAGATTGAAATGCCCGGCCGGCTGGTCCTGCAATTAATCAGACATTATTCCATAGAGTCAGGTGGCTTTCATGAGACAGAGACATTCTTCCCATGACGGCAGACTACAGAGGGGCCGCTGTTCTCTCTTCTCGGATGGGTCCTCAAAGAGCGTGGGTCTTTCCGTGCTAACCGACGGTTAGCACGGATTGCAGCACGATACCCAAAAAGAGATGAAAATTCGGCGTTGGTTAGCAATAGGTTAGCACAGCTTAGAGGGATTTATTTCATATGGTGTGTAAGGTGTTGAAATAAAATGCGCGCCCAAGAGGATTCGAACCTCTAACCTACGGATTCGTAGTCCGGCACTCTATCCGTTGAGCTATGGGCGCGTTGGGATAGTATAGCATAAATGGTGCGTCTTTTATAGCGAATTGCGAGATCGTACGCCCCCAAAGCTCCTCTATCAGAATCTTGCAGAAGAATTAGGAGCACCGGGGCAAAAGAGAGACGTAATCGGAGCCTGCTTAAGGGCACGGAGTCTCGTGCGATAATATTAATGAATAGGCCGGAGAGACGACGAGTGTATCGCAGGGACCCGAAGAGCCAATTTCTATCGTAGCGAGAGGGAGGGGATGGAGAGATACTTCGTTCATAAAGAGGCCGTTCTGGATAAAGATAAGTCGCTTGTTGGTTACGAACTCTTCTTTCGGAAGGCCAGTTCCACCCACCTGAATCTGAGATGGCCGCTCACAACGGTGGATGCAGAGGTGATCGAAGCGGTTTCCGAGGCCGGAGGGTTTGAAAGGCTTATCGGGAACAGGCAGGCTTTCGTGAGCATCAACCCGGAATTGCTGGAGGCGGGCGAAATCGATTCCTTACCGAAGGGAACTGTGCTCCAGATATCCGAGAAGGATGGGCTGGACAAAGACGTATATATTAATTCCGCCCTGCTGAAGAAACGTTCGTACAGTATTTCCATTGAACATACGTCGTCCGGTCCGGGCTTTATGCCATTTCACCAGATAGCCGATTTTGTACGGACGGATGCCCTGTCGTTTCATAATGATCAAATCGCATCTACCGTCTCGCTTTTCAAGAAGCTTCCGTTGAAGTTGATGGTGGCGAATGTCAACGACAAGCAAACTTTTGTGTACTATAAGGCGCTCGGATTTGATGTGTTTGAGGGAGCGTTTTTTACACAACCCGTCCGAAATGCCTCTGAATCCATATCATCCTCACAGACCCTTCTTATCCAGCTATCAAACGATCTGCGGGCAAACAAAGAGTTGAGCCTCATCGAGAAGACGTTCAGGAACAGCCCCAAACTGACATACGGCCTGCTAAAACTGATCAATTCAGCGTTCTTCGGCGTGAGTCAGAAAATCTCCTCCATACGGCACGCCATAGCACTGTTGGGCTATGAGAACCTGCAGAAATGGGTCTCTCTCCTGCTTTTTACGATCGACATGAGGGATGGTCAATCAAACCCGTTGATAGAGAAAGCTGTAGTGAGGGCGCGAGTCATGGAACTCCTGGCCAAAAGAATAGGTGACAAGTCCTTTTCCGATACGGCTTTCATCACCGGCATGTTCTCTTTTGTCAGCGTCCTCTTTAACGTAGGTTCAAACGAAGTGACGGAAAAACTCAATTTGGCACCTGAAATTCAGGATGCTCTTGTGAACCGGGAAGGTCCCCTGGGAATCCTGTTGAACCTGGCCGAGAAAATGGATCGGCAGGATTATGAAGCAATGGATAAGGAACTAGAAGATCTGAAACTGGTTATTCAGGATGTCCTGTCCGCAGAGACAGGGGCTGTTTTGGAATGCCAGACAGTACTCGCGGGTGGAGGATCTGCAGGTTGAGACAAAGGTCGAAGGCCGGGACAAAATATTCTTAAGATCTTTTGTGTAACCTGTAAATTGGGCTTGAAAGGGCTTTTATGTTACCGGCCGACCATCAGGAAAGGGCTCAGGTGATCGATACGCAAGCCCGAGCGTCGTCGGTTGTCTCTTCAATAAACCCTATAGAGGAAGCGCTTTCTCCCAAATCCGAAAGCGCCTGGATAATTGCTTTTTCATTTTCCTCTTTCACAATCAGCACGAAACCTATGCCCATGTTGAAGGTGGCGTGCATGTCATCAGGGGCGATATTGCCCAGTCTCTGTATCGTGTCAAAAATCGCCGGTATTTTCGCTTTCTGCAAGGTCATATTCGCCCGTAGGCCGGGAGGAATAACGCGAGCGACGTTTCCCGGCAGGCCACCCCCCGTTATGTGTGCCATTCCTTTAACCGTATAATTCTCAAGCACTTGCAGTACAGGCTTAACGTAGATTCTTGTCGGCTTCAGAAGCTCCTCGTACAAGGGCTGGCCGGCAAGATCCTCCATTCTCTCATCGATTCCAAGATGGTGCACCTCAAAGAGAACCTTGCGAACAAGGGAAAACCCATTGCTGTGGAGACCGTTGGAGGCGAGTCCTATGATCCGGTCACCGGCCTTGATGAAGGAGCCGTCAACTATCTTTTCCTTCTCTACAATTGCAGTGACAAAGCCGGCAAGCTCGTATTCTCCCTCTTCGTAGAACGAGGGCATTTCGGCCGTCTCTCCTCCCACCAACGCGCATGCTGCCATTTCGCAGCCCGCACATATCCCTGACAGAACATCCCGATAGATAGACTCGTCAACACGGCCTGCGGCGTAGTAGTCCAGAAAGTAAAGCGGTTTTGCTCCAATAGTCAGAACGTCGTTGACGGACATAGCGACAAGATCGATGCCCACAGTATCGTGCTTACCCGACATGAAAGCCACTCTCAGCTTGGTGCCGACGCCATCCGTCGAACTTGCCAGTACGGGATTCTTGTAGCTTTGAGGAACCTCAATAAGACTTGCGAAACCACCGACGGGTGAGAGAACGTGAGGGTTGAAGGTTCTTTCTATCCGCTTCTTCAGACTGTCGATCAGGTTGTCGGCCTTTGTAATATCAACGCCCGCATCCTTGTAAGTTACACCGCTCATGACCCTTTAATGTAGAATGAATGAATGTTAATGTCAATTCTTTGCCACTCCGGAAAAGATATTCTTTGAGCTTGGTACTCACTTAGCAACAGAAGGCGGCAACAAAAGGTGTTGACAAGCATCCGAAATATACTAAAATTGAATAATCAGGGAGGTGCTTGATGCCCTTGTATATCCTTATTACAACGCTTACGGACGAAGGAAGAAAGTCCATCAAGAACAACCCGGAGCGCATCGAACAGGTAAACCGGGAAATAGAAAGCATGGGCGCCTTCGTAATTGCCCAGTACGCGGTGCTGGGACAGTATGATTTCATTAATCTGGTGGAAGCGCCGGATAATGAAGCCATAGCACGGGTTTCAATTGAATTAGGAGCAAGAGGAACCGTTCAGATCATGACCCTGCCCGCCGTCCCTGTTCAGGAGTTTATCCAGAAGTTTAAAGGGAAGTCTCTCAAGATTCAAACAGAGAGTCGATACTCGATTGTGTGACAAGACAGCAAAGCCGCTTGCCGTGAATTCCTTCCGGTAAATCTGTCAAATCCGCCGTAATTCTCTGCTTTTTCAGTCGCCCAGGCGTTGACAGCCAGCGCGAAAACTTTTATAATTCTGAGCTTGCATATTTTCGAATGAGAGGTATTTTATGGCAAAAAGCATGGAAGAATACAAGTGGCATGAGCTGAACATCGGTTGTGTTGTCGATGAGCCCGGTAGCGCAAGGGAATATTTAACGGGGGACTGGCGAACATTGCGCCCCGTATGGGATGAGTCAAAATGTATCAAGTGCGGAGTTTGCTGGATGTTTTGTCCTGATGCCGCCGTCATTCAAAAAGAGAATGGGTATTTTGTGGCGGATTACAATTATTGCAAGGGTTGCGGTATCTGTTCCAAAGAGTGTTGGCCCGGTGCTATCGCCATGACGGAGGAAGAGAAATGAGTGAGAGGAAGGGCATAGAAGTATCATTGGCAGTAGCAGATGCGGTTAAACTCGCACGGGCTGAGGTTATCTCGGCCTATCCGATCACACCGCAGACACATATCGTTGAGCACCTTTCGGAGCTTGTCGCGAACGGGGAATTGGATGCCGATTTCATCACCGTTGAATCAGAACATAGCGCAATGTCCGCATGTTGCGGGGCATCGGCAACCGGCGCCCGCACCTTTACTTCAACGAGCTCTCAGGGCATGGAGCTGATGCATGAGATCCTGTTCATTGCATCGGCGCTTCGTCTTCCCATCGTAATGGCGTCAGCGAACCGTGCGCTGTCCGGTCCGCTCAACATATGGAACGACCATTCCGATATAATGGCAGCCAGGGATTGCGGATGGATCATGCTTTTCTGCATGAACGGACAAGAGGCTCTTGATTCGACGATCATGGCGTTCAGGATAGCGGAGGACAGAAGGGTCCTTCTCCCTGTCATGGTCAACATCGATGGTTTTACCCTTACCCATGTTGTTGAGCCTATCGAATTCCCTTCGCAGGAAACGGTCGACGCTTTTCTGCCGCCGTACAAGCCTGCCTTTACCTTGTACCCCGACAAGCCTGTAACCATGGGCGCTTATGGTATGCCGGACATTTACACCGAGTGTAAGTACGCCCAAGAAATGGCGCTTTTGGACTCCAAAACGGTTGTTCAGGAAGTTATGGAGGAGTTTGGTGAGAAATTTGGCCGGAGCTATAAACCGGTGGAGGCATACAACACGGAAGATGCAGACGTGGTGTTTGTCGCGTTGGGGGCACTCAACGAAAACATTATGACTGCTATTGACGGGCTAAGGAAGCAGGGGAAGAAGGCGGGCCTTATCAATATCAGGCTCTATCGGCCGTTCCCCGGAGAGGAGATCTTATCGATCTTGAAGGACCAGAAAAAGGTGGCGGTGATTGAGCGGGTCATGCCTGCAGGCGGACTCAACAGCCCGATCTTCAACGAAATCTCTTCCCTCGTATACAGATCAGGGCTCAATCCGGCCATGAGGAATTATATAGCTGCATTGGGCGGAAGGGACCTCATGCTGGAAGACGTGGAACAGATGTATGAAGAGATGACGTCTATCTCCGCCGACCGGATGCAGATACAGAAAGGTTTGAACGTCAAAGTGATAGGAGCAAGAGGATGAGCAAGAACCTGCCTAATATTGAGCTGTTTGCAGCAAATATGATCCCGAAAGAGGAGTTTGCCGTCTCGGGCCATCGGGCTTGCACGGGATGCGCAGAGATTTTGGCGCTTCGGATGGCGCTTAAGGGATTTGGAAAAGATACAGTAATAGCTATGGCAACGGGTTGTATGGAAATTATTTCTACCCCGCTTCCCACAACGGATTGGACGCTTCCCTGGATACATGTGGCGTTCGAGAACGCAGCGGCTGTGGGGTCAGGTATCGAGTCGGGGTTAAAAGTGCTCAGGAGAAAGGGAACAATACCGGACAAGGATGTTCATGTGGTTGCGGTGGGCGGTGACGGTGGAACAGCCGATATCGGCTTGCAGGCGTTATCCGGGGCAATGGAGCGCGGCCACAAGATGACGTACCTGTGTTTGGACAATGAGGCCTATATGAATACGGGAATTCAGAGGTCATCGGCGACACCGTTCGGTGCAATGACGACAACGAGCCCTCCCGGCAAGATGAGCATCGGACAATCGACGTGGAAGAAGAACATGCCAAAGATCATGGTTGCCCACAATGTTCCGTATGTGGCGACAGCTTGTCCCTCGTACCCCTTTGATCTTATTGAGAAAGTGAAAAAAGCCAGAAATACGCAGGGTCCTTCGTATATTCACATACTCTCCGTCTGCCCTACGGGCTGGAGGATTCCCACTGAACTTGCCATCAGATACGGACGGCTCGCGGTGCAAACGGGTGTGTTTCCGCTCTACGAAGTGGAAAACGGCAAATACAAATTAAGCTATAACCCGGAGCCTTTAAGGCCGATAAAAGACTATCTGAAAGGACAAGGACGATTCAGGCATCTGACGGAAGAGGTGATATCAAAGATTCAAGAACGGATCACCACTGAATGGGATGAACTGAAAGCGTTGAGTAAGTAGAATTCATGCCGAAAGCCGGAGTGTCACCTCTTTCAAGAGGGCATGGACGGTGCTTGAAACAGCGAGCGTTGATCAAGGAGGATAGGACGCAATGGAGCTTAAGATAAATGGAAAGGTTGTCCGGGCGGAAGAAGGAGAGACAATTCTGAACGTCGCGAGAAGGGAAGGTTTTGTCATCCCGACTCTCTGCTATCATGAGACGTTGGGGCCGATGGGGAGATGCAGGATCTGTGCGGTGGAAGTCGTGGAAGGCGAAAAGAGCCGGGTGGTGAGCTCCTGTATTTATCCCGCTCGAGAGGGAATGCAGATCACGACTGACTCGGAGGCAGTGAAGCTTGCTCGCAAGAAGGCAATTCAGGGCCTTTTGTCGCTAGCCCCCGCTTCTGACGTCATTCAGGCTCTGGCAAACCAATACGGGGTGCCTCAGGTGGGCTACAGCGAATCGCAGGCCGAGAACAAATGCATCCTCTGTACTCAGTGCATAAAGACCTGCAAGGACGTTGTCGGGGTTGCTGCGCTGGAGATGAGCGGAAAGGACGAGGAAAAGAAGGTGGGACCGCGGTCTGACCAGTCGTCAGGAACGTGTATAGCGTGCGGCGCCTGCGTTGTCGTATGCCCCACAAGCCATGTAGTGATGGAGGAGAAGAACGGAACGAGAAGAGTATGGGGCAAGGATTTCTCGCTCGCTACCTGCCCGAAGTGCGGCCGATACCAGGCGCCGGTATCCCAGCTGGAGTGGATTTCCCAAAAGACAGGGACCCCGACTGAAAAACTAAGCGTTTGTCCGGACTGCAGATAGAAACCCTTTTTCAGCGCTTCCGTTTAACGTTTTTTCTCGAGTAGCTGGATTAGTAAGAGGGCTGTATTAAGAAGATTACAGAGATTATTCCGACAAGAATTTATCAGAAAATTTTTGTCCGCTCAAAGGGAATTTTTTTGATGACATAGAAAGGCAGATTTTATAGAATGTGCTCGAAGCAAGCCGAGAGGCTTATCGGAAGGTAGGGAGGGATTAATCATGCCTTTTGACCTTAACAAAATCGGAGAATTGCTAAAGGCATCGCGGGAAGAAAAAGGGTTGAGCATTGAAGAAGTCTCTGAAACCCTGTTCATCAGAAAGTCGATAATCAAGGCCATCGAGTCGGGTAAGTGGGATCTTCTCCCCCATCCCGTATATGTCAAGGGGTATATTGTCCAGTATGCCTCCCTTCTTGACGTGTCCCAGCAAGTGCAGTCCGAGCTCATCGCAGAAGATGCTTTTCTTGAAGAGCAAAGACAGAAGACGATAACGAAACAGAAAGAAGCGGTCAGGAGAAGGTGGGAGCCGCAGAAAAAAATAATCGGTGCCGCCACGATGGCCGGTATTGTAATTGCCTTTCTGGTTTTTCAGAACATGGAGAGACCGACCCATGTAGCTCCTTCTCCACGGCGTCCCGCCGCTCAACTTCCCGCTGCCCAGAACAACTATCAAACAGTGGCAAAAAGCTCCTACGACAGCAAGGAAGGTGACAAGCTTGTCCTCGAGGCGAAGAAGCTCGTCATTGCATGCCAGGACAGAACCTGGGTGAGGATCGTGATTGACGGATCGGAAAAGAAAGAGTTTACCCTCAATCCCGAAGAAGTGGTCATGTTGAACGCAAAAGAGACGTTTGATCTTCTTATAGGGAACGCCGGCGGGGTGAAGCTCTTTTACAATGGAAAGGACACGGGTTTTACCGGGAACAACGGAGAGGTCAAACGCATTAACCTTTCGTGACCTCCATCGCAGAGAGCATTATCTCGCGTCTGTCCGAAACTGCCTATCCAGCTTCAACAGCAGAAAAGTGTTGTTGCAGACCTGAGCAAATTGTGGCAAAACAATTGAGGATACGGTAAGTGCCATGATCATTCTGGGCATTGATCCGGGACTGGCGAGTACGGGATTCGGGGCCATAGTCTGCAACCAGATGTCGCCGTCTTTATGGAAATGTGGCTCTATAAGGACCTCAGCACGCGACCATGTATCACAGCGGCTGTTTCAGATCTACAATGACCTGGGCGTGCTGATGGACGAGGTCAAGCCGGAAGTGGTAGCGGTCGAGAATATCTTTTCCATGGTGCGGTATCCAAAGGCCGGAATGATGCTGGGGGGAGTAGTCGCGATCATCTATTTGGCGGCCTTTCAGCATGGGACAAAGGTCATAGAGGTGGCGCCGAGAGAGGTGAAGAACGCATTGGCGGCCCACGGTGCAGCAACGAAGGTCCAGATCCGGGGCGTGACAAAGAGGGTGCTCGGAGCAAGCGGCTTGAAGTCATTTCATGCCGCAGATGCCCTTGCTGTTGCGCTCACCGTTTTTTACCGGAGCTATCGGGGGAGAAATGATTTCGTACCTGGAAGGAACACTTAGAAAAATAGACGGCGATAAGGTGACGATCGGCGTTGGGGGCGTAGGGTATGAAGTGCTCATCCCAGCATACGTGATGGACGAGCTCAAGAGGACAACGAAAATCGATGAGGCCCTGAAATTGTATATCTCTTTCAATCAGACCGAAAGACAGCCCAAGCCCGTTCTTGTGGGATTCAGAACGGAACTGGACAAGGAATTTTTCGAATTATTCATATCAGTTGAGGACATTGGACCTTCGCTCGCAATCAGGGCATTAACAAAGCCGGTGAGGGAGATAGCCCGCAATATCGAGGAGAAGGCCGTCAAGGACCTGAAGCAGTTGAAGGGGATCGGGGAAAGGAAGGCTGAAAAGATCATTGCGTCACTCAAAGGGAAGACCGCGAAGTACGCCCTCATACCCGAAGTAGAGCTTCCGCCGGAGGTAGAAGAGGATTTCAGAATAGAGGTAGAAAACGTTCTCGTTTCTCAGCTCGGTCACAAGGTCCTGGAGGCCCGAAAGATGATAGAAGAGGCCATAAAAAGACGACCCGGGATAAGCACGTCCGAGGAACTCTTTGAGGAAGTGTACAGGGGTCAGAAGAAATGATATACGAGGAATCGGAGGGCTTTGCGGAAACAAGGAACGAGGAGACCGGTGCCGAGGAGGACTTTCTTAGCCTTAGGCCGAGAACGCTCTCTGAGTATATTGGGCAGAAGAAGGTGGTGGAGACGCTGAGAATCGCAATAGAAGCGGCTCTCAAGAGGGGAGAATCACTGGAGCATATCCTGCTCAACGGCCCTCCCGGCCTTGGCAAAACAACGCTTGCCCACATTATTGCAAACGAAATGGGTACGAAAGTGATCACATCCTCCGGTCCTGCATTGGAAAAGGGAGGCGATCTGATGGGGCTTCTCACCAACATGGAGCGGGGCGACATTTTTTTTATTGATGAGATACACCGTATACCGAAAATCGTGGAGGAGTTTCTGTATCCGGCGATGGAAGATTTTGCGGTGGATTTCGTCTTTGATCGAGGCGTACATGCCCGTACGCACCGGTATCGTCTTGAACGCTTTACTTTGATAGGGGCAACAACAAGAGCAGGTCTTCTTTCCTCACCCTTGCGTGACCGGTTCGGTATCGTGAGAGACCTCGACTTCTACGAGGAAAAGCATCTGATGAGAATCGTCAAACGCTCTGCGGCAATATTGAAGGTAGAGGTCGACGAAGAGGGCGCCTATGAGATTGCAAAAAGATCGAGA